>CALFEY010000215.1 GCA_937958295.1 uncultured Pseudomonadota bacterium
AGGCCACGCATGACGAGGCGGAGGCGCTGCATGCGCACGCCGCGAGCACGCTCGCGGCCTTGCGCTTCCTCGATCCCGCCCGTCCGCGGCTCCTGCTGCCGCGGCTGCGCCGGCTCTTCGGCCGCGCCGGGCTCGAGCGGGAGGAAGTGAACATCCTGCGCGGCATCCTGGCGCGCATCGATCAGCTCATCGCCCGCGGCCGGCGAGACGGGTGACCACCAGCGCCACGATTCCCACGGCCATCACGCCGAGGCTCACGTGGATGGCGCTGCGGCTCATCGCGTAGCCGATGCTCGAGTAGCAGAGGTAGGCGCACACGGCGATGAACACGAGTGGGGTGAGCGGATAGAGCGGTACGCGGAAGGGCCGCGCGATCGCCGGCTCCCGGCGCCGCAGCAGCAGCAGCGCCACGCCCACCAGCGTGAGGAAGCCCCAGAACACCGGTGCGGTGAATTCCACCATGGCCTCGAAGCCGTCCTTCTGGGCCGCGCCGAAGGCCACGAGCGCCAGGGCCAGCGCGCCCTGCACGAGGAACGCCTGGGTGGGCACGCCGCGCGCCTCGTTCCAGCGCGCGATGAGGCTCAGCGCCTTCCAGTCGCCGGCCAGGGCGTAATTCGTGCGCGCGCCCACGAGCATCGTCGCGTTGATCGAGGTGATCGTGGCCACTGCCACGAAGCCGGCGAGGATGCCGGCCACCACGCCCCCAAAGGCACTGGCCACGACGTCTGCAGGCGCGGCCTTGCTCTGCGCGAGCGCTCCGAAGCCGAGCCCCGACAGCAGCGCCAGGTTCACCGCGACGTACAGGAGCGTGATGATGGCGATGCTCGCCACCAGCGTGCTCACCACCGCGCGCGGACCGCCGCGTAACTCCGCCGAGAGATAGGCCGCTTCGTTCCAGCCGCCGTAGGTCAAGAGCACGAACACCATCGCGAGGCCCGCGGCGCCGAGCGCGGGCGTGGAGGCGAACCAGGACGTCGCGGGGCCGCTGGCCGGGCTCGCCACCACGCCGGCCACGATCACCAGCAGGAGTCCCGCCACCTCGCAGACGGTGAGCCAGTTCTGCGTGCGGGCCGATGCCGACAGACTCGCGATGTTGACGGCGGTCAGCATCACCACCACCAGCGCCGCCCACAGCGCGGCGGATTGCGCGCCCAGGTCGACGATGCGCGTCATGTAGTCGCCGAACACGAACGCGAGCAGCGCGATCGAGCCCGTGTTGATCACAGTGGCGCGCGCCCAGGCGTAGAGGAAGCTCGCATTGCGGCCGTAGGCGCGCGTGAGGAAGTGGTAGTCGCCGCCGGCGTGCGGATACGTGCTCGCGAGCTCGGCGTAGCACAGCGCGCCGATGAGCGAGATCACGCCGCCCGCCACCCATGCGGCGAGCGTCCACCCGGGATCGCCGGTCACCTGGGCCACGAGCGGCGGCGTGCGGAAGATGCCGGCGCCGATCACGATGCCGACGACGATCGCGATCGCGTCGCGGCCGCGCAGCAGGGGACGGGGCGCGCCGGAGACGGCGGCAGGGGCAACTGTGCTCATGGGGTCAGGACCGCGGAGGAACCACGTAGAGATAGAGCGCCGTGCTGCGACGTCCGGTGTAGTCGTTCTTCTCGGGGACGTCGAGCGCCACGATGCGTTTGGGCGTCCACGAGGTGAAGGGATAGTCGTGCGAGACCACGCGCGTGCCCGGCGCGAGCTCGGCCTGCAGCTTGCGCTGGAGGCGGTCCATCGCGATGGGCAGCAGGTAGACGGTCACGACGGTCGCTTGCGCGAGGTCCGTGTCGAAGAGGTCGCGCACGAAGAACTGCGCGCGGTCGAAGACTCTGTCCTGCACTGCCTTGCGGTTGGAGTACTCGACGAGTGACGCGTCGATGTCCACGCCGAAGCCGCTGCGCGCGCCGAAGGACTCCACGGCGGCGAGCACCAGGCGGCCGTCTCCGGAGCCTAAGTCGACCACGAAGTCCGCCGGCTTGACCTCGGCCAGGCGGAGCATCTCGTCCACCACCCACATCGGGGTGGAGGCGAAGGGCGCGACGGCCTTGGTGCCGTCGTCGGCGGCCAGGAGCGGCGGCGCGGCAACGAGGGCCACGCAGGAAGCGAGCACAGAAAGTATCCTACGCATGCGATGACGCCCCTGAACGCAGACGCCGCAGTGTACCGCCCGCATGGACTCCGCCGCTGACGCCCCGCGTGCGGCGGCGCCGCCTCCGGTGTCGCCTGCCCCGTTGCCGGCCGTCCCGCCGGACACCTGCCGCAACTGCGGCGCGCACGCTCCGGGTCACTATTGCGGCAACTGCGGGCAGGAGACCCGCGTGGTCCTGCCCACCTTCAGCGCTTTCATGCGCGAGGCGGCGGGCCGCTACGTCTCGCTGGACGGGCGCTTCTGGCGCACGATGGCCGCGCTCGTGGCGCGGCCCGGCTTCCTCACCCAGGAGTACCTGCGCGGCCGCCGCAAACGCTACATCCGTCCGGCGCGCCTCTTCCTCGTGCTCTATCTCGTGCTGTTCGGCGTGGTGGGACTCGTGCAATCTCCGGGGAGCCTCTCCGACGAAGTGGTCTTCGTCGATTCCGACAAGGCGGCCACGGACCCCACGAAGTCCGCCGAGGACACGCCCGAGGCGCGCGCGCGCGCCGCACCACGAGCCACGGCCTCGCCGAGCCCGGTCACGGCGCCCGTGGCCGACGAGATCGCGATCCTCAAAAGCGGCGACGGTTCGACGTTCCTCGGCCTCGACAAGGATCTCAACCTCACGCTGCGCATCGGCAACGAGAACGCGTACCTGCCGCCGCAGGTGCGCAAGCGATGGGATCAGTTCAGGAAGCTGCCGCGCGAGGAGAAGGCCGAGCGGTTGTACGTGGGCATCCTGCGCTACGGCCCGTATGCGATGGTGGCCCTGCTGCCGGCCTTCGCGCTCCTGCTCAAGCTCGCCTATCTCGGCGGCGGCCGTCGCTACCCGCAACGGCCGCAGCGCTACGCCGAGCACCTCGTGTACAGCGCGCACCTGCACGCCTTCGCCGCGGTGATGCTGCTCACGCTCGTGGTCGTGCCCATCGGCATCGTGAAGACCGTGCTCCTGCTCTGGATCGTCTACTACGCGATGCGGGCCCGGCAGGTCGTATACGGCGGACGCTGGTGGGCGGGGCTGCTGCGGGCCTTCGTCATCGCGATGAGCTACCTCGTGCTGCTCGCCGTGGCGATGGCCGGCCTGGTGTTCGTGGCGGTGATGCTGCGCTAGGTGCACCGCCCCCGCGGTCGGCCGGGCCTTCGCCGCGGGGGGGGGGGCGTACGGGCCGCCCTACGGCTTCTCGTACTTGGCGATGAGGTTGCGGGCGGTCTTCAGCAGCATGGCGCCGTCGTTGCCCTTGGCCGTCACGTCCTTCACCCAGTCCTCCGGCAGGTTGGCCGTGGCCTTCTCCCAGTTGGCGAGCTCGCTCGCCGGAATCATGTAGAACGTGTTGCCGCGATCGACGGCAAGCTTGCGCGCCGGAGGCGCCGAGGCATCCCACTGCGCGCCCATCTGCTTGGACAGGGCGAGTCCCGAATTCGCGTCGATGACCTTCTTGAGGTCGGGTGGCAGGCTGTCGTAGCGGGCCTGGTTCATCGCGAAGAGGAATACCGCGGTGTAGAGGGCACGCGACTTGGGATCGGTCTCGCTCTCGAACTTGGTGAGCTCGTGGGCCTTGATGCTGGGGATCACTTCCCACGGCAGGAGGTAGCCGTCGACCACGCCCTTGCCGATGGCCTCGGCGAGCGCAGGCAGCGGCATGGCCACGGGCGAGGCGCCGAGGGCCGCGAGCATCTTGTTCGTCTGCCGCGTGGGTGCCCGCATGCGCAGGCCCTTGAAGTCGGCCATCACCTTCACCTGGCGCGGATTGGTGTGGATGTAGCCGTTGTCGTGCACGTGCACGGCCAGCGCCTTGATGCCCGGGAACTCCTTGTTCCCGTATTGCGTGTAGTAGTCCCACGCGGCCTGGCTTGTGGCTTGCGCGCTGCTCGACATGAATGGCAGCTCGAACACCTCCATCATCGGGATGCGCCCGGCGGTGTAGCCGGGCAGCGTCCACACGACGTCCACCACGCCGTCCTTGACCTGGTCCACGAGGTTCTGCGGCGTCCCACCGAGCTGCATCGCGGGATAGATCTGGCACTTCATGCGGTTGCCCGACTCCTTGGCGATCTTGTCGCACCACGGCACGAGGATCGTGGACGGTCCCATCGCGCCGGGTGGCCAGAAGTGATGGACCTTGAGGACGACGTCCTGGGCCATTGCGGGCCCGGCGAGTGCGGCGGCGAGCGCGGCCGCAGCGATGAAACGGATGCAGCGCATCTTGTTTTCCTCCGGGTGAGCCGCGGGTCGGCGTAGCGCCGCCCGTGGGCGTTGTCGGGTCAGTTTAGCGCCGCGAAGGGGCCTGCGAATAGTCGAGTAAAATAATCGGAAACACGCGGCGGCGTCTCCCGCCGCGCCTTGCGACATTTAGCTCAGCCGCTTGCCATCGCCCGCTGCCATGTTTGCCCGTCTCCGCGAAGACATCGCCTGCGTTTTCGAACGGGACCCCGCGGCGCGTACCCGCTGGGAAGTGCTGACCTGCTATCCGGGCTTGCACGCGCTCGTCTGGCATCGCCTCACCCACCGGCTCTGGCGAGCCAACCTCCGCTGGCTTGCGCGGTGGCTCGCGCACTGGAGCCGTTGGTTCACCGGCATCGAGATCCACCCCGGCGCGACGATCGGGCGCCGCGTGTTCATCGACCACGGCATGGGGGTGGTGATCGGCGAGACCGCCATCATCGGCGACGACTGCACGCTCTATCACGGCGTCACCTTGGGCGGAACGTCCTGGAACAAGGGCAAGCGTCACCCCACGCTCGGGCGCGGCGTGGTGATCGGCGCCGGCGCCAAGGTGCTCGGCCCCATCCTGATCGCCGATGAGGCCAAGATCGGCTCCAATGCCGTGGTGGTGCGCGACATTCCCGCCGGTGCCACGGCGGTGGGCATCCCGGCGCGGGTGGTGGGGGCCGACGAGCAGCAGCGGCGCGAGGCCACCGCCACCAAGATGGGCTTTTCCGCCTACGCCATTGCAGCCGACATGAACGACCCCATGGTGCAGGCGATCCATCAACTGCTCGACCATGCGGCAGCGAGCGACGAGCGCCTGAACAAGCTCATCGCCCAACTCGCCCGCGATGGCGTCGACTGCGGGGACGCGAAGGCGGTGGCCGAAGCCTTCGATCCGCAGCAGATCAACAAGATGCTCGAGTGAGGAACTCGCCCCGGATTTAGTTGACTAAAACGTTCGGGTATAGGATCATATGTTGTCCAGGACAATACGCCGAACGCGTCCGTCCTGACCTAACGAGGATGCAAGCATGCGCTTGACCACGAAAGGGCGGTTCGCGGTAACCGCCATGATCGACGTCGCGATGCACGGGAGCCACGGCCCCGTCACGCTCGCCGCGGTCTCGGGCCGCCAGCGGATCTCCCTGTCCTACCTCGAGCAGCTCTTCGGCAAGTTGCGCCGTTCGGGCCTGGTCGATAGCGTCCGCGGTCCCGGCGGCGGCTACAACCTCGCCAAGCCGCAGGCGCAGGTCTCGGTGGCCGATATCATCCAGGCGGTGGACGAGCCCATCGACGCCACGCAGTGCGGCGGCAAGGAAAACTGCCTCGACGACCGCCGCTGCATGACGCACGACCTGTGGATGAGCCTCAACGACCACATCTTCTCGTTCCTGTCGGCCGTCACGCTGGCCGAGCTCGTGAAGCAGCAGCAACCCGCCGACGTCGCGGTGCTGCGCGATCACCGGCAGCCGCCCGCGGCCGGAGCGGCGCCCAAGGTGCCCGTGACCGAGCCTGTGTGACCGCAAAGCCAACGACCATGACCGCCAAGATGAAGCTGCCGATCTACCTCGACTATTCCGCCACCACGCCCGTCGATCCCCGCGTGGCGCAGAAGATGATCACCTTTCTCACCGACGAGTTCGGCAACCCCGCGTCGCGCTCGCACTCGTTTGGGTGGACCGCCGAGGCGGCCGTGGAGGAAGCGCGCGAGAACGTCGCGGCGCTGGTGAACTGCGATCCCAAGGAGCTCGTGTGGACGTCCGGAGCCACCGAGTCGATCAACCTCGCCTTGAAGGGCGCGGCGCATTTCTACAAGGACAAGGGCCGCCACCTCGTCACCGTCAAGACGGAGCACAAGGCCACGCTCGACACGATGCGCGAGCTGGAGCGCGAGGGCTACGAAGTCACGTACCTCGACGTCCAGCCCGACGGCCTGGTCGACATGCAGGCCTTCACTGCCGCCCTGCGTCCCGACACGATCGTGGTCTCCGTGATGTACGTGAACAACGAGATCGGCGTGATCCAGGACATCCCGGCGATGGGCGAGATCTGCCGCGCCAAGGGAATCATCTTCCACGTCGATTCGGCGCAGGCCACCGGCAAGATCGTCGTCGACCTCGGCCAGCTCAAGGTCGATCTCATGTCGTTCTCGGCGCACAAGACCTACGGCCCCAAGGGCGTGGGCGCACTCTTCGTGCGGCGCAAGCCGCGCGTGCGCATCGAGGCGCAGATGCACGGCGGCGGCCACGAGCGCGGCATGCGCTCCGGCACGTTGCCCACGCACCAGATCGTGGGCATGGGCGAGGCATTCCGCATCGCCAAGGCGGAGATGGCCACCGAGAACGACCGCATCCGGATGCTGCGCGACAAGCTCTGGCGCGGTCTGTCGGCGATGCCCGAGGTCTACGTGAACGGCGACATGGAGCAGCGCGTGCCGCACAACCTCAACACGAGCTTCAACTTTGTCGAGGGCGAGTCGCTCATCATGGCGATCAAGGACATCGCGGTCTCGTCGGGGTCGGCATGCACGTCGGCCTCGCTCGAGCCGTCGTACGTCCTGCGCGCGCTCGGTCGCAGCGACGAGCTCGCGCACAGCTCCATCCGGTTCTCGATCGGCCGCTTCACCACCGAGGCCGACGTCGACTACACGGTCGACCTGCTCAAACGCAAGGTCGAGAAGCTGCGCGAGCTCTCGCCGCTGTGGGAGATGCACCAGGAAGGCGTGGACCTGTCCAAGATCGAGTGGGCGGCGCACTAGTTTGAGCGAAGGGAAGTCTCGCCGCGCGAGTCTTCACTTCGGTGACTGCAGTGAGCGCGAAAGCGTTCGGCCGGCCGAACGCCTTTCGCGATAGCAACAGCTGGGTAAATTCGGGCGTGTGGCCGTGGCGATTTCGCCAACGCGCACGCAGGAGACTGAAATGGCATACAGCGACAAGGTACTGGATCACTACGAGAATCCGCGAAACGTGGGCTCGCTTTCGAAGGATGCCGACGACGTGGGTACCGGCATGGTCGGCGCGCCCGCGTGCGGCGACGTGATGAAGCTGCAGATCAAGGTCGGCGCCGACGGCGTCATCGAGGACGCCAAGTTCAAGACCTACGGCTGCGGCTCGGCCATCGCGTCGTCGTCGCTCGTCACCGAATGGGTCAAGGGCAAGACGCTCGATGAGGCGATGGGCATCCGCAACACGCAGATTGCCGAAGAGCTCGCGCTGCCGCCCGTGAAGATCCACTGTTCCATCCTCGCCGAGGATGCGATCAAGGCGGCCGTGGCCGACTATCGCAAGAAGCACGGCATGGACGAAGGCACCGCTCCGGCGGCGGGCGAGCGCGACAAGCTCGCGGCAGACTGAAGCCCAACGAGCGGAGAGCGAAGCGATGGCTGTGACACTGACGCCTGCGGCCGCCCAGCACGTGAGCGCCTTCCTGTCCAAGCGGGGCAAGGGGATGGGCCTGCGCCTGGGCGTGCGTACCACCGGCTGCTCGGGGCTGGCTTACAAGCTCGAGTACGCCGACGAGGCGCAGCCCGAGGACGTGACGTTCCAGAGCCACGGGGTGACCGTGGTGGTGGATCCCAAGAGCCTGCCGTATCTGGACGGCACCGAGCTCGACTTCGCACGCGAGGGACTGAACGAGGGCTTCAAGTTCAACAATCCCAACGTGAAGGACGAGTGCGGGTGTGGGGAGAGCTTTAACGTCTGAGAACCGCGCTTCGTGCCGGCGGGAGATGACGTTCGGGCGGCGTTGCGCCGCTTTCAGCCAGCTCGCTGGATCACGAAGGGGCGGTCGGCTCGGGAGCGGTCCCGCGCCGGCTACGGGTGACTGCAAGTCATAAGCGCGTGTCGTGCGGCGGATTGTGGCTCAATCGCCGCGCCTTCGCCTTCCGGCCGCTCCTCCGCGAGCCGCTTTTTTCCGATGATCGACTTTTCCCGCAACCACTTCGCCTTGTTCGGACTCCCGCCGCGCTACCGCATCGATGACGCCGCGCTCGACGCCGCCTATCGCGCGTTGCAGGCCGAGGTGCATCCGGATCGCTTCGCGGGCGGGACGGATGCGCAGCGGCGCATCGCGTTGCAGGCATCGGCGCGCGCGAACGAGGCCTACGGCGCGCTCAAAGGCCCCGTGTCGCGCGCGCAGTATCTGCTGTCGCTGCACGGCGTCGATGCCGCCGACGAGAAGGACACGGCGCTCGACTTCGACTTCCTCGAGCGCCAGCTCGAGCGCCGCGAGCAGGCCGAGGAGGCGCAGGACGCCTCCGACGTGCGCACCCTTGAGTCGCTGCACGCGGCCGCGCTTGCCGAGGCGCGCGAGCTCGAGGATGCGCTCGCCCGCGAGCTCGACCGCGAGGGAGCCGACTTTGCCGCGGCCAAGCCGCGCGTGCGCGAGCTCGCCTTCCTTGTCAAGCTCGCCGATGACCTCGATGCGATGATCGCGGTGCTCGACTAGACCTCCGTCCATGGCCCTTCTCCAGATCTCCGAACCGGGCGAGACGCCCGCCCCGCACGCGCGCAAGCGGGCGGTAGGCATCGACCTCGGCACCACCAATTCGCTCGTGGCGACGGTGCGGCACGGCCTCGCCGTGGTGCTGCCTGATGGCGAGGGCCGCCCCCTCGTGCCGTCGATCGTGCGCTACGGCGAGGAGGGCGTGACCACGGGGTACGCGGCGATGGCCCGGCAATCCGTCGATCCGCACAACACGATCGTATCGGTGAAGCGCCTGATGGGCCGGGGCCTGGCCGACCTCGACGACGATCGCCGCTTTCCCTATCGCTTCGTCGATGCGCCCGGGATGGTGCGCATTGCCACGCGTGCCGGCGTGAAGTCGCCGGTGGAGATCTCCGCGGACCTCTTGCGCGCGTTGCGCGAGCGCGCCGAGGTCTCGCTCGGCGGCGCCGTGGACGGCGCCGTGGTGACGGTGCCCGCCTATTTCGACGATGCGCAGCGCCAGGCCACCAAGGATGCCGCGCGCCTCGCGGGCCTGCCGATCCTGCGTCTCATCAACGAGCCCACCGCGGCGGCGATCGCCTACGGCCTGGACAATGCGTCCGAGGGCGTCTACGCCGTGTACGACCTGGGCGGCGGCACGTTCGACATTTCCGTCCTGCGCCTTTCCAAGGGCGTGTTCGAGGTGCTCGCCACCAACGGCGACGCCGCGCTCGGCGGCGACGATTTCGACCATCGCGTGTTCTGCTGGATCATCGAGGCCGGCAGGCTGCCGCCGCTGTCGCCGGCGGATGCGCGGCTCCTGCTCGTGAAGTCGCGCGCCGCCAAGGAGCATCTGTCCGAGCACGACGAGGCGCCGATCGTGGCCACGCTGTCCGACGGCACGCGCATCGACCTCACGATCACGCGCGATATCTTCACGCAGATCAGCGCGAACCTCGTCGCCAAGACCCTCGCCCCCGTCAAGCGCGCGCTGCGCGACGCGAGGCTCGCGCCGGCCGCGGTGAAGGGCGTCGTGCTCGTGGGCGGCGCCACGCGCATGCCGCAGGTGCGGCGCGCGGTGGCCGAACTGTTCGGGCAGCCGCCGCTCACCAACCTCGATCCCGACGAGGTCGTGGCGCTGGGCGCGGCCATCCAGGCCAACAAGCTCGTGGGCAACCGCGAGGGCAACGACGACTGGCTGCTCCTCGACGTGATCCCGCTGTCCCTCGGCATCGAGACGATGGGGGGCATCGTGGAGAAGATCATCCCGCGCAACTCCACGATCCCGGTGGCCCGGGCGCAGGAGTTCACCACCTTCAAGGAAGGCCAGTCGGCGATGTCCATCCATGTCGTGCAGGGCGAGCGCGAGCGGGTGAGCGACTGCCGCTCGCTCGGCCGCTTCGAGTTGCGCGGCATTCCCGCCATGGCCGCGGGGGCGGCGCGCATCCGCGTCGCCTTCGAGGTCGACGCCGATGGACTGCTCGAAGTGAGCGCGCGCGAGGTTACCTCCGGCGTCGCGGCGCAGATCACCGTCAAGCCCTCGTATGGCCTATCCGACGGCGAGATCGCCCGCATGCTCCAGGAGTCCTTTGCCCACGCGTCCGCCGACATGCAGGCGCGCGCCCTCGCCGAGGCTCAGGTGGAGGCCGATCGCGTCGTGGATGCCGTGCGCACCGCGCTCGCGGCCGACGGCGATCTCGTGGACGCCGCCGAGCGCGCCGACATCAATGAGGCCCTGGCCGCCGTGGCCCGCCTGCGCGAAGGCAGCGATGCCGCCGCGCTGCGCAGCGCCACCGAAGCGCTCAATCGCGGTACCGAGCCATTCGCCGCGCGTCGCATGGACCGCGGCGTGGCCCGCGCGCTCACGGGCCGTCGCGTGGACGCCCTTTCCGACTGACCCCCCACGCGCCCATGCCCGAGATCGTTGTTCTCCCCCATGCCGAGCTGTGCCCCGAAGGCAAGACCTTCGAGGGCTCGTCCGGCAAGTCCCTGCTCGACAACCTGCTGGCGCAGGGGGTGCAGGTCGAGCACGCCTGCGAGAAGTCCTGCGCGTGCACCACCTGCCACGTGATCGTGCGCGAGGGCTTCGACTCGCTCTCGCCTTCCACCGAAGACGAGGACGACCTCCTCGATCGCGCCTGGGGCCTCACGCCGGTGTCGCGGCTGTCGTGCCAGGCAGTCGTGGACGACGCCAGGCTGGTGGTGGAGATTCCCAAGTACACCATCAACCACGCCAAGGAGCGTTAGCCATGCGTTGGACGGATGTCTCCGAGATCGCCATCGCCCTCGTCGAGGCGCATCCCGACGTTGATCCGCGCACGGTGCGCTTCACCGACCTGCATCGTTGGGTGCAGGCGTTGCCGGACTTCGACGACGACCCCAACCGCAGCGGCGAGAAGATCCTGGAGGCGATCCAGGCCGCCTGGATCGACGAGGTCTAGCAAGACCATGCCGGGCGTCGTCACTGGGTTGTACGCCGGCCTCCTCGGCCTGCTGGTGCTCGTCCTCATGATCCGCGTGATCCGCCTGCGCTGGAAATTTCGCGTGGGCGTGGGCGACGGCAACGAGCGTACGCTGCAGAAGGCCATCCGCGCCCATGGCAATGCGGTGGAGCACATCCCGATCGCGCTCGTGCTGCTGCTCGTGGCGGAACTGAACCGCGCGTCGCCGACGCTGCTGCACGCCGCCGGCGGGGCCTTCGTGATCGCGCGCATCCTGCACGCCAACGGCTTGAGCCGCAGCGCCGGACCGAGCATGCCGCGGGCGATCGGCGTGATCGGCACGGTGGCGGTGATCGCCGTGCTGGCGATCTACGACATCCGGTCGTTCTTCGCCAGCTAGCGGAAGTAGTTGAGCGCGCCGTCGAGGCCGCACACGTCGAGCGCGCACGTGGCCGCCGACCGCACCACGGGCTTCGCGCGATACGCGATCGACACGCTTGCCGCGGCAAACATGGGCAGGTCGTTCGCACCATCGCCGATCGCCACGCTGAGGCCATCGGCGCCGCCGTGCTTGCCGGCGAGCGAGCGCAGCGCCTCGGCCTTCGCCTTCGCATCGACGATGGTTCCGGCAATGCGTCCGGTGAGCTTGTCGGCGCGGACTTCGAAGGTGTTGGAGAGCGTGAAGTCGAGCTTCAGGCGCGCCTTCAGCCGGTCGGTGAAGTAGGTGAAGCCGCCGGAGACCAGCGCGGTCACTGCGCCCGCGGCCTTGAACGCGGCGAGCATCCGCTCGGCACCCGGCGACAGGCGCAACCGCTCGTCGTAGACGCGCGCGAGATCCGCGACGGGCAAGCCTTCGAGGAGCGCCACGCGGCGCGTGAGGCTTTGCGCGAAGTCGATCTCGCCGCGCATCGCGGCCTGCGTGATCGCCGCGATCTGCGGCTTGATGCCCTTCATGTCGGCGATCTCGTCGATGCACTCGATGGTGATGAGCGTGGAATCCATGTCCATAGCCACCACGCGCACGCGATCGAGCCTGCGTTCGGGCGGGACCCCGGCGACGTCGCAGCCGGCGGCGCGCGCCGTCATGAGCGCAGGGGCCGTGGCCGCCACCCCAACGAACCGGTAGGCCACGGGCGCGCCCAGGCCCACCGGGAGAATCGCCTGCGCGCCGAGGCGCTGCGCGAGATCCGCCAACACGTCGTCGGCGAGTGCAGGCGCTTGCACCACGAGCTCCCCGTCGAGGAGACCCTCGCGCGGATCGACCGCGGCTGTTGCGATCGTGCTCATGGGATGGCCCTCGTCTGTCGCGCCGCCGCGCGGGTCCTTCGCTGTAGCCGCGTGCTCATGCTTTGACCTTCACGCGCCGGGCGACCGCGGCCGCGCGCTCGCGGGCCTGCGCGACCGACGCTCCGCGGGCGAGCGCGACGCCCATGCGCCGCTTCGGGTGCGCCTCGGGCTTGCCGAACAGGCGCACATCGGAGTCCGGCACGCGCAACGCGTCGGCCACGCCTTCGAAGCGTACGCCGCGCGCGTCCATGCCGCCATAGATCACCGCCGAGGCGCCGGGGCTTGCCAGGCGCGTGTCCACGGGGAGGCCGAGGACGGCGCGCGCGTGGAGCTCGAACTCGCTCTGGTGCTGCGTGCACATCGTGACCATGCCGGTGTCGTGCGGGCGCGGGCTTACTTCGGAGAACCACACCTTGTTTCCCTTCACGAAGAGCTCCACGCCGAAGAGTCCGCGACCACCGAGCTCTGCGGTGATCCGGGCCGCGATGTCCCGCGCGCTCTTGCGGGCCGCGGGGCTCATCGGCTGCGGCTGCCAGGACTCGACATAGTCGCCGGCGACCTGGCGGTGCCCGATGGGCTCGCAGAAATGCGTCTGGATGCCGCCATCGGCCCCGGCGGTGCGCACGGTGAGGAGCGTGATCTCGTAGTCGAAGTCCACGAAGCCTTCCACGATCACGCGCGAGCCGCGCACCCGCGCCGCGCTCTCGGCGTATTGCCATGCGGCCGGGAGCTCCGCTGCCGACTTCACGAACGACTGCCCCTTGCCCGATGAGGACATCACCGGTTTCACGAGGCAAGGGTAGCCGATGCCCTCATCGACGGCGCGCTGCAGCGCGGCGAGGCTATCGGCAAAGCGATACGGCGACGTCGGCATGCCGAGCGCGACGGCCGCGAGCTCGCGGATGCCTTCGCGGTTCATGGTGAGGCGGGCGGCGCGCGCCGTCGGGATGACCTGCGCGAGGCCCTCCGCTTCGATGTCGACCAGGACATCGGTGGCGATCGCCTCGATCTCCGGCACCACGAAGTGCGGGCGCTCCTGTTCGATCAGCCGCCGCAGCGCCACGGGATCGGTCATGGCGATCACGTGCGCGCGATGCGCGACTTGATGGCCCGGCGCGTTGGCGTAGCGGTCGACCGCGACCGTCTCCACACCGAAGCGCTGGAGGGTGATGATGACTTCCTTGCCGAGCTCGCCGCTGCCGAGCAGCATCACGCGCGTGGCTGCGGGGGAGAGCGGAGTGCCGAGGTTCATGAGCGATGGGAGAGGACGCTCGCGTACTATCGTTATGTGCAAGCGTTCCATCGGTGATGTTGCGATGCAATATTATAGACGCTCGCCACGCTTCCCCGCGCGGGCGGCATTCCCGGGCTCTTCCGGGGGTGGCGGCCGCCGGCGGTGCCCCAGAATAACCAACGTCTATCCAGGAGATAACGATGCAACTGCGAATCGGTGACGAAGCGCCCAACTTCACGGCGCAAACCACGGAAGGCACGATCGACTTCCATCAGTGGATCGGCGACAAGTGGGCCGTGCTCTTCTCGCACCCCAAGGACTTCACCCCCGTGTGCACCACGGAGCTCGGCTATCTCGCGAAGATCAAGCCCGAGTTCGACAAGCGCAACACGAAGATCCTGGGCCTGTCGATCGACCCCGTCGAGGACCATACGCGCTGGGCCAAGGACATCGAGGAAACGCAGGGTACGGCGCCGAACTATCCGATCATCGGCGACGCCGACCTCACGGTCGCCAAGCTCTACGACATGATCCACCCCAACGCCAGCGGCGCGTCGCCGCGCACCGCGGTGGACAATGCCACGATCCGCTCGGTGTTCGTGGTGGGGCCGGACAAGAAGGTCAAGCTGATCCTGACCTACCCCATGACCACCGGCCGCAACTTCGACGAGGTGCTGCGCGTGATCGACTCGCTGCAGCTCACGGCCAGGCACAAGGTCGCAACGCCGGCGCAGTGGAAGGCGGGCGAGGACGTGATCATCGCGGGCTCCGTCAGCAACGACGAGGCGAAGCTCAAGTATCCCGATGGCTGGAAGGCGCCCAAGCCCTACCTGCGCATCGTCCCACAGCCGAAGTGATCGCCGCCGCGGGCCGTCGCGGGGAGCGAAGCACCCCGCGGCGCTCGCGGATCAGTATTCCGCGGTGGGCGCGACCAGTCGGGCGATGATGATCGCCGGATAGAGCTGGCCGATCATGGCTTCCACCGCGGCCAGCGAGCGTGCCACGTTCGCCACCGGCGTGATGTCGCCGTAGCCCACGGTGGTGAGGGTGACGATGCTGAAATAGCCCCAGTCGAAGAGCGAGGCACGGTGCGGCAGCGCTCCGGTGAACGCGCCGGGCACCAGCGCGGCCACGAGCGCGTACAGCATGGCCCAGATCATCCCGATCACGATGTAGAGCGCGATCGCCGCGAGCAGGCGGTCGAACACGGTACGGCGGCCGGAGAACACGATGATGCCGAGGGCGCTCGCCAGCACCAGCATCGCCGCGAGCAGCAATGCATCGTGCCACGCGGGGTTGAGCGTGGCGGGGACCACCCAGGCGGTCACGATCGCCGCGGCGGTGATGGCCAGCAGCACCGCGAGCCGGCGAAACTCGGCGATGGCCACGATTCCGGACACGATCACCAGGAGCGCGACGAGGCGCGTGGCCCAGGTGGTGTCCTCCTCCGACGGGACGATCACGGGCAGCACGAAGATGCCGAAGCCCATGAGTGCGAGCAAGCCCAGCATGCCGACGTGATGTTTGCGCGACAGGCGCTGCAGGGCCCCCGCTGCGCGGGCGGGGCTCATCGCGTCGGGCATGCCCATCCCTAGCGCTTCGACTTGGGACCGGATGGCCGACTTTCGCGCGACAGCGGCTCTGCGAACACCGGGCGCTGCCGGGCGGATGCAGGGGACGGCACCGGGCCGTCGGCTGCGCCGTCGTCGGCCAGCACGAAGTCGATCTTGGCCTGCTCCATGTCCACCCGCGCGACTTTCACCCGCACCCGGTCGGCGAGCTGGTACGCCGCGCCCGAGCGCTCGCCCGTGAGGGCATGGCGCACCGGATCGAAATGGAAGTAGTCGCGGCCAAGTTCGGTGATGTGCACGAGGCCGTCGATGGCGAGGCCGTCGAGCGTCACGAACAGGCCGAAGCTCGTGACCCCGCTCACGGTGCCGTCGAATGCCTCGCCGATGTGGTCCTGCATGTAATGGCACTTGAGCCAGTTGGTCACGTCACGCGAGGCCTCGTCGGCGCGCCGCTCGGTCATCGACGTGTGCACGCCGAGCTGCTGCCAAGTCATGCCCGCGGGCGAGTACGTGTGGCCGTCGAGCGCCGCCTTGATGCCGCGATGCACCACGAGATCGGGATAGCGGCGAATGGGCGAGGTGAAGTGGGCATAGGCCTCGTAGCCCAGCCCGAAGTGGCCTTCGTTGTCGGGACGGTATTGCGCCTGCGAGAGCGAGCGCAGCAGCACGGTCTGCAGGAGGTCGAAATCGGTACGCTCGCGCACGGCGTCCAGGAGCTTGGCATAGTCGGTGGCGCTCGGACGCTCGCCGCCCCCCAGATGCAGCGCCGACATCGCCAGGAACTCGCGCAGCACCGCGAGCTTGTCGGGCGGCGGCGGCTCGTGCACCCGAAAGAGCGTCATCTGCTTCTTCTGGATGAGGAAGTCGGCGGCGCACACGTTGGCCGCGAGCATGCACTCCTCGATGAGCTTGTGCGCGTCGTTGCGCGGCGCGGGGACGATGCGCGTGATCTTGCCCTTGTCGTCGAACTCGATGGCGAGCTCGGGCGTGTCGAAATCGATGGCGCCGCGCTTGGCGCGCGCGGCCGCGAGCACGTCGTAGAGCTTGTGCAGATTGCGCAGGTGCGGCAGTAGCGCCTGTGCCTGCGCCGACGTGGCGGCCTCGGGCTCGGACAGCCACGACCACACCTGCGTGTACGTGAGGCGCGCCTGCGAGTGCATCACCGCCGGATAGAAGGTGTACTTGCGGATCACGCCCTGCGCGGAGATCTCCATGTCGCACGCCATGCACAAGCGATCGACGTTACCCTTGAGCGAGCACAGCTCGTTGGAGAGCTCCTCGGGGAGCATCGGGATCACGCGGCGGGGAAAGTACACCGACGTGCCGCGCTCGCGCGCTTCCTTGTCGATCGCGTCGCCGTCGCGCACGTAGTGGGCGACGTCGGCAATGGCCACGATCAGGCGGTAGTTGCGGCCCTTGCGTTCGCAGAACACGGCATCGTCGAAGTCCTTCGCGGTCTCGCCGTCGATCGTGACCAGCGGCAGCCCAGTGAGGTCGACGCGCCCCTTGCGGTCGGCGGGACGCACGTCGGGCGGCAGGCGCTTGGCCTGCCGCTCGGCCTCCTTGCCGAACTCGAACGGGAGCGCATGCTTGCGTAACGCGATCTCGATCTCGATGCCGGGGTCGGTGGCGCTGCCGAGCACTTCGGTGATGTGCGCCACGGCCTCGCGGTCGCCGGTGGGCTGCTCCACGATCTCGGCCACCACGATCTCGCCCACCTTCGCCTTGCCCACGGCGTCGCCGGGCACCAGGAAGTCCTGGCTGATGCGGCGGTTCTCCGCCACGATGAAGTACACGCCCCGTTCGAGGTGCAGGCGGCCCACCACCGACTTGTTGGCGCGCGTGAGCACTTCCACGATCTCGCCCTCGCGGCGTCCCTTGCGATCGAGCCCGGACATGCGCACCACGGCGCGATCGCCGTGCAGCACCTTGTGCATCTCGCGCGCGGAGAGGAAGAAGTCGCCGGTGCCGTCCTCGGGGATCAGGAAGCCGAAGCCGTCCGGATGCCCCTGCACGAGTCCCACCGTGAGGTCGAGCTTGGCCACCACACAGAGCTGGCCCTTGCGATTGGTGAGGATCTGCCCATCGCGCTCCATCGCGGCGATGCGTCCTGCGAGCGCCTCCTGCACGATCGGGGGCGCGTCGAGCAGGCGCACGAGCTCCTGCGGAAGAAGCGGCGCCCCCGCCTCGGCCAGGGCCTTGAGGATCGCTTCGCGCGAAGGCAGGAGGGCGGGGTCGAAGTCGTCGCTACGGCGACGAGCGACGCGCTCGGAACGGCGGCTTTCGGAGGCCGGCGCGGCAGGCTTGCGCGGGCCGGTGCTGGGGATGCGCGGAGGGGTCGGTGACTTTTTTGACAAGGATTCTCGTAGACGGATATAATCGACGGTTGCGGTGCGTTGGTTGTAAGCCCAGGTGGCGGAATTGGTAGACGCACTAGGTTCAGGTCCTAGCGGTGGCAACACTGTGGGGGTTCGAGTCCCTTCCTGGGCACCAGGTACCGCATTGTAAGGATGAAGCCACCTGCGGGTGGCTTCGTCGTTTCCGAAGGTCGCGATGCCGGCATAGGCCGCCGCCCCGCGACGCTCGGCCGCGGTTCGCCGGACATCCCCATCCTGCCCACCCACGGGGCCGTTCGTTTGCGCGGCAGTCTGCCACACTTGCGTGGAGTCCGCGGCAGGGCATCCAACGCCCGTCGCCACGGAAAGCGGGACCGCGCCCGCGGCCTTCCGGTAAGATCGCCGCCGGCGCCAGGGAGCGCACCGTCCGGCGATCGCGGGCGATGCATGTTTCGCGCCGGGCCTCACGAGGGCGCCGGCCCATCTTGGGGGACCGCATGGAGAACCGCATCGCTCGTTGCGTTCACGCAGGCCTCGGCGCGCTCGCGTCGCTGCTCGCCTCCAGCATCGTGGCCTTGCCCTCCGCGAGCGCCGTGGTGATCCCGATGCATGCCGCGCGTGCCGGGCACTCGGCCACGCTGCTCGACGACGGACGAGTGATCGTCGTGGGCGGCCTTCGCGAGTCGACCCACTCCGCCGAGCTCTACGACCCCGGTACGGCCCGTTGGCAGCGCCTGCCCGGCATGCCCGACGCGCGCTCCGACCACACGGCGACACGCCTGCCCGACGGCCGCATGCTCGTCGCCGGCGGCTTTGGCGCGGCCACCGCCCCGGCGTCGAGCGACCTGTACGACCCGCGCACGCAGCGGTTCACCGCAGGCCCGCCGCTGCGCACGCCCCGTGGACATCACACGGCCACGGCGCTCGCCAACGGCGACGTCCTGCTGGTGGGCGGGCTGTCCGGCTTCTCGCCATTGGCGGCCGTGGAGCAGTACGACGCGGCCGCCGGCCACTTTCTCGCGCGGGCGCCTCTCGCGGTACCGCGCGACGATCACACCTCCGTTCGCCTGCGCGACGGCACGGTGCTCGTGGTCGGTGGATCGGCGCAGGGGGGCGGTGCCGGCCCCGCACTGGCCAGCGCCGAGCTCTACGACCCCGCACGCGACACGTGGGCAGCGGCCGGCACGCTGGCCGTGCCGCGCGCGCGGCACACCGCCACGCTGCTCGCCGACGGCCGCGTGCTCGTGGTGGGCGGCACGTCGTCGTCAACGACCACGGCCACCGCCGAGATCTTCGATCCCGTCGCGCGCACATGGAGCCCCGCGGGATCGCTGGTCCATGCGCGGGCCTTGCACACGGCCACGCTGCTGCCCGACGGTCGCGTGCTGGTGGCCGGGGGCTACGGCACGCAGCAGTCGTGGACCTCGATCGAGATCTACGATCCGGCGAGCGGTCGCTGGAGCAGCGCAGCCACGTTGGGCGAAGGGCGTGCCGCCCACACCGCGACGCTCCTGCCCGATCGGCGCATGCTCTTCGTGGGCACGGAGGGCCTCAATGCGCAGTCCGCCTCGGAGGTGACCGACGCGCTGCCGATGCTGTGGTCGGCCACCACGCTCGCCGGTCCGAGCATCTCCGACCATGCGATCACGCCGCTGCCCGACGGCCGCGTGCTCGTCACGGGCGGACGCGACGGCAGCGGCAATGCGCTCGCGCAGGCGCGGGTGTTCGATCCGCGCAGCGACACGTTCGCCGAGGTGGCACCGATGCCTCGATCGCGGGCGGGCCACCAGGCCCTCCTCATGCCGGACGGTCGGGTGCTCGTCGTGGGAGGCAATTACGTCACGGAGTGCTACTTCTACGATCCGCTGGCCGACACCTGGGCGTTCGCGGGAAGCCTGACGTGGCCGCGTAACGGCCAGGTCGCGGTCCTGCTCGGCAACGGCAAGGTGATGGTGAGCGGCGGGGCCTATGCCGCCCGCACGGAACAGTACGAGCCCGCCGCGAACCAGTGGTACGCGCTGGGCTACGGCGCGTCGCACGACGGCGGCGCCACCGCGACCCTCCTTCCCGACGGCCGCGTGCTCGTGGCGGGCGGTCGCTTCGGCACAACGCCCTCCGGCAGCACGCTCTTCTACCACCCGCTCACGTATTCGTGGACGGCCGGCCCGTCGATGACCTGGCACCGCTATGGCCATCGCGCCACGCTGCTCGCCGACGGCCGCGTGCTGGTGGTGGGCGGCTACGGTGCCGGCGGGCAGGCGCTCCCCGTCACCGAAATCTTCGATCCGGTCACCGATACGTGGACGCGCGTGGGCGACACCGGACGTCCTCCTTACGATCACGCGCTGGTCCCGTTGCCCGATGGCGATGTCCTCGCCGTGGGCGGCAACGGCGTCGACCGCTTCGATGCCGTTGTCGGGGGCTGGTGGAACGTCGGCCAGCTCGTCAACACCAGGCCGCGCGCAGAAGCGGCGCTCCTGCCCGACGGCAGCGTGCTCGTGGTGGGAGGGTACGTCACCGCGGCCAAGCCGGTGGAGCGTCTCGCGCGCTCGTGGAGCGCCACGCTGCCGCGCCCGGTCCTGCACAGCGCGCCGGCCACGCTCGAAGGGGGGCAGGCGCTCGTGCTCACAGGCGAGGGTTTCCGCGGACTCGGTGACGCCGGCGGCGGCACGACACGCGGCGCGTCGTCGAGCGGGCCGCGGGTAACCTTGCAGCGCATGGACAACGGCGCCCGTATCGCCGTGCAGCCTTCCGCCGCGCCCGCGTCGGACGACACGTTCACCTCCGTCCCCTTCGCTTCGCTGCTGCGGGGCTGGTATCGCGTGACGGTGGCGGTCGATGGCGTGGAGAGCGCGCCCCGATACGTGGCCGTGGTGGCCGACCCGCCGCCGGCGAGCCAGGTGGAGTTCGCCGCGACGACCTACGACCTCAGCGAGGCGACCGGGCAGGCGAACATCCTCGTGCAGCGCTCCGGGGACTGCTCGCTGGCCGCGGGCGTGAACCTCATGGGCTGGAACACGAGCGTCTCGCCTCCCGCGCTCTGGTACACCGCCCCCATCGATTGGGCGGCAGGGGACTGCTTCCCCAAGCGCGTGGCGATCGGCGTGCCCGACGACAGCATCGTCAACGGCGATCGCATCATCGAGCTCTCGTTCGTCAATCCGGCCAACGTCACGATTGGTTTCCGGGGCATCGCGACGCTGCGGGTGCACGACGACGAGGTGCAGTCGCCGTCGATGCCCGCCAGTGCCACGATCAAGGCCAATCCCTATGGCCCGCTCAAGGTCACCGGCGCCACGCTGTCGGGCAACACGCTCACGCAATTGCAGCGCAAGGTCACGATCGAGCTCGGTCCCGCCCCGGGCACCGGCAACGATGCGCTCGAGATCGAATTCGGGAACCTGCGCATCGGTCGCGGCAGCATGCTCACGTTCTTGCCGGGCGCGGCCGGCCAGCAGGTGGCGCTGTTCAACGCCGGAGGCAGCGCAACGTCCATCGACGGCCTCGTGGCGGCGTGGGACAGCGCGGCGTTCAAGGCACCGCAGCTCAGCGTGCACGACCCCAAGGGCGTGGGCGTGATGTCCACGGGCCGCATCTTCGCCTCGTCGGCCGTGCTGATCGATGCGCTGGGGGCCAGGCCTGACGCCGGCCAGCTCGTGCGCAACGAAGGCACGATCGATGGCGGACGCGAGCTCGTGGTGATGGGCGGCGGCATCCACGGCGGCGGCTTCCTCCAGGGCGATTCGATCGTGCTGTCGACGTTCGGCAACGCCAACCATCCCGTCAACGGCAATCGCTACCTCGCCAATGGGCTCAACCTCGCCACGTCGACGTACGGGGGCTGGGTCACGCTGCGACTCAACCACTACGGGTCGAAGCCGCAGACGTTCAACGTGCTCGTGCACGGCGACGCGACGCTCATGATCCCGCCCAACTGGCCGGCGGCCTACGCGGCGCTGCCCCGGAACAACACGACCACCCGCCTCGACGGCCGCGTGGACGCGCCCTATGGCGGCGGGCAGCTCATCGCCCAGGCATCGGGGACGCTACGCCTGGACGGCGAACAGGACTGGCTCGCCTTTCCCGGCGGCCTCGTATTCCGCGCCGGTCGCTTCCTCGACCTGTACGGCATGGCCATCGACAACGGCTGGACCGGCACGGGGCGCACGTTCCAGGGGATGTTCTTCGAGGCGCCGCGCATCGGCGACACGTGGCCCTGGCAACCGCCGACTATCTCGCGCTCGGGGCTGCAGACGAACAACCTCAACTGGGTGAACTTCAGCACCTTGCCCCGGCCGTCGATCTCCGTGTGGCAGGTGCTCGGGCCCGGAACCACCGACAGCGCCTCGGCGACTGCGGTGCACCTCAACCCCTACGCCTCGATGATCGACACCGCTGCCTCGGGCGGCTGCTGGATTTGCGATGTGGACACTGCGCCCCTGCGCCTCGACTAGCGACCGGCGCATCAGTCCTTGTACTTGATCTCCACCGGTCGCCCGTTCACGCGGAGCTCGCCGGTAGCCACGTCCACTTCGAAGAGCGGCTTGTCGCCGTTGAACAGTCCCCAGCGGCCGGTGTGCGGGTCGAACTTGCTCGCGATGGTCGCCGACTCCTCATAGGCGATCTTGTTGCCGGCCTGCATGGCGTAGCACGCATAGCGGCATTCGCCGAAGACCATCATGCCGTAGTTGACGTCGGCCTCGCGCGGATCGAGCCCCTGCGGCGCGACCAGCACGCCGTAGTCGATCGTGGCCTTGGGACCGGTGTTGAAGGCGCGGCCGAGGATGATGCCCACCCCCACGCGATCGCCCTCCTGGCTCCCCGGAGTGGGACTCGGGCCGGTGCTGTAGGCATCGACCTCGAGCGCATAGAAGCCGCCTTTGCCGTGGGTGTCCTGCAGTTCCATCACGCCTGCCCACGAGGTGCCGCGGCCGAACTTGTGCGCCTGGCCGTAGGTGGCCACGTTCGCGCCGTAGTCGCTGTAGTTTTTGAGGATCGATAGCGTGGCCCATTCGTAGGTGCGCGCGTCGCGGTCGGTGGTGACGTGCGTGTACTGGGCGGGGATCACCGCGCCCTCGCGGCCGCCCGCTGGGGCGCTGCGGGTGACGGTGAGGCTTGCGGGCAGGTCGAAGACGTCGGGCGGGCGCGGCGTCACGCCCTCGAAGTAGGCGGTCTGTGCCGTCGCGGGCGTGGAGGAAAGGCAGAAGAAGCCGCCCAATGCCAAGGCGGACAAGAAGGTGGATCGCATGCGGTCTCCCGAACCGTGAGCGCCGTGTCGCGCGGGGCCAACGTTAGCATGCAGCTCCAGGTTCAGATGCTATTTCCGCGCAGCCTTTGTTGGTATGCTCGCGCCCATTGCTGTCCTTCAACGGGAGATCACGCGATGAGCGATGAAAAGAGCTTGCTGACGAAGATCGGCGAAGTCGTGGATGCCGCCAAGGAGAAGGTGCAGGACCTCGGCGCTGCCATCGCCGAGAAGGCCTCCACGGCCGTTGCGGACACCCGGGAAGCCGCCGACAAGGCCGCGACCGCGGTCGCGAAGAAGGCCAAGTCCACCAAGGCCACGGTGGTGCGCAAGGCCAAGGTCGTTGAGAGAGACGCCAAGACGATGCTGGGCAAGGCCGAGCGCAGCGTGAAGCGCACCGCCAAGTCGGCGGCCAAGACCGCCAAGAAGGCCGTCGGCAAGGCTAAGAAGGCCGTCGGCGTGAAGCCTGCCCCGAAGAAGAAGGCCGCCAAGAAGACGGCGAAGAAGACGGCGAAGAAGACGGCGAAGAAGACGGCGAAGAAGACGGCGAAGAAGACGGCAAGGAAGACCGGCGCCAAGGCTGCGGTGAAGAAGGCGGCGAAGAAGACCAGGACCGCGGCCAGGAAGGCGGCGAAGAAGGTCGCCGCCAAGGTGCCCGCCAAGAAGACGGCCGCGAAGAAGGCGGCCGCGAGGAAACCCGCGGCGAAGAAGACTGCGAAGAAGTCGGCCGCGAAGAAGGCTTCCAGGAAGCGCTGACCTCCTTCGCATCGCCTCGTCTCGCGGGGGCACGGCGGCGATCCACGCGGGCGGGCGAGCCGCCCCGGCGGACCCCGATCCGGGCGTCCTCGCGGCGTCCCCTCGTCAGTCCGTGCCCGCGAGGCGCGAGCCCACTTCCTCGGGCCGCAGGTTGTCGTAGATCTCGAACGGCTGGTGGATCCAGGGATTGTCGGCCAGGTACTCGACGAAGTAGTCGGGCTTGAATACCGAGCAGGCCTTCCACCACAGCACCGCGGTCTTGAGCTCGGTGAGGTGCGGGAAGCGCTTCGGCAATTCCTTGTACACCGCCGCCAGCGTGTGCCCCGAGTCGACCATGTCGTCGACGAGCAGCACCCGATCCCCTAGGCGGGGCCGCGTCATGGTCATATGCTCGGCGATCACGAGCTCGCCGCGCATCGTGCCGCCTTCGGCGGTGTAAGAGTGCGTGGAGAGGATGGCCAGCGGCTGCTCGAAGATGCGCGACAGCACGTCGCCCACGCGCAAGCCTCCGCGAGCGATGCAGATGATCTGGTTGAAGTGAAAGCCCGACTCGTGGACGGCGTGCGCGAGTCGCTCGACCAGCGTGTTGTACTCGTCCCAGGTGACCTTGAGGCTCATTGCGGCGTTTCTCCCCTCGCCTTGCGTGGCCGTTGTCGGATCGAATCGTCGGGCTCTGCCCGCGATGCGATCGTGATTCTAAACCGGGCGAAAGTAGGTTTTCACTTTCGTACGATTCAGCTGAAGGGGTGGTGCACCAGGATCGTCTCGTCGCGGTCGGGGCCGGTGGACACCATCGCGATGGGTACGCCCACGAGCGCTTCGATGTGGCGCAGGTAGGCGCGGGCATTGGCGGGCAGGGCGTCGAAGGACTTTGCGCCGACGGTGGTGTCGCTCCATCCGGGCAACGTCTCGTACACGGGCGTGCACTTGGCCACCGCCTCCGCCCCGGTGGGGATGAGGTCGAGTTCGCGGCCCTCCATGCGATAGGACGTGCAGACCTTGATCTCGGACATCCCGTCGAGGACGTCGAGCTTGGTGATGCACAGGCCATCCACGCCATTGAGCTGCAGTGAGCGCTTGAGCGCGGGAATGTCGAGCCAGCCGCAGCGGCGCGGGCGCCCGGTGACGGAGCCGAACTCGTTGCCGCGCTTGGCCAGGCCCGCCCCGATCTCGTCGGTAAGCTCGGTGGGGAAGGGACCGGTGCCAACGCGGGTGGTGTAGGCCTTCACGATGCCGAGCACGTAGTCGAGCATCTGCGGCCCGATGCCGCAGCCCGACGCGGCGGCACCCGCGAGGCAGTTGCTGCTCGTCACATAGGGATACGTGCCGTGGTCGATGTCGAGCAGCGCGCCCTGTGCGCCTTCGAAGAGGAGCGAATCGCCGCGGGCGCGCGCCTCGTGCAACAGCCCCGCGACGTCGGCTACCATGGGCCGCAACTCGAGCGCGTGCGCCAGTGCCTCGTCGCGCGTCTTGGCGAAATGCACCGGGTCGCGCTTGTAGTAGTTCACCAGCATGAAGTTGTGCAACTCGAGCAGGGCCGCGAGCTTGGCCGAGAAGCGGTCCGGATCGAGGAGGTCCTGCACGCGCAGCGCCCGGCGGGCGATCTTGTCTTCGTAGGCGGGACCGATGCCGCGGCCGGTGGTGCCGATCTTCTCGTCGCCCATCGCGTTCTCGCGCGCCTGGTCGAGGGCCACGTGCACGGGCAGCACCAGCGGGCACGCCGGGGAGATCTTCAGGCGCGAGCGCACGTTCACGCCGGCACCTTCGAGCTCGCCGATCTCCTGCAGCAGCGCGGCGGGAGAGAGCACCACGCCGTTGCCGAGGAAGATGCCCACGTTCGGGCGCAGCACGCCCGACGGGATGAGGCGGAGCACTGTCTTGCGCCCGGCGATGACGAGCGTATGCCCGGCGTTGTGGCCGCCGTGATAGCGCACCACGCCGGTGGCGCTCTCGGTCAGCCAGTCGACGATCTTGCCCTTCCCCTCGTCGCCCCACTGCGTGCCGATGACGACTACGTTCTTGCCCATGTCAAACGTCTCCGTGCGATGCGTTGCGTGCGCAAGGCCCCGAGGCGCATGCGCTTGGCTCCCTGCTCATTCGACCTGCCAGCGGCCACCCGCGTGGACCAGGCGCCGCGCGCCGGGATGCGTCTCGCCCGGAAGCGCCACGATCACGCATTGTCCGGCGGCGCGCAACTCGGCGATGGCCTCGTCCAGTCCGGGGTTCGCGGTGTCGGGCGCCACGATGACCGTGGCGTCGGCACGCGTCATCGCGAGCGAGGCGAGGTGGCGCAGGTCCATCGAGAAGCCCGTGGCAGGACGGGCTCGACCGAAGGCCCGGCCCACGCCGTCGTAGCGGCCGCCGCGGCCGCAATCCTGGACGGCGCCGTGCGCGTCCTGCGCGAATACCGAGAACGTGGCGCCGGTGTAGTAGTGATAGCCGCGCAGGTCGGACAGGTCCACGTGCAGCGCCTCCACACCGTCCACCGCGCCGGCGAGCGCGGCCAAGGCGTCGAGGGCACTGGCCACGTCGGGCAGCGCTGGCAGCACGCGGCGCGCTGCCTCCAGGGTTTCGCTGGCGGGGCCGTACAGCGTGGCCAGGGCGCGCAGCGCGCTGCGGGCGGGCTCCGGCAGGGGCGTGGTGAGGGCCTGCACGGCAGGGCCGTCCTTGTCGCGCAACGCGGCGAAGAGCTCGGCGTCGTTGCCCTCGCCGCTGCCGTCCAGGCCGGCGGCGCGGGCGAGCGCGCGATAGAGGCCCACGTGACCGAGGTCCAGGTGCAGGCCGCCGATCCCGGCGGCGGCAAGGCTCGACACCAGCAGCTCCATCGTCTCGCGGTCCGCGGCGATGTCCCCGTGGCCGTAGAGCTCGGCACCGATCTGCACGACCTGTCGCGAATCGCCGGGCGGAGCGGTGGTGCGCAGTACGCTCCCGGCGTAGCACAGGCGCGTCACGCCGGTCTCGTTCAGGAGGTGCGCATCGATGCGGGCCACCTGCGGCGTGGTGTCGGCGCGCAGGCCGAGCAGGCGTCCCGAAAGCGGATCGACGGTCTTGAACGTGATGAGGTCGAGGTCGCGGCCCGTGCCGGTGAGCAGCGAGTCTAAGAACTCGACGAGGGGCGGCTGCACGAGCCGGTAGCCGCGGGCCCGGAAGTGGTCGAGCAGCGTGCGCCGCAACGCCTCCACGCGCGCGGCTTCGGCGGGCAGGACGTCCTCGATCGCTTCGGGCAGCAGCCAGTTACGCATGGATCAGGAGAAAACCGATGAGTCCGGCCACGATAGAGGCGAGGCCCATAAAGCGGATCTGGCCGTCGGAGAGCTCGCCGATGCGACGGAAGGTGTCACGCCAAAGCTGCGGCGCGGCAAATGGCAGAAGCCCTTCCAGGATCAGCACGATCGCCAGCGCGGCCCACAGCGAATCCACTTCGATTGACGGGAATGGGCGGAACGCGCGAGCCCGGCAGACGCGACGGCCTTCGGGCCGTCGCTACTTCGCCGGAGCGCGCGGCGCCGCCGTGCCGCGACCCGAGCCCGACTGCCGGAAATACTGGAAGAACTCGCCCGAGGGCTCGAGCACCATCATGTCGTTGCGCCGGAACGACGCCTTGTAGGCCTCGAGGCTGCGGTAGAACGCGAAGAACTCGGGCGCTTGGCCATAGGCTGCGGCGTAGATGGCGGATGCCTTCGCATCGCCTTCGCCCTTGATCTTCTGCGCCTGCCGATAAGCGTCGGCGAGGATCACCTGCCGCTGGCGATCGGCGTCGGCGCGGATCTTTTCCGACTCCGCGGCACCGAGCGAGCGCAGCTCGTTGGCCACCCGGCGGCGCTCCGATTCCATCCGGGCGTACACCGGGCCCGTGACGTCGGCGGGGAGCGCCAGGCGACGCAGCTTCACGTCGACGACCTCGACGCCGATGTTGCGGGCATCCTGGTCGGCGCGCAGGCGGGTCTCGCTCACGATGCGCTCACGGCCGGTGGAGATCGCCTCATGCATCGTGGACTTGTTGAATTCCTCGGCGAGGGTGCTGCGGACCGTTTGCGACAGGCGCGCGCGGGCGGCGTCCTCGTTGCCCTGCACGGCGACGTAGTACTGCTTGACGTCGGTGATGCGCCACAGCACCACGAAGTCGACTTCCAGCGGGGTCTTCTCCGAGGTCACGACGCGGTCGACGTCGGGGTTCTCGAGGAGCAGGTTGCGGCGGTCGAAGAAGCGCACGTTCTGGACGAGGGGCAGCTTGAAGTGCAGGCCGGCGGCGTCGTTGACGTCGACGATCTCGCCCAGCTGGAAGCGGATCGCGTACCTCGTCTGGTCGACCGTGTACACCGCCTGCGACGCGACGAGCAGCAGCGCCACGAGGAGTGCGATGAGGGGCATGGTGAGTCGCATGCGCGTGGCCTTTCTAGCGTTCGCGGTTGCGCAAGCCTTCGCGCGTCCGGGCCGGATCGACGGTGGTGGGGGCGACGTCGGGGACGGCGGTGACCGGCGCACGCGGCGTGGCGGTCTCCGGCGAACCCGTGCCCGGCGCGGCCTGCTGCATCAGCTTGTCGAGCGGCAGGTAGAGCAGGTTGCTGCCCGATTTCTGGTCGACCACAACCTTGCTCGTGTTGCCGAGCACCGACTGCATCATGTCGAGGTAGAGGCGGTCGCGGGTGACCCCCGGCGCCTTGGCGTATTCGGTGGCGATGGAGCGGAAGCGCGCAGCATCGCCCTCGGCGCGCTGCGTGACTTCGGTGTTGTAGCCGTTGGCCTCCTCGAGTAGGCGCGAGGCGAGGCCACGGGCCCGCGGCACGACGTCGTTGGCGTAGGCCTGGCCCTCGTTGACGAGCCGGACACGGTCCTGCTGCGCCTTCACCGCGTCGTCGAATGCCGCCTGCACCTTCTCGGGCGGTTGCACGCTCTGCAGCGTGACCTTCTGGATCGACACGCCGGTCTTAAGGTGATCCATGGAGCGCTGCATGAGGTCGCGCGTCTGCTGGGCGATCTGCTCGCGGCCTTCGTAGAGAGCGAAGTCCATCTTTGCGCGGCCCACGACCTCGCGGATGGCCGACTCGGCGATCACCTTCACGATCTCCTCGGGACGGCGGTTGTTGAAGACGAACGCCTCCGCCGCGATGAGGTTGTATTGCACCGCGAACTGGATGTCGATGATGTTCTCGTCCTCGGTGAGCATCACCGCTTCCTTGGCGTTGCGGTTCGCCGTGGAATTGCGGTAGCCGAGCTCGAGCGTGCGCACCTGCGAGAAGTCGACGAGCTCCACCGCCTCGATGGGCGCCGGCACGTGCCAGCGCGGGCCGGGGAGCGTGGTCTCGGTGTACTTGCCGAAGCGGGTAACCACGCCGCGGCGTCCTTCGTCGACGATGTAGAAGCCGCTGGCGAGCCACACGAGCAGCACCAGGCCGATGATGAGACCCACCCCGCCCAGCGCGAGGCCGCGGCGCGGCGGTCCGCCGGAGTTGCCTCCGCCGTCGTTGCCGCGGCGACCCAGGAGGTCGCTCATGCGGCGGTTGACGTTGCGCCAGATCTCGTCGAGGTCGGGTGGCCCGCTGCCACCGCCCCCGCCGCTATTTCCGCGCTTGCCCCATTGGGGATCGTTGAGCGACATCGGTCTTTCGGCCTACTTCGAGGAATGTTCTAGAAGGGGAAGGTGAGGGCGGACCCCGGCAGGTCAAGCCGAGTGAGCCGCGGGGTCGTCGCGGAGCTCGCTTCCGGCCTCGGCGGATGGCGCGTGGTGCGCGCCTTCGGGAAAGCGCTCGGCCAGCGCAGCCAACAGACTGTCGCAACCGGCGCCGCTCCGGGCGCTCACGCGAACCGTCGAAATGGTACCACAGGGATCGCGCTCGACCCCCGGGGAAATGCCGGTCAGGTCGATCTTGTTCACCACGCGAAGGCGCGGGACGGCCGCGGCCCCGATCTCGGCCAGGACCTCCTCCACCGCGGCATTCTTCTCGTCGCGCTCGGTCGAGCTGCCGTCGATGATGTGCAGGATGAGGTCGGCATCGGCGGCCTCCGTAAGGGTCGACCGGAACGCGGCCACGAGGTCGTGCGGCAGGTCGCGGATGAAGCCTACGGTGTCGGACAGCACAATGGGCTGGGCGCCGGGGACATAGACCTTGCGCAGGGTCGTGTCCAGCGTGGCGAAGAGCTGGTCGGCGGCGAGGGCACGGGCCCCGGTGAGGCGGTTAAAGAGCGTGGACTTGCCGGCATTGGTATAGCCCACGAGGGCGACCGTGCGCACCTCGTGGCGACGACGCGTGCGGCTCTGGACGGCCCGGCTGCGCGCTACGCGGGCGATGCGCTCGCGCAGCACCTTCACGCGGTTGCCGATGAGCCGGCGGTCGGTTTCGAGCTGCGTTTCACCCGGACCGCGCAGGCCGATGCCGCCCTTTTGCCGCTCGAGGTGGGTCCAGCCGCCGGCCAAGCGCGTGGCGAGGTGGCCGAGCTGGGCGAGCTCCACCTGCAGCTTGCCCTCCGCGCTGCGGGCGCGCAGCGCGAAGATGTCGAGGATGAGGCTCGTGCGGTCGACCACGCGACACTCGAGGCGTTGCTCGAGGTTGCGTTGCTGCACGCCGGACAGGGCGTGGTCGAAGATCACGAGATCGGCGTTGGCCTCGCGGCGCAGAGCGTCGATCTCGTCGACCTTGCCGCGGCCGGCGAAGAACGCGGGATCGGGCTTCGCCCGCTTGGCGGTCAGCGTGCCCACCACCACGGCACCTGCCGAGGCGGCGAGCTCGGCCATCTCCTCCCGCCGCCAGGCGGCATCCTCCCCGCCCAGGTCGAGCGCAACGAGCAGCGCGCGGTTGCCGCGCGAGGGGCGTTCGAACATCAGGCAGGGATGGCGCGTGCGTGCCGCGCGCCCGTGGGTGGCGGGAGCGCGATCGACCTGCGCGGATCAGTTGTCAGCGTCGTGATTCGGCGCGTGGTGAGGCATGGCGACCGGACGGGCAGGCACGACCGTCGAGATCGCATGCTTGTACACCATCTGGGTGACGGTGTTCTTGAGGAGGACCACATACTGGTCGAAAGACTCGATCTGGCCCTGCAACTTGATACCGTTCACGAGGTAGATCGACACCTGGACATGCTCCTTGCGCAGCGTGTTCAGGAACGGGTCTTGTAGCATTTGCCCTTTGTTGCTCATGGTCGCGAGCTCCGCTTTATTGTTCGGCCGCGGCTCGCCGTACGGGTAGTTCAGCGACGCCGCGGAGGGGGGTCCGCATAAGGATTGGAGCCCACCTTGAATTGTATCCTAAGGGGAGTTCCGC
>CALFEY010000216.1 GCA_937958295.1 uncultured Pseudomonadota bacterium
CTCCCCCGCCATAGCCTCCCCCGCCATAGCCTCCCCCGCCATAGCCTCCCCCGCCATAGCCTCCCCCGCCGCCCATGCCGGGCCGCCCACCCCCGCCTCCCCCGCCTCCGCGCTGGGCTTCGGCGAGACCGTGCACGGCAAGCGCGCCGGCCGCTACGATGGCGATGACGAGGAATTTCATGGGACCTCCTTATGAGCGCACGCTCGGCGGCTCGCCCGGGGGGCGAACGGCCCCCTGCGGCGCCTGTTGCGCGCCTTTCCAAAAACGCGACCGAGCGGCGCCGGGTTGACATCGCGCGCGCCGCCACGACCTTGTGGCAGAGTCGCTTAAACTAGCACCGATCCTTCCCAATCAATTGCACGCGCACCCAACAACCATGCCAGCCGACAACCGCAACGCCCCCGACGCCGCTATGGACGCGGCCTCCCTGTATCGCGAGGAGATCGTCACCGACCGCAAGATCGGCACGATCCGCGTGCTGGTCCCGGTCACGCCCAACGGCGACCCCGATGCCGCCCGCAAGACGATCTACTCCGGTGAAGCGCAGATCATGACCAACATGGGGGCGCTCCCGGTAAGTTTCGACATCGAGGCCGACACCCTCGCCGATGCCGTGGCGGGCTACGGGGACGCGGCCAAGGCCGGGATCGAGCGCACCATGCGCGAACTGCAAGAAATGCGCCGCCAGGCGTCGTCGGGCCTCATCGTCCCGCCGGCCGGCGCCGCCGGTGCCCTGACGGGGGGCGGCATGGGCGGGATCGGCGGCGGCAAGATCCAGCTGCCCTGACCCGCTAGCGCGCCACTCCCGGGGGCGCCCCCGGGTCTGGACGGCCGCCCACGGGGGGCCGCGCTTTTTGACGGCGCCACCGGCACAATGCGCGGATGACCAACACCGCGATCCTCGCCGTCTCTGCACTGCTTCTCGTGGCCTATGCCCTCGAGCACTTCGGGCGGCGCTTCCGCGTGCCCGGGGTGGTGCTGCTCATCGTGTGCGGTCTCGCGGCGCGTCAGGCGCTCGATGCGTTCGGCGTCCATCTCGACTGGATCGAGCCCATCGTCCCCGTGATCGGCACGCTGGGTCTCATTCTCATCGTGCTGGAAGGCGCGCTCGACCTCACCGTCACGCGCGAGCGCACGCAGCTTATCGTTACCGCTGCCTCGGCCTCGCTCGCGGGGTTTGGCCTCGGCGTGGCCGGTTTCACGCTCATGTTCACGCAGATCCTCGGCATGCCGATGGCCGAGGCATTGACGGCCGCCATCCCGTTCGCCGTGGTGAGCAGCGCGGTGGCCATCCCGGCCGCCAACGGCCTGCCCACCGCCTCGCGCGAGTTCGTGGTGTACGAGTCGTCGTTCTCCGACATCCTCGGCGTGCTCGTGTTCTACGCGTGGCTATCCACGAACGGCTCCGTCGAGGGCTTTGCCGCCGACCTCCTGGGCGGCGGCGCCTTCTCGATCGTGGTCGCGCTCTTTGCCGCCATCGCGCTCTTCTACTTCATCAACCAGATCGAGGGGCACGTGCGCTTCGTGCCCTTGCTGGCCGGCCTCGTATTCCTCTACGCCATCGGCAAGGAGATGCACCTGTCGCCGCTCATCATCGTGCTGGTGTGCGGGCTCGTGATCAACAACCCGCACCTTGTCACATGGCATGCCCGCCTGCGCAAGGTGCGGGTCGACGGCTACGCCGACACCCTGCGCGACTTCAAATCGATCGTGGCCGAGCTCACCTTCGCCACCAAGAGTGTCTTCTTCCTGCTGCTGGGGTACTGGACCGACGTGCAGTCGATGCTGTCGGTGTCCGCCTGGCTCGTGGCCATCGCCGGCGTGGCGGGCATCCTCGCAGCCCGCTTCGTCGTTCTGCTGCTCCTGCGCCGCGACGACGCGGCGGCCCTGCTGTGGCTTGCGCCGCGGGGGCTGGTCACGGTGCTGCTGTTCCTGTCGGCGCAGCATGCAGGCAGGGTGGAAGGCTTTCCGTTCGGCGCCGTCATGCTGGTGGTGCTGTCCACCTCTGCGCTCACGGCGCTCGCGCACCGCGGCGCACAGGGGGCCGAGCCCGCCGCCGCCGAGGCGACGCGCGAGGCGCCCGCTCCACCGCTCCCCGAGTCCACGCCTACGACCGCCTCCGCCGCGGCGGGCGTCACGCCCCCCGCAGCCTGACGCACGTCGGAGGGGTCCCACACGCGAATCGAACAACCGCCGATCCGCGGTCGCCTCACCCCCGGGGCACTATCGTTGCATCGTCAATCGATGGAGGTGGGACATGGATCGCACCGATCGCCGGTTCCGCATCACGAAGGGGACGTCGGCCGCAGGCGCGGCGTTTGCCGCGCTCGTGGCCTCGCCGGCCGTTGCCGCCAGTGCAATGACGTTACAGAATGTGCAAGCCGCCTTTGCCGACTTCACGCTGCGCGAGTGGCTGCTGGCCGCGTCATTGCTCCTGCTCATGATCGCCCTGGTGGCACGTCTGGCCTCCCGGCGCCGCGACTCCCATGTCGATCTCCGCCCGGTCGCCGAGGACGCCCCCGACCTGCGCTGGTGGCGCAATCCCGTGCCCGAACCCTCGCTATGAGCGCGCTGCGCAACGGCGGCCTTCTGGTGACGGCCGCCCTCCTCTTTGCCACAGGCGCTCTCGTTGGCCTGGGCTTCGCCGTGCTGGGACCCGTGCCGTTGGTTCGGCTGTTGGGAGCCACCGCGCTCCTGGCAGGGCTCATGGGCTCCGCACTGCAGATCTATGCGCTGCGCGAGCTCCATCCGCGGTCCTACCGGTCGCTGGCGCAGCGAGTTCGCGCGACGGTCGAACGCAACGCGTCCCACAGGGTTGCCTACGACACGGGGATCCCCGCAGCGATGTGAACCTCGCTTAAGCGCTTTGTCTCGGACGCACAGGGATGGCAATTTGCCATGGTCGCACGCTCGCAGTCCCGGGTTAGAGCAGCGAATCGGTCAGCCGCGCGAGGTTCTCCAGCACGCGCTGCGAGCGGGGGACGACCGCGCGGCCTTCGGGCGTGACCCGTTCGCTGTGGTCGAGGTAGCCCTGCTGGATCACGGCCAGGTCGCCGACGAACCCACGATCGTAGACCAGCACGCTGATCTCCGCGTTCAGCGCGAAGGAGCGGATGTCGAGGTTCGACGACCCCACGAGCGCCACGTCGTTGTCGATGCTGATGTGCTTCGCGTGCAGGAAGCTACCCTTGTGGCGGTGGATGCCCACGCCGGCGGCGAGCATGGTGTCGTAGAACGACTGCTGCGCGAGCTGTACCAGCGGCTTGTTCGACTCCGCGTCCACAATGAGGTCGACGCGCACGCCGCGCTGGGCGGCGGCGAGCATGGCGGCCAGGAACGGCTCGCTCGGGATGACGTAAGGAGACGTCAACACCACGCGGCTGCGCGCGCCATACATGAGCGCGATCATGATCGCCTCGGCCGTGCCCTCGCTGTACCCCGGCCCGCTCGGCACGACCTGGGCGAAGCCGTGGTCGACCGCCGGCACCGTCACCGGCGAGAGGTCGTCCGATTCGGCGGGCAGCGTCCCGGTCTCGAGATAGCGATCGCCGAGCAGCACAGCGTGCAGGTGGCGCACCACGGGACCGGTGGCGCGCACGAGAAGCTCTTCGTTGACCATGCCGCGGTTGGCATGCGCGCTTACGATGTTCTGCGACCCGAAGAAGGCGCAAGCACCGTCCACCACCACGATCTTGCGATGATTGCGCAGGTCGAAGCGGGCCGCATTGGGCCCCCACAGCCGCAGCGGCATCGCCGCCAGCACTTCCGCCCCGGCGTCGCGCAGCCCGGGACCAAGATGCGCGAGCCCCGCGCGCGAGCCGATGGCGTCCATCAGCACCCGCACCGCCACGCCGCGGCGGGCAGCGGCCTCGAGCGCGGCCGCCACGCGCTTGCCGACGTCGTCGTTCTCGAAGATGTAGAAGAGCATGTGCACGAACTGGCGTGCGCCATCGATCTCGGCCACGATGCGATCGATGGCCGCGTCGTAGTGCGGCAGGAGGTCGAAGCCGTTGCCGCCGACGGCCGGGAACTCCGAGCGCCGGTCGGCCAGGCGCAACGCCGGCGCGAGCTCGGGCGTCACCGCCCTCGTCGCCGCCGCCTCGGAGGCAGGCGAGCGCGGCGCCAAGCGGCGCACGAGGTCGTAGATCTGCTTCTGCACCGCCAGGCGCCGCCGGGGCAGGTACGCGCGGCCGATGAGCAGGTAGAGGAGCACGCCCGGCCAGGGCAGGAAGAAGATGAAGAGCAGCCAGGCGCGCGCGGCGTTGGGCGGCCGCCGCTGCGGCACGTAGAGAAAGGCGCCGATGCGCAGCACCCACTCGCTCGCGACATACAGCGAGCCCCAGTCGAGGTGGCGCAGCGTGGCTTCGATGGACATGGCGGCTCGCCGCGCATGTTACCGTAGCGGCCATCAACGACCGCCGCCTCCATCATGTCCGACGCGCCCGCGCTCGCCATCATTCACAACGAGAAGGATCATCGGTTCGAGGCCGCGGTCACCGGCGGACTCGCGCATGCCGACTATCGGCGGCGCGGCGATGTGCTCGAGATGGTGCACACCGAGGTGCCGGAAGCGGCCGGAGGCGGTGGCATTGCCGGCAAGATCGTCAAGGCAGCGCTCGACTACGCGGCGGCGAACGGTCTTAAGATCGAGCCGACGTGTCCCTACGTGCGTGCCTACATGCAGCGGCGCCCGGAAACGCACGGCCTGCTCGCGCCGGGCGTCACGCTGTAGCGCCCTTCTTCAGCCCGCCGGCGCCAGCGCCCCCAGGTAGGTCCGCACGTCCGGATCGGCCACGAGACGATCGAAGGACGGGAATTGCGTGATGCGGCCCTGCCGCACGAAGATGAAGCGCTCGCACGCCTCGCGCAGGATCTCGAGGTGGAAGGGCTCGTTGGGGTGCATGCAGAGGAACACCACGTTGCCTTCGCGACGTAAGGCGCCGAAGAACTCGAGCATGAAGCCGATGTAGCCGTCCTGCACCGAGAATTGCGGCTCGTCGAACAGGTGCACGAGCGGTCGGGCGCGGCCCGCCCTCTCCATCAGAAATGCCGGCTTGCGCTTGTGGAACGAGCGCACCTGGTAGGACTGGTGATAGTGGATGGCGAGGCGATCGCGCTCACGGTAGCGCACCGCGTGGATGTCGCGTCCCTCCACCAGCACGCGGCCTGACGTGGGCGCATTGCTGCCCGTCACGAGCTCGAAGAGGGTGGTCTTGCCCGAGCCGTTGGGGCCAAGCACGCCGATCGTCTCGGGCTTTTCGACCGTGAAGTCGGCGGCGAGTTCGAACGAGGGCGCGCCCCGGCCCCACCGCGACGCGTAGTAGCGCTTGACGAGGCCTTCGACGCGCAGCGGCGGCGCGCTCACGGGCGGACTCCCGGATGCGCCACCCGCGCGGCGTCCCACGGCGCGGCCGGCGGCGTCATGCCGCGAGCCCCAGGGCGGCGCGGGCGGCGGAGTCGTCGCGCAAAGTCGCGGCGCGGCCCTCGTGCACGATGCGGCCGCCGTGCACCACGTACACGCGATCGGCCACCTCCAGCACGGTGCGCACGTTCTGGTCCACCACCAGCGTGGCGACGCCGGCCTCCTTCAGCGTGAGGATGGCCCGCATGACGTCCTGCACCACTTTCGGCGCCAGGCCCTGGCTCGGCTCGTCGAAGAGCACGAGGCCCGGACCGCCGACCAGCGCACGCGAGATGGACACCATCTGCAGCTCGCCGCCGGACATGTTCTCGCACTCCCGCGGCAGCAGGTGCCGCAGCGCAGGAAAGAGCTCGCAGCAGGCTTCGTGCGTGTACGCCCGGTACGGCGTGCGCTTCGCGGCGATGCCGAGGTTGCGCGCCGCGGTGAGCGTGGGAAACACGCGCCGGTCGTCGGGCACCCAGCCGATGCCGAGCCGGGCGATCTCGTGCGTGGGCAGGCGGGTGACGTTGCGGCCCGCGAACTCGACACAACCGCGGCGCGCCGGCGTGAGACCGAGGATGGAGCGCAGCGTGGTGGTCTTGCCCGCCGCGCTCGGCCCCAGCAGGGCCACGACTTCTCCGGCACCGACCTCGAGCGACAGGCCGAAGAGCACCTGGGTCTCGCCGTAGTACGTGTCGAGGTCGCGCACCTTCAGCACGCGACGCCCCCAAGCGCAGAGCGGCGGACCCATTCGTTGTCGCGCAGGTCGCGCGGCGTGCCCCGGGCGATGACCTGCCCCCAATGCACGACGTTGATGACGTCGGCGAGACCGAACAGGAAGCGCATGTCGTGCTCGATGATCACGAGCGTGACGCGGCCCTTGAGCCGGGCGACGAGATCGGTCAGGCGTGCGGTGCCGTCGGCCCCCAGGCCCGACGTGGGCTCGTCGAGGAAGAGGATGCGCGGGCGCGTGGCGAGCGCGAGGCCGATCTCGAGCGCGCGGCGCTCGCCGTAGGCCAGGTCCTTCGTCCGCACGTGGGCCCGGGCGCGCAGGCCGATGGCGTCGAGGATCTCCATCGCCTCGTCGCGCGCCTCGCGGTCGCGGGCACGGTCGCGCCAGCCGTCGAAGGAACGCCGCCGCATCCGCGGCAGAGCCACGACCAGGTTGTCGAGCACGCTGTCCTGGTCGAAGAGGCTGATCGTCTGGAACGAGCGCGCGATACCGAGGCGCGTGACGGCGTGCGGCGGCAGGCCCGCGATGTCGTGGCCGTCGAAGCGGATGGTGCCGCCGTCGGGGACGTAGGTACCGGTAAGGCAATTGAAGCAGGTGGTCTTGCCGGCGCCGTTGGGGCCCATGATGCCCGTGAGCGTGCCCGCCTCGAAGGCAAGGTCGATCGACTCGAGCACGACGCGATCGCCGAACCGCTTGTGCAGTCCACGCGCCTCGAACAGGGCGGTCATCGCTTGCCGCCGCGGGCCAGGAGGTCGCGGCCCAGCCCGGCCAGTCCCTCCGGCTTCCATAGCACCATGGCCATGAACAGCAGCCCGTACCAGAAGAGCCACGTCTCGGTGTAGGCGCCGAGGAGGTCGCGCGCGAGGATGAAGAAGGCGGCGCCCAGCAGCGGACCCCAGAAGCTCACGAGACCGCCGCCGATCAGCACCATCATCACCACGAACCCCGACTGGTGCAGGCTCATCACGTTGGGATAGGCCGATTGCTGGGCCATCGCGAAGAGCGCGCCCGCGAGCCCTGCGATGGTGGCGGAGATCACGAACACAAGCCACTTGTACAGCCATACCCGGTAGCCCAAGAAGCGCGCGCGGGATTCGTTCTGCTTGATGCAGGAGAGCACCCGGCCGAACGGAGAATGGACGATGCGCCAGCACACGAAGATGACGACGACGAGAACCACGAGCGTGAAGTAGAAGAGGGCGTCGTTGGACTTCAGGTCGAGGGTGGCGAAGCCGAGCGGCACGGCGAGGCGCTTGAGGTTGAGCAGGCCGTCCTCGCCACCCGTGACCGAGTGCCACTTGACCGCGATGAACCAGAACACCTGCCCGAAGGCAATGGTGAGCAGGGCGTAGTAGATGCCGCGCCGGTGGGAGATGAACGCCGCCACCGCCCCGGCGGCGAGCGCGGTAAGGGCGATCGCGCCGAGGATGTCGAGCCACAGGTTGGGCCAAACGCGCAGCTGCATGAGCCCGAAGGCATAGGCCCCGATGCCGAAGAACGCGCCATGGCCGAACGACGGCAGGCCCGCCACCCCGAGCAGGAGGTTGTAGCCCATCGCGTAGATCATGAAGATCGCGATCTCGAGCGCGAGATACTGGTACAGGCCGATGCGCGCGAGCCACAGCGGCGACGACGCGAGCAGCAACGCGAGCACGACGAGCGGCACCGGCACGCGCGGCGCGCCGGACAGCGGCGGGGCCGGCACCGGCGATGCATGCGCCCCCGTCATCTCCTCCTTCCAGTGCGCGAATCCACTGGCCTCCGATGCGATGAACTGTTCTAATTGCATTCACATTAGAATAAACATTCCACTTCCGCAACCCCCGCCAGCGCAGGAGAAGCAATTCATGCAGGGCAGCACCCGCTACGACGAGCTCGCACGAGCGATCACCGAGTCCTATCCGCAATTGCCCAACCGCCTGCAGGGCATCGCCCGCTTCGCGCTCGGCAATCCCGACGCGATGGCCCTTTCCACGGTGGCCGAGATCGCGCGCGACGCGAGCGTCCCCCCGTCGGCCGTGATCCGGTTCGCCAACGCGCTGGGCTATCCGGGGTTCACCGACCTGCAGCGCATCTACCGCGAGCGGCTCGTCGCCCGCTCGGCCACCTACCGCGAGCGCATCGAGAAGATGCGCCGCACCGGCAGCGATCAGGATCCGCTACTGCCGCAGATCGTGACCTTCGCGATGCGCGAGCTCGAGATGCTGCGCGATCACGCGAGCCCGCGGCGCCTCGAGGAGGCGACACGGCTCGTCACCGGCGCCCGCGCCGTCTACCTGCTGGCGCAGCGGCGGGCCTTCGCCGTGGCCGCCTATCTCGCCTACGGCCTCACCCAGCTCGACGTGAAGGCGTTCCTGCTCGACTCGGTGGGCGGCATGCTGAGCGAGCAGGTGAACCTCGTGGGGCGCGAGGACGTGCTGATCGCCGCGAGCTTCCGCAACTACACCGAGGAAGTGGTGAACGCGGCAAGCGTCGCGCGCCGCAAGGGCGCGGGCGTGATCGCCATCACCGACGCCCAGGTGTCGCCGTTGGCGCGCGTGGCAAGCGTCACGCTCGAGATCGGCGACGACGCAACGGTCCCCTTCCGCACGTTGGCCGCGCCGCTGTGCGCCGCCCAGGCCCTCGTGATGTCGGTGGGGTATGCGCTCGGCGACAAGCAGGGGCGCGGCACCCGCAAGACACCGGCGCGCAAAGTCAGGGCGCGGCCTTGACAGGCAGGCAAGGATGGAATGAATATTCCTGATAGCGAACCGACGGAACGCGCATACCGACCGCCGTTTGCGATCACAACGACGCCCGCAGGGCGCGACACCTAGGAGGAAGCATGGACGAGCAAGAGCACAAGGCGCCGGCACTGCTGGCGCCGTCGGGAAGCACGCGACGTTCCTTGCTGGGGACGATCGCCGCGGGGGCCGCGGGCGCCACGTTCTTCGGCCCGTGGAAGGTCAACCATGCCTGGGCCCAGTCCGCGCAGAAGAAGCCGCTCGTGATCGGCCTCACCATGGATGCCTCCGGCCAGTACGCCGCGTCCGGGGTTGAGGAGCGCCTGGGCGCGATGATGGCCATCAAGGAGTTCAACGCCAAGGGCGGCGTGCTCGGCCGGCCCATCGAGGCCCTGCACATCGACACCGAGACCACGCCCGCCACCGGCTCGCGCGTGGCCGAGCGGATGATCACGCGCAACGAGGCGGCCTTCCTCATCGGCGGCCTGCACTCGGGCGTGGCCAATGCCATCTCGCAGGTCGCGCAGAAATACGGCTGCATCTACTTCAACACCAACTCGAGCTCGCCCACCGAGTCGGGCAAGGATTGCCATCGCGTGAAGTTCGTGTGGGACGGCAACGGCACTAACTTTGCCGAGGCGATCGTCAAGAACGCAATCAAGACCAATGGCCGCAACTGGGTGCTGCTCACCAACGATTACGTGTGGGGTCACCAGACGGCCAAGGCCACGCGCGCGCTGGTGGAGGCCAACGGCGGCAAGATCGTCGACGAGCTCATGATTCCGCAGAACACGCGCGACTTTGCCTCCTACCTCATCAAGCTGCAGCAGATCAAGCCGGAGGTCGTGGCCACGGCGGTCGGTGGCGACGACATCAAGGCCCTGCGCCAGCAGGTGGTGCAACTCGGCCTGCAAAAACGCATGGCCTGGATCAACAACCAGCAGGACTGGCCCGACGTCTACGGCTTAGGACCCGAGCAGATCTTCGGCGTGTTCGGCACCACGTGGTACTGGATGCTCGACCTGCCCGGCGTGAAGGAGTTCGTGGCCAACTACCAGAAGACCTACCCGGGCATGGCCATCCAGGTGCCCGGCAACGTCTACTACAACGGCTATGTCGCCACCCGCGAGCTCCTGCGCTGCGTGGAAGAGGCAGGCACCACCGCCAATATCGCGGTGATCAAGAAGCTCGAGGGCCGCAGGATGACCGCCCGCGACCGCATGCAAGCCTACGACGCCTGGATCGACCCTGCCACGCACCAATGCCAGCAGACGATCTACATGGCCACCTACAACGACCAGCCCAAGGCCAAGGACGACATCTTCAGGATCCTCACGCAATCCGAGCCCAAGGACGTCGTGGACCCGGAAGCGCCGAAGAACTGCAAGCTCGAGTCGTACGAAGCTACCCCGAGCTACGAGATGTGAGCCAGGGGCGCAACGTGCGGGAGCGGCCTCCACCGCGCTCCCGCGACCCGCGCCCGTCGCGCCATGACCCTCCTGCCACACCTCGTCAACGGGCTGGCCCTCGGCCTCTTGTTCGCGCTCATCGCGCTCGGGTTCATGCTCGTCGTGAGCCTGATGGAAACCATCAACCTCGCGCACGGCTCCTTCTTCGCGCTGGGGATGTACATCGCTCTCGTGGTCATCGCACCCGCGGCTGATCCGGGCGGCGTGCTCGCGGCCTACAAGGCGCTCCCGCTCGGCGCGCGCTACATGATCGCGCTGGTGCTTGCGCCTGTCGCAGTGGGCCTCGTGGGCATGCTCCTCGAGGTGGCGCTGCGCCGCACCTACGGCCGCGATCCGCTCTACGGCCTGCTGCTCACGTTCGGGGCGGCACTCGTGCTCGAAGAAGGCCTGCGCGCGGTCTTCGGCTCCACCGAGAAACAGCTCGCGATCCCGGAGGGCATCTCCGGCGCGTTCATGCTGGGCGACCTCATCTACTCCAGGTACCGGCTGTTCGCCTGCGCGTTCGCCGCGCTCGCTATCGGACTCCTGTGGCTCTTCCTCGAGAAGACGCCCTACGGCTCGATCATCAAGGCCGGCGCGCACGATAGCGAGATGGTGGGCGCGCTCGGCATCAACCTGTCGCGGCTGCGGCTGTTCGTGTTCGCCCTCGGCGTGGGGCTCGCCGGGCTCGCCGGCGTGGTGATGGCGCCCATCTGGGGTATCCGGCCGCACGTGGGCATCGATGCCGTGGTGCCCGCATTTCTCATCATCGTGCTCGGGGGGGTCGGCAGCTTCTGGGGCGCCGTCATCGCCGCCCTGCTCGTGGGCATCGTCGTGGGCCTGAGCGGCGCCTACGCCTCCGAATGGTCGCTGCTGTCGATGTACTTGCTGTTCATCGCGGTGGTGACCTTCCGCGCGCGCGGCCTGTTCGGCAAGAAGAGCGTGCTCGATGCCTAGCGGTGCCGAGCCCTTCGCAGGCAAGGTCGCCTTCGTGGCCGGGGGCTACGGCGGCATCGGCGAAGGGTGCGCGCGAGCGCTGGCGGAGGCCGGCGCCACGGTGGTGGTAGCCGGGCGCGACCCGGCCAAGGCCGCGGCGCTCGCATCCTCGCTCCACGGTGCGGGAGGCGCCAGCAGCGCGGCCTTCGATGCGCGCGACGTCGACTCCATCCGCGCCGCGGTCGCGCAAGCGGAGCGCGATCATGGCGGCATCGATTTCCTCGTCAACTGCGCCGGCACGCAGAAGATCGAGCCGCTGCTCGAGGTCACCGAAGAGGCCTACGACCGGATCATCGACGTCAACCTGCGCGCCGCGATGTTCCTCTCGCAAGCGGTTGCCCGCGGGCAGGTCGCGCGAGCACGCGGCGGACGCCACGTCCACCTGCTTTCGGTGCGTGCGCAGCTCGGCATGCGCGACCGCGGCTACTCGGCGTATTGCAGCAGCAAGGGCGGGCTCGTGCTCCTCATCCGGCAGCACGCCGTCGAGCTCGCCCGACATGGGATCACCGTGAACGGCGTGGCGCCCACCGTGGTGCGCACGCCGATGGCCTCCGACTGGAGCGACCCGGAGCTTTTTCAGCGACTCCTCGACCGTATCCCGCTCGGGCGCATCGCCGAGGTCGAGGACGTGACCGGACCCGTGCTGTTCTTCCTCGGCGCGGGCGCGGCCTTCGTCACGGGCCAGGTCCTCTACGTGGACGGCGGCATCACCGCCACGCAGTAGGACGCCGGCGCTTCAGTGCAGCCGCTCGCGCGACTTGCGGGCGGCGTCGGTGAGCGTGCGCCGCGTGCCGCTGCCGCGCGTCTGCGGGGACCGCCGCGCCTGCCAGAAGCGATAGATGAGCACCGAGGCCACCGCGAGCTCCTCCACGAGGCTCGCGCGCTTCTCCTTGTCGTCGATCCACTCGGAGAATTCGGGGTCCTGGTCGCCGAAGGCGAGCGCCTCGATCGGGAAGATCCAGTCGCGGGCATCCTCGGCGTCGTAAAGCGGCTGCCAGCCTTCGTCGCGCAGCTTCACGCCCGCCATGTAGCCTTCGCACCACGCCGTGCCCTCGGGAGGCTGGCGCTCGTCGCCCTTCTTCTCGTCGGGGAGGTACAGCAAGGGCTTGAAACGCGTGGGCGACTCGGCGAGCGTGCGCTGGATGCCCACCATGTGGCGAAGGATGAGCGCCATGATGCGCTGCGCCTCGGCGCTGTTGCCGTAAGCGGGCGCGGCGCTGCGGCCGCCGTCGCTCCACACCTGCGGCAGCCATTCCGACGGCTGGATCGACTCGGGGCCGCTCACGATCGCCGCGAGGAAGCCGTCGAGCATCTCGAGGTCCATGCAGTCCTCCGGCACGGCATCGGAGGCCAGGAAGCCTTCGAGCTCGTCGAGCTCGGCATCGGACAACGGCTCGTCCAGGGCGCGGGTATCGGTCATGGGAGGGGGCGGGCGCCGTTCACACGGAACGTGCAGGGGCGGGGGCCGCGATTGGCGTAGGGCCACGCATTATAGGACGGCCCGGGCTCCCCGGACGGAAAGGCCTTTTCCGGGCGTGCGGTGCCCCAGGGAGCGGGTGCAAAAGCGTCCGCGGCGTCCTAGCGCAGCGCGTGCGCGACGTTCACCGCCAGTGCGAAGACGAGCACGGCCCCGGCCTGGTGGATGGCGGCGAGCGGCAGCGGCACCACGAGGAGCAGCGTGGCGATGCCGAGGCCGACCTGCAGTGCAAGCATGGCGAGCAGCAGGGTCGCGCCGGTACGTGCCCGCGGCGCAGCTCCGGGCAGCGTCCGGACCTTCCACCACAGCACCGGTACCGCGATCGCCAGCACGTACGCCATGAGGCGATGGTCGAACTGCACCGTGGCCATGTTGTAGAAGAAGTTGCGCCACCACGGCTCGATCACGAAGAGCTCCGGCGGCACGAGATGGCCGTTCATCAGCGGCCACGTGTTGTACGCGAAGCCCGCGCGGATGCCCGCCACGAATCCGCCGGTGCCGATCATGACGACCACGAGCGCCAGCACCGCGCGCGCGAAGCGCCGCACGGCCCGCCCCCGCGCGTCGAGCGCGGCGCGTGCGGGCGCGAGCAGCGACAACGCCACCCAGAGCATGGCGCCGAGGATCACGAAGGCCAGGAGCAAATGCGCGGTGAGGCGGAACTGCGACACGCGCGGATCGTCGACAAGACCGCTCTTGACCATGTACCAGCCCATCGCGCCCTGCAAGCCCCCGAGCACGAAGATGCCCACGAGCTTCCCTCCGTACCCTGCCGGGATCGCCCGCCGCATTGCGAACCAGGCGAGCGGCACGAAGAACACTACGCCGATCAGACGCCCGAGCAGCCGGTGGAAATACTCCCACCAGAAGATGCCCTTGAAGTCGGCGAGCGCCATGCCATGGTTCACGAGCTGGTACTCGGGCGTGGCCTGGTATTTGGAGAACGCGACCGCCCAGTCGGCCTCGGACAACGGCGGCAACGTGCCCACGATCGGCTGCCACTCGGTGATGGACAGGCCGGAGTGGGTGAGGCGCGTCATGCCGCCCACCACGATCATGGCGAACACGAGCGCGCAGCAGGCGAGAAGCCAGGCGGCGACGGCACGCGGACGCGCAGTGGCGAGGGAGGCGGCGGCAGGGGCCGCGAGGACGGACGACGGGCTGCCCATGACGTGATTATCCCACTGCGCTTGCCACCCCCACGCA
>CALFEY010000217.1 GCA_937958295.1 uncultured Pseudomonadota bacterium
CCACCGCAACAGGGCGAGCGCCGCGGCGGTGTAGCACGCGGCGAGCGGCAGGTCGGCGTAGCCGGCGAGGGCCACGTGCACGTTGGCCAGCGGAAGGGAAGACACCAGGAACGCGCCCGCGAGAGCCGCGAGCGCGGTGGTCCCGAGCGAGCGCAAGCCGCCGTACATCACGAGCGTGAGCGCGAGACCCGTCTGCCACCACGCGCCGTTCATGAGCGTGTCGTCCCAGCGGCCCAGCAGGAGGCTGTTGTAGACCTGCAGCAAGGGCATCGTGGGCGGGTATTCCGGCGACGCATCGAAGTACGCCGCGCCGTTCGCGGCGAGCCAGGGCCCGGGGCGCAGAAAGGGAACGATGTCGCCCAGCTCGTAGTAAACGCGCGCCTTGGTGGCCCACTGCGTCCACGCGTCCCACGGGTAGAGCGGGCGGGTGCCGACCTCGATCGCGAGGAGCACGAAGCGCAGCCCGAGCCACGCGATCACGCACCACCAGACAATGCGTGCCGCGCCGGTGAGGGCGGGCGAGCGCGGGAGGGCGGTCGCCGCGTCCCGCAGCGTGGCGCCGGGCACCCCCGGGGCGCGCCGCCAGGCGAGCCAGGAGAGCACCACGGCAAGCAGCACGAGCGGCAGCACGATGGCCACGAGCCCAAACTTGACGCCGGCGAGCGAGAGTACGCGCATCCACACGGTGAGCAGGAATGCGCCAGCAAGATAACCGGCACCACACGTCCAGGCGGCCTCGCCGGGCGCGACCACCTCGCGCGCACGCGGCAGCGCGAGCAGGAAGGCCACGCCGAGCCACCACGGAAGCAAATTGCCGGCGACGAGCAAGATGAAGTCCATGGCCTGCGCTAGATGATCTTGAGGAGAGCTGCGCCCGGTTCCATGAGCACGGGCTCCGCCGCGATGGGCTCGCTGCCCTCCAGGCGCAGCTTGCGATCGTCCGCGTTGTATTGCACCCCGCGCCGATGCCACACGAGTACGTAGTCGCCCGGCTTGAGCCAGGCGGCCTGCGGCAGCGTGTCACGGAAAGGGTCGAACAGCACGTTGTGCGGATAGAGGTGGTACGCGCCGCGGCCGCGGAAATAGGCCGCATCCGACACCACGAACACCCGCGCCGGCGAGGGCGGAAGCTTGGCCCGTGCCTTTTCCACGAAGGCAAACAGGGGACCGTCCTCGGCGGCCAGATGGCTCTCGCGCCAGTCCTTGCCGCCATATTGCGCGCGCGTGGCCGCGGCCTGCCGTGCGAGGTTCGCCGTCCACTGCGCATCGAGGACCACCCAGGCGGCGAGGAAAACGATCGCCGCCGCCGCCGGCAGGCCCGAGAGCTTCTTCCGTCGCCACGCGATGATGGCAAAGGCCGCGAGACCGAGCAGCCCCGCGACCACGAGCAGCGTGGGCAACGGCACTTCCTGAACCTCGGCGCCGCCGGTGATGGTGTTGATCGAGGTGCCTGACCACGGCTCGAACGCCGTCCACTCGCGCACGCGGTCGGCGATCTGGCCCGGTGCGCCGCCCGGCTTGAGCGTGACGCTCACGATCCGCACGGGCTCGCCGATCGGCCCGCGGATGGCGAGCGCCACCCCAAGGATGCGACCTACCCAGTCGGGATTGCGGTTCATCGTCACCGGCGCGAGCCGGCCTGCCACGATTGGCACGGGAACGGAGTTGAGCTTGCTCGGCGCGTAGTCGGTGCGCCACAGGAAGCGCACGTCGGCGTTGGGCGGAAAGCCGAAGCCGCTCCACGCGACGATCGGGTATTCCGTGGAGCGGGCATCGACGTTGGCGGCCACGAGTGCCACGCCCGATGCATCGACGGCCGTGACGGCGAGGGCATCGCCGTCGGGGGCACCGCCCCCGCGCGTGAGCGCGAGGCCGCGCGCGCCGACG
>CALFEY010000218.1 GCA_937958295.1 uncultured Pseudomonadota bacterium
TCCGGCAGCAGATGGTGGAACTGGTAGACGAACCCCACCTCGCCCCGCCGCGCCGGCTCGAGATGCATGCCGTAGCGAGGTGTGAAGCCCGTGAGCGCAGACGCGAGCGCCGTGGCGCCTTCCCGGTTCGTGCGGGCACCGATCACGCCATTCACGTACGGCGCCGTCGCCGATTCGTTCCAGGCGACCGCTTCGCCGAAGCGAGGCGTTGCACCGTGCAGGAAGGGATTGCACGAGTAAGTGGGTACGCCGCCCATGGCCTCGCACAACTGAGCGATTCCAAGCTGGGTGGCTTCGTCGTCCGCGAGCGCGAGATCGCGCCCACGTTCGCGACGATCGAGCGACAGCACGTTGAGGGTCGTGGGCACCACGAAGCGGCCGCCGCGGTCCACCAGCTCGCCGTACAGCTTGCGGCCGGGAGTACCTACCGAGACGCCCGACAGCGATAGATGGACCGATGCGACCTCCACCAGGTCTTCCGCGTCGGAGGCTCGACCCACGGCCACGAGCAGGCGCATTGCCACCTGCGCCGGCCAACCGGCATCTCCGTCGAGCATGCGTTGTTGCGCGCCCGTGAGCCTCATGGCGTCTCCTCCATACGATAGTGCGTGACCCGCACTGTGCCGCGCGCAGTGTCGACAAGCACGCGGTCGCCATCGCGAATGCACGCGAACGGATCGGGCGATAGGCGATGCATGAGGGGAATGTCGGCCAGCACAGCCCCGGCGATCACCACGGGGTCGCTTTGCGCATTGAGGATTACCGCGGGCGCTCGGCCTTCTGCTGCCAGGTGCAGGAGCCACCACGAGCCGGCGCTGCTGCCCTGCCCGGACGGATACAGCAGCACCCGTCCGGCGACCGAGAGGTCGAACCAGGGGTGCCCGGGCTGCTTGACGACCCCCGTGCGGGGGTCCACGAGGCTGAACGCCAGGTTGGCGGAACAGACCATTGCTTCGCCTTCCACGACGGAAGCGGGACCGGCGACGATGCAATCGCCCCGCAGCAGTCCGCCCCGGTCACTCATCCAGGCGGCCCGATTCGCCCAGTTGCGGCGAGGCGCGCTCGTTGCCCGCACGCCTGAGGGCCGGGACGATGGGCACGGGCAGCGCGGGCATGCGCTGTGCTCCGGCCACTACCAGGCCTGCGTCCGCATAGCCCGCACCTTGTGCCGCCTCATGCAAGGTACGCACGACCGACACGCAGGCGTCCACACCCACGAAGGCCGCCTCCCACTCCTGGGCGGTCTTGCGCGCGATGCGCGAGGCCACCGCTTCGATCAGGCGCTCACGGGAGGCGGCATTGCGCTCCTCCGGCGCGAGGCCGATCACGTCGCAGAAGTTGTTCCAGTAGCGATCTTCGATCGCCCCCACGGCGAGTCGTCGTCCGTCCCGCGTCACGTAGGTGCGATAGCGCGGCGATGCGCCGGTCAGGTCGTTCATGCGCGGCTCGGGCCAATCGTCGCCGTGCATGCCCCGCGCCAGCGGCCCCACCATGAAGGGTGCGAGGTTGTCGGCCATGGAGATGTCGAGCCAAGTGCCCTTGCCCGTGCGTTCCCGCTGCAGCAGCGCGAGCACGATGTTGAGGACCGCGGGGTAGGTGCCGCCAGCGATGTCGCCCAGAAGGGCGGCGGGAATCGCAGGTGCGCCGTCGGCGCCAATCCCGAGCGAGAGAAGCCCCGAATCCGCCACATAGTTGAGGTCATGTCCCGCCACGCTTGCGCGGGGCCCCGACTGTCCGTAGCCGGTGAGCGAGCAGTAGACGATGCGTGGATTGATTGCGCTCACGGCGTGGTAGCCCAGGCCGAGCCGTGCCATCACTCCCGGGCGAAACTGCTCGACGAGAACGTCGGCCTGTTCGAGAAGCTCCCGCAAGCTCGCCACCGCGCCCGGCGCCTTCAAATCCACCACCATGCTTCGCTTGCCCCGATTGAGCAACGCGAACTGGGCGCTGTCGGGGCCCAGGCGAGGCGTGCGCGCACGCATCTCGTCGCCAGCGGGCCGCTCTATCTTCAGGACGTCGGCTCCCGCTTCGGCGAGCATCAGTGTGGCGAGCGGGCCGGGCGTCAGCGTGCTGAAATCAAGGACGAGCACGCCCGCGAGCGCGCCTACGTCGGAGGACGGGGATGGGGATGCGGTTGAAATGGCGTAAGTCATACGGACATCCAGTATAATGGACATTAACATACCGTACAGCGCCGCCAAGCCGGCCGCATTGCGACGCCACCCACCATGCCCGCCCGCATTCCCATTCGCACCGAGCTTGGCTTCAGCACCTCCGATCGCGTCGTCGTGCGCGGCCGCGACCTGCCGGGCGAGCTGATAGGGCACTTCACGCTCGGCAACATGGCCTTCCTGCAGCTCACCGGACGTACCCCCAGCACCGGCGAAGCCGCGGTCTTCGATGCGCTGGCAATCACGCTGGTCGAACATGGCCCCACACCCTCCGCGCTTGCCGCCCGCTTGACCTTCCTCGGAGCGCCGGAGGCTATGCAAGCGGCGGTTGGCGCAGGTTTGTGCGGCCTCGGCAGCGTGCTGGTGGGGAGCACCGAGGGAGCGGCGGAGATGCTGCTCGCGGCGTTGCCCAGGGAGGTCCTTTCCGCGGCTCCCCGCGGCGAAGATGCCCTTCGCGCACTGGCCGAGCGCGTAGTGGCCGAGCGCCGCGCGCGCGGCATCGCGGTACCTGGAGTGGGGCATCCGATACACAAACCGGTCGATCCGCGGGCGGCGCCCCTCTTCGCGCTGGCGCGGCAGCACGGTCTCGCCGGGGACTACATAAGGCTCATTGAGCTCGTGTCCGAGCAGGCATCGCTCGCCTATGCGCGACCGCTGCCGGTCAATGCCACGGGCGCGATCGCGGCGATCGCATGCGAAATGGGATTCACCCCGAAGATGTGCCACGGCATCGTGGTCTTCGCGCGCGCCATCGGCTTGGTGGGACACCTTCTGGAGGAGGAGCGCTCGCCGATCGCCCGCGAATTGTGGCGGCGTGCGGAAGACGAGTCGCGCGAGTTGTCGCTCGCTGCGGAGGCGAGCCCGCGGCGGGGTTGAACGATACGGGCGATGCCGCAAGGGCGTCGCCGCCTATGGGAGATTACATGCAGTCGACGGCAATGGTGGCGGGCAAGGTCGCAGTCGTCACGGGCGCGGGGCGCGGTATCGGCCGCGAGGTCGCGCTCGCGCTGGCGAAGGAGGGGGCGAAGGTCGTCGTCAACGACGTGGGGGCCGGAGTGGACGGCGAGGGGCGCGACATCGGGCCCGCCGACGAGGTGGTCGAGGCCATCCGGGCGGCGGGTGGGCAGGCCGTATCAAATGCGGACAGCGTTGCGACATGGGAGGGCGCGCACCGCATCGCGGCCGCCGCGACCGGCGCCTTCGGCCGCCTTGATGTCGTCGTGAACAACGCCGGCATCCTGCGCGACCGCATCTTCCACAAGATGACGCAGCAGGACTGGGACTCGGTGATCGGTGTGCACCTGATGGGGTCGTTCTACCTGTCGCGCGCCGCGGCCGACGTCTTTCGCGCGCAGGAGAGCGGGGCGTTCGTGCACATGACGTCCACGTCCGGCCTCATCGGCAACTTCGGCCAGGCAAACTACTCCGCCGCCAAGCTCGGTATCGTCGGCTTGTCGAAGTCCATCGCGCTCGACATGGCGCGCTACAACGTCCGCTCGAACTGCATCTCCCCTTTCGCCTGGAGCCGCATGGTGGGAGCGATTCCCACCGACACGCCCGAGCAGCAGGCGCGCGTGGAGCGCCTCAAGTCGATGACGCCGCAGAAGATCGCTCCGCTCGCCGTATTCCTCGCGAGCGATGCCGCGCGCGACGTCAGCGGCCAGATCTTTGCCGTGCGCGGCAACGAGATCTTCCTCATGAGCCAGTCACGGCCGTTGCGCGCGATCCACCGCGAGGAGGGATGGACACCGCAAAAGATCGCGGATCACATGGCTCCGGCTTTCCGCGATTCGCTGTATCCTCTGGCGCGGTCCGCGGACGTGTTCAGCTGGGATCCCTTGTAGCAACTGCGCGGGGGATGGTCGCGTGCCGATCGACGCCGCCCGTCTGCTTCGCAGGGCGTTTCCCGAAATCCGGCGGGAGTACGACGCACGCGACACGGTCGTCTATGCGCTGGCGATCGGTCTTGGCCGCAACGCGACGGGCCGCGATCGGTGCTTCGTCGATCGCTCGTGCCTCGTCGCCTTCCCCACGATGGCGGCGTCGCTCGGAACCCCCGGTTTCTGGATGCGCGACGTGACTACCGGCATCGACGCGCTGCGCGCGCTGCACGTGGGCCAGGCCGTGACGCTGCATAGGCCGCTTCCCGCCGCGGCAGGCATCCTCGCCACCCATCGCGTGACGTCAGTGGTCGACAAAGGCGCGCCGCGCGGGGCGCTTGT
>CALFEY010000219.1 GCA_937958295.1 uncultured Pseudomonadota bacterium
CGGCATGCAGCCCATGGGCGCCGGTAGAATCGGCGCCGATGGGCCTGCGTGCATTCTTCCCGTTCCTCCCGCTTCTTGCCTGCGCGGTGGCCGCGTTCGCGGTGTCCGCGCCCGTGCTTGGCCAGCTCGCTCCGGATGGCCCGCTGCCGGGGAGCGCATCCCCGCCCCCACGTCCGGGGCCGCCTCCGGTGGCGGAGCTGCCGCGCGGCGGATTGCCCGCCCCCGGCAACCTCGACCTTACGCTCCCTGGCATCGATCCACGCCAGTGCGGTCCGTCGCCGCACGCCGCGCTCTGCGCCAAGGGTCGCTGGACGCACTTCTCCACCCTGGACGTCCGCGTGCAGGCCCCGGGCTTCGAGGCCACCTATGTACTGGAGATCGCGCAGAACAGCGAGGTGCATGCCACCTATCGCGAAACGGCGCGCGGCAAGACGCGCGGCGGCGAGATCGTGCTGGTCGGCGAGGAAGGCTTCGCCTTCCGCACCCGCGAGAAGTTTCCGCCGGATGCGCCGGTCGTGGACATCATGACGTCGGCGCCGATCATCACCGCCGAGCTCGTCGCCTTCCTGCTCGACCAGGGCGTGATCGGCCCGCCCGCGGACGTCACCGCGGCACGCACCATCGAGGCCGGTAGCACCACGCAGTTCATCCGGGCTTCCGCGCCCAATGCCGCCACGCTGTACGGCCCGCCCTGGCGCATGACGGGCAGCGTGCGCCCGGGCGCGCGTGCGGGCGGCATCGCCTTCTCCCTCAGGCTTGCCTACCGTCCAGTGGACAGCAAGGGCAAACTGCTGGCCGGCCGCACCGACACGCTCAAGCTCGATGGGACGGTCAGCTACACGCCGCGCCGGGGGACCCTCCCCGACACCCTCGACCTTACCGGCTTCACGCTCATGCGTGGCGATCAGCCGGTGCCCCCGCAAGGCACCGTCGGCGACGCGCGCAAGGCGATGGGGTCGTAGGCAGGCACGCCATGGCAGGCTGATGCACAATCGGCCTCGGCTCCCACTCCGCAGGCATCCATGGCACGTAAGCGCGGCACCCACGACGCAGGCCGGGTCGTCATCCTCGAGCACACCTCGCGCGTGCTCGCCGACAACCCCCTTGGCGATCCGGCCGTGCGCAAGGTGGCGGTATGGCTGCCGCCGGGCTACGACGACGGCACCGTCCGCGGCACGCGGGGCGCGCGCGGCCGCCGGTATCCCGTGCTGGTCGATCTCGTGGGCTTCACCGGGTCCGGCCTCGCTCATGTGAACTGGCGCCCCTTCGACGAAAATGTCCCCGAGCGCGTCGCGCGGCTCGTCGCCGAGAAGAAGATGGGGCCGTGCATCCTCGTGTTCCCCGACTGCTTCACGAGCCTCGGCGGCAACCAGTACATCAACAGCAAGGCGATCGGCCGCTACGCCGACTACCTCACGCGCGAGATCGTCCCCTTGGTCGACCGCGAGTTCCGCACGCTGGCCGCCCGCGAGCACCGGGCATGCTTCGGCAAATCATCGGGCGGCTACGGCGCGATGATCCACGGCATGCAGTACACCGATACCTGGGGTGCGATCGCCAACCACTCGGGGGACGCCTACTTCGAATTCTGCTACCTCCCCGACTTCCCGCGCCTGCTGAACGAGCTGGCGCGCTACCGCCGGCCGCAATTGCGCGCCGGGCGCCAGCGCACGGGTCCCGCCCGCGCCGCCGATGGCCGCGACGACGGCCGCGCCCGCCGCTTCCTGGAGGCGGTGTGGCGGAAGGACAAGCTCACCGACGGCGAAGGCCATGCACTCATGGAGCTCGCGATGGCCGCGAGCTACGACCCCGACCCGCGCACGCCGCTCGGCTTCCGCCTGCCCCTCGACCTCGACACCGGCGAGCTCATCCCGCAGCGCTGGGCCAAGTGGCGCGAGCACGACCCCATCCATCTCGTCGGGCGCCACGCGAAGAACCTGCGCCGCCTCGCCGGCATCTACATCGACTGCGGCTGGCGCGACCAGTACCACCTGCACTTCGGGGCGCGCATCCTCTCGCGCGAGCTCGCGGCCCATGGCATCGAGCACACCTACGAGGAATTCGACGACACGCACTCGTCCATCGACTACCGCATGGATGCGAGCCTGCCGTTCCTGTACCGCCACGTGAAGCCCTGACGAACCGAGGCACTGCCATGAAGATGCGTCTTGTCGCACTCGCGCTCGCTGCCGTCCCCCTGCTCGCCCTCGCCGAGGCCAACCTGCCGCCCAACGAGGTGACCAGCGCGGACTACGACCTGGGCTTCGAGGCCATCAAGGTCAAGGACTGGAACACGGCCGTGCAGCACCTCACCATCGCCGCCCGCGACGAGCCCACCAACGCCGATGCGCAGAACCTCTTAGGCTACGCGTACCGGAACCAGAAGAAGTTCGACCTCGCCTTCCGGCATTACAACCAGGCGTTGAAGCTCGATCCCAAGCACAAGGGCGCGCACGAGTACATCGGCGAGACCTACCTCCTCACCGGCAACAAGGCCAAGGCACAGGAGCACCTCGCCGCGCTGGAGAAGATCTGCGGCAAGTCCTGCGACGAGTACCAGGACTTGGCCCGCGCCATCGCGCAGTCGAAGTAGACTCCGGCATCAAGGATAGGCAAAGGGGAAGGCCATGCGTTGGGGCGACATGCGACCGAGCGACAACGTCGAGGACCGCCGCGGACAAGGCGGGGGCGGCGGCTTTCCGCTCGGCGGGGGCGGCATGCGCCTGGGCGGCGGCGCGATCATCGTCATCGTGATCGTGAGCCTTCTCTTCGGCATCAATCCGTTGTCGCTGCTGGGCACCATGGAGGGAGGCGGCCCGGCGCCGCAGACCGGGCCCCGGGTGCCGCCCGCCACTCCTGCCGCGCCGGCCAGCGAGAAAGCGGATCCGTCGCTCGCGTTCGTGCAGCGCACGCTCGGCGACACCGAGGACGTGTGGGGCGCGCTCTTCAAGAACATGGGCTCGCGCTACGACGCACCCCGGCTCGTGCTGTTCTCGCAGTCCTTTCCCTCGGCCTGCGGCATGGCCAATGCCGCGGCGGGACCGTTCTACTGTCCCGCCGACCGCAAGGTCTATCTCGACACGGCCTTCTTTCGCGAACTCTCGCAGCGCTTCGGCGCCCCCGGCGACTTCGCGGCGGCCTACGTGATCGCCCACGAGGTGGGGCATCACGTGCAAAACGAGCTCGGCACGATGAAGCAGTTCGACCAGTCGGCCTCGCGCGTGGACGCCCGCCAGCGCAACGCCCTGTCGGTGCGTCTCGAGCTCCAAGCCGATTGCTACGCGGGGGTGTGGAGCTTCTACGCCGCCAAGCGCAACCTCATCGACGCCAACGACGTCGAGGCCGGCCTGCGCGCCGCCGCCGCGGTGGGCGACGACAACATCCAGCGAGCCACGCAGGGCCGCGTGGTGCCCGAT
>CALFEY010000220.1 GCA_937958295.1 uncultured Pseudomonadota bacterium
TCCGGATCCGCACCCCCTCCACCGGACGACCATTCGTCCCGGAGCGCTTCTCGTAAGGGTCGTCCCAGCGGGTGCGCACGACGGCGTTGGAGGTCTCCGACATGCCATAGGCGCTTACGAGCTGGGGGATGTCGAGATTCTTCGTGGCCCAATGGAACGACTCGGTGGGCAGCGGGGCCCCGGTCCCCGTGCGCAGGCTCGACAAGTCGAACTCCGCCCGGCGCGGGAATGCGCGCAGGTCCTGCACGATGGTGTCCACGAAGAAGCTCACGGTGATGCGCTCGTCCTGCACCATCCGGCAGAAGAGCTCGGGCTCGAAACGGTCGGCGATGACCATCGCGGCCCCGGACAGGTACATCGCCAGGGTGTAGAACGTGCCCGTGGCCGTGAACAGCGGCACGCACGAGAGGTAGCGGTCGTCCTCGGTGAGATTGAGGCAGCTGGTGGCGAACCAGTTGTTCTGCAGCAGCGGCCCGTGGCAGACCATCGCACCCTTCGGGAACGACGTGGTCCCCGAGGTGTAGAGAATCTGCGCGACGTCGTCGGGCGCCACTTCCGCCACGCGTTGGGCCAGCACGTCATCGCCGAGCAGGCTACGCCCCGCTCGCTCGATATCGGCGAACGAGACCATGCTCCTAGGCAGCGTGTCGCCCAGGCCGATCACGCGCCGCAACGCCGGAAAGGCGGAGCTGTCCCAGCGGCCCGCGTCGTAGTCCCGGTAGCGGGGCTCGACTTCGCCCAGGATGTCGAAGTAACACACCCCGCGCCCCGCCTCCTGGATGATCAGATTCTCGGTATCGGACTGGGCCAGGACGTAGGAGAGGTCGCGATCGCGCAGCCGCGTGTTGACCGGCACCAGGATCGCGCCGATCATCGGCACGGCCCAGCGGGCGATCAACCATTCGGGTCGATCGGTCATCCACAGCGCGACCTTCTCGCCGCGGCCGACCCCCAATCCGATCAGACCGCGCGCGAATGCGTACACCCGCTCGCTGAACTGCGCAAAGGTGAGGCGCTCGTCGTGCCACACCACCGCCTCGCGATCGGCATGGCGCGCCGCGGCCCAGGCCACGGCCTGCCCGAAGGTGCACTCGCGCCACGCGGGTACGCCGGTGAGCGGATCGCGCGCGTGGGGCGGGGTGATACGGGGAAGGGTCAAGCTCATTTCCAGCGAACGCTCCGCAGGTCGTAGTAGCCGCTGCCCTGCTGTGGCTGCCATTCGAGCTTGGCGTCCTGCCCGAACGTGTAGAAGAGCTCGGTGATGAGCACGGCGTGGCCGTCTTCGTGCAACAGACGGCCGATCTTGCGGAAGATCTGGTCGCGCTTCTCGCGATTGGCCTCGGCGTCGCCTTCGGCAACGAGCTTTTCCACCTCGGGGTTGTAGTAATCCGACCACGTGCCGTCTTTGGTGGCAGCTCCGCTGATCGGATGAATGGGGTCGTAGATCGCGTTCGAGAACTGCATCATCGACATCGGACCGCCCTTGTGCGTGTTGTTGAGGCGGCTCCAGGCGGCGTAGTCCATGACCTTCACCTTGGCGCGGACCCCGACCTGCGACCAGTAGGCGACGATCGCCTCGCACAGGTCCTTGGGCTGGTCACTCGGGCATAGCAACTCGGTATCGAAGCCGTTGGCGTAGCCGGCCTCGGCGAGCAGCTTCTTCGCGCGCGCCGGGTCGTAGGCGTAGGGCTTGAGCGACGGATCGACGCCATACGGGTAGCTCGCGGAGATGTAGGACGCCATCGGCGCGCCGATCCCGTGCAGCACGCTCTTGATGAGCGCGTTGGAATCCACGGCATGATTGAGGGCGAGCCGGACGCGACGGTCGGCGAGCGGCGTTCCGGGCACGTTGGAGTACAACCGCACGGCGAGCGGGCTGCCGATCTGGACCGACTTGATCGCCACGCCGGGATTGGCCTTCAGGCGCGCGACATCGGCCGCGGCGACATAGTCCACGATATCGGCCTCGCCCGACACGAGCGCGTTGACGCGGCTGCTCGCCTCGGGCACCACCTTGAAGACGAGACGCTTGATCGCCGGCTTGTTACCCCAGTAGTCGTCGAAGCGAACGAGCGTCACCGACTGGCCGACCTTCTGCTCGGCGAAGCGGAACGGCCCGGATCCGATCGGCGCACGCGCGAAGGCTTCCGGGCTGCCGAGCTTCTCCGTGTAGTCCTTGGGCACGAGCAGGAGGTAACCGGCAATCTTGTTCAGGAAGACGCCGTCGGGCTTCTTCAGGCGGAAGGTCACCGTGTTCTTGTCGATGTCCACGCCGTCGACGTTGCCGGCGAAGTAGGGCCTGCGCGTGCTCTTCGTGGCGGGGTCGAGGATGCGGTCCATCGAGTACTTGACGTCCTTGGCGGTGAGCGGCGTGCCGTCGTGGAACTTGACGCCATCGCGCAAGGTGAACGTGTAGCGCAGTCCGTCGTCGGACATCTTGTAGCCCGTGGCCACGCTCGGCTGGACGTTGCCCTTGGCATCGAACGCGTAGAGCGTGTCGTAGAGCTGCCATCCGTAGCGCTGGGAATCGCCGGTGGCGGCGACCTGGCCATCGAGGTTGCCGATGTCCTTGCCGACGGCAATCACCACCGTGTCGCGGTCCATGGCAGGCTTGCCGTCGATCGCTAAGGCGGCGGGCGGCAGGCACAGCGCGACGACGAGAGACGACAGGGCGGTCGACCGCGAAAGTCTGAGTTGCATGTTTCCTCCTGCGTGGACTGCGAGCGCGTGACAGGCGCCGCCGCGGGTTAGCGCAGCGTTTCCGGCCCGCCCTTGACGTAGATGATCTGGCCCGACACGAACGAGGCCTCCTCGCTGCACAGGAAGGCCACGACATTCGCGATGTCGCGCGGCACGCCCACGCGCCCGAGCGGAATGCTCTTCGCCCGCATGGCCTTGTACTCCTCCACCCCGAAGCCGCGGCGTGCCGCGGTCTGGCGCGTCATCTCGGTATCGACGAAGCCCGGCGCGACCGCATTGACATTGATGTTGAAGGGGCCGAGCTCGATGGCCGCCGTGCGCGTGAATGCCTGCAGGCCGGCCTTGGCGGACGAATAGTTCGCCTGCCCGCGATTGCCGAGCGCGGACGTCGAGGAGAGATTGACGATCTTGCCGCGGCGCTTGTCGACCATGTGCCGCTGCGCCGCACGCGTGCAGAGGAACGTGCCGCGCAGGTGGACGTTCATCACCGCGTCCCAGTCCGCGACGCTCATCTTGAAGAGGAGGTTGTCGCGGGTCACCCCGGCGTTGTTGACGAGGATGTCGATGCCGCCGAGTTGCTCGAGCGCGGCGGCCATCATCGCATCGACGGCGGCCTCGTCGGCGACGTCGCAACCGATCCCGATGGCCTTGACGCCGTGGGTGGCCGCGATGCGCGCAGCGGCCTCGGAGGCCTCTGCCGCGGACAGATCGCAAACGGCCACCGCCGCGCCTTCCTCGGCGAAGAGCTCCGCGGTCGCGTAGCCGATACCCCGCGCCGCGCCCGTGACCAGCGCGACATTGCCTTCGAAACGTCTCATGTCATTCCTCCACGCCCAGCCCGTCGATGCGGGCTTCTGTCTCGTTCGCGAGGCCGTGTGCCCCGCGAAGATCGTGTGCAAGGCCCAAGTGTATTTCGCCCGAACCTATTGTGCAATATGTGGCACTACATTACGGACCTAACGCACGCCGGGGCGCCATGCAACTCCCTATGGCATGCGCTCTTCACTCTGCCAGCTCCCGTTCTCCCCCTCCACATCGCTTCCGCATTTAGTTCCACTATATGGATTGGTATTCAGGAACGATCCGACAAGCGCATTGACCTGCATCGCCTCCTCGTAGCCCACCCAGTGCCCGGCCTGCGGCAGCACGTGCGTGCATGCGTCCGGACGCACGCCGAGGAGCGCCTGCACGCGCGGGGTGACGTCGGGATCGAACGCATCCTTTCCGCCCCATAGGGACAGAAGCGGCATCTGCGTGTGGCTTAGCGCCTCCAGCAGGAAGCTCGAGCGTGAGGAGAACTTGCCGCGGAAGCGCGCGCGCGCGACATTGCGGTCCTGCAGGGCGATGGCCAGCGAATCGATGGAGTCGGCGCGCGCGAACATCACCTGCGCCAGATTGTGCCGATGCGCGGCGATGCGCTCCGTCTCGGAAGCCCCGGGGTCGATGCGTCGCAGCCCGAGGTCGCGGACTTCGCGCTCGCCGAGCCCGCCAGGAGAAAGCAGGATCAACCGGTCGAGCGCGGCCGGAGCGGCAACCTCACCCCAGGCCCGCGCGAGCCATCCCGCGTAGACCGCACCCAGGGAGAAGCCCGCAACCGACAGCGTCTCGGCGTGGCCCAGCAGCACGTCGTGCTCGGCCCGAAGTCCTGCCGCCAGGACCCCGCCCATCGCCGGCGGCATGCGCTCGGACGGGGCGTCACCGGACTCGCCGAACCCCGGAACGTCCGGGCAGACAACGCGATGGGTACGCGCGAAATGCTCGATGTTGCGCACCCAGTGGGTCCACGAGCCGAACGATCCGTGCAGGAGCACGAGCGCGGGCGCACGCGGGCCGGCGACCGTCGGCCACACGCGCCATTCGATGCGCGTGCCTGCGGCGTCGATCGAGCGATGCCGGGTCGACCAGCGTTCGAGTGCCTCGACCGTCTTGGCGGCCACGGAACCGGACGCCTCCGCAGCGGCTTGCATCCCCGCCATGGCGCTCACACTCCCGCCAGGTCCGGCAGGGCCGCCACGTCGCGCGCGGCGTTGCGTCCTCCCACGAAGCATTCGGCGAGGTTTCCTCCCGCGAGGTAAACGTGGCCGAACACGCTGCCCATCTCCCCCGCGGCGTACAGGCGCGGGATCGGCTGCCCGTGCACGTCGATGACGCGCTGCCGTGCGTCGTGCACCGGCCCGCCTTGCGTATTGATCACCAGCGGCCACAGTCGCGCAGCGTAGAAGGGCCCTTGGGCAAGCGGGACCATGCTCTCCGGCCGCCGCCCGAATGCGCTGTCGCGACCCTCCGCACAGTCCGCGTTCCATCGCGCCACGGTGGCCAGGAGACGGTCGCGGGGAAGGCCGAGCTCATCGGCGAGCGCCTCCAGACTGTCGGCGCGAACCAGGATCCCGTTGTCGACCTCCTTCAGGTTGTCCTCGCTCCACTCGTAGCTCGCCTCGCGATCGTTGGTGATCGAGCGCCCCATCGGATAGAGCTTGCGTCCCGCCTCGTCGAACAGAAGGAAGGACGGGAGCCTGGGGTGCGATGACGTCTTGGGATCGAAGTGATCGAACTGGCGCACGCCGGTGTCCGACATGTAAGGCGGATACTCATCGACGTACCGCTGCGCCTGTTGATCCACGATGATCCAGGCCATGCGAGGCAGCGCCTTGCCCGCACGCTCGGGGGTCCACATGGGCAGGAGCTTCGCGTACAGGCCGAATGGATGCGCCGGGTCGGAGTGACGCATGCCGTAGGGGCCGTGGTAGTGCCACATGTGCCAGAGCGCGGCGCCGACCGCCTGCGCCATGCGGATGCCGTCACCGGTATTGCCGCGGAAGCTGCCGGCGATCACCGGCGACGAGACGAGGTACTGGCGCTTCATCTCCTCGTCGGCCTCGAAGCCGCCCGCCGCGAGGACCACCCCCTTGCGGGCGAAGACGTCCTCGGGCGCGGACGCCCCGCTCGCGATGCGAACCCCGCTCACCGCGCCCGCCGGCGTACGCAACAGCGCAAGCGCCCGGGTTCCGAGGCGCACGGCGATGCGTCCTTCTGCGACGAAGCGATCGACGTTGTCCACCAGCATCCGGAAGAGGAAGCAGCCGGGGCGCAGGGGCC
>CALFEY010000221.1 GCA_937958295.1 uncultured Pseudomonadota bacterium
GCCGGCGTTCACGTCGATGCGCAGCATCTTGCCGAGCAGCGTGGCGCGGTCCTGGGCACGCGCGTCGGGATCGTTGCCGCTGCCGCCGTCGCCCATGCCGATGTACAGGTAACCGTCGGGCCCGAACTTGAGCGACCCGCCGTTGTGATTGCTGTAGGGCTGCGCGATCACGAGCAGCACTTCCCCCGATGCCGGATCGGCCGTGTCCGGCGTGCCGGTGTCACCCGTGTAGCGCGCCACGACGGTCGCGCCGTCGCTCTTGCGGGTGTAGTTGACGAAGAACTGGCGATTGGTCGCGTATTGCGGGTGGAAGGCGAGGCCCAGCAAGCCCTGCTCCCCCGTGGCGAGCACGAGCGTGGCGATGTCGAGGAAAGGGGTGGGCAGCACCGCCTGGTTCTTCACCACGCGCACCTGGCCCGGCTGCTGCACGACGAAGAGCCGGTTCGTTCCGTCGCGCGCGCTGGCGATGTCGACGGGCTGCGCGACGCCGCCGAATGCCTTCGACCAGGTCGGGGCGGCCGGCGCCGCGAAGGGGACGAGGGCGGCGGCAAAGCCCAGGACGAGAGGCAGCAATCGGCGGCTCGAACGCATGGCGATCTCCTATGACAACGTCATAGTATGCCAATCCGCGACGGCGCGCGGCTAAGAACGGCGTGCCATTCCTGTCGCCCAGGCGCTCGCACCGCCATTGCAAAGCCCTGGCGCGCGTCCATGCCACAATCCCGCGATGGCCCGCCCACGTCCCGCTCCCACTCCTGCCCCCGCGCCCTCCCGACCCACCCGCGAGGAGGCGCAGGAAGCGGTGCGCACCCTCATCCGGTGGGCCGGCGACGATCCGGACCGCGAGGGCCTCCTCGAGACGCCCGACCGGGTGGTGCGATCCTACGAGGAGTTCTTCTCCGGTTATGGCCAGGATCCCCGCGAGATCCTCGCCAAGACGTTCTCCGAGGTGGACGGCTACGACGAGATGGTCGTGATGAACGACATCCGCTTCGAGAGCCACTGCGAGCACCACATGGTCGCGATCATCGGCAAGGCGCACATCGGGTACTTGCCGGACCGGCGCGTGGTGGGGATCAGCAAGCTCGCGCGCCTCGTGGAGGTCTATGCACGCCGCCTGCAGATCCAGGAGAAGATGACGGTGCAGATCGCCGACACGCTGCAGGACGTCTTGCAGCCCAAGGGCGTGGCGGTGGTGGTGGAAGCCTCCCACCAGTGCATGACCACGCGCGGCGTCCACAAGCCGGGCGCGGCGCTCGTCACGAGCCGCATGCTGGGCGCCTTTCGCCAGGATGCGGCCACGCGACGCGAATTCCTGGCGATCGTGGCCCGCAGCAGCAACGGCCCGCTGCCCAATACGTGACCCGGAGCGCCGGGCCGCACCTCCGGCAACGGGGAGCGGTCAGGTGCTCGCGGCGTCGAGCGCCCGCAGCGCGTCGGTGGGCAGCACCACGGCGAGCGACCCCATGATCTCCTCGAGCTGCTCGAGGGACGTGGCGCTCGCGATGGGCGCGACAACCGCCGGTCGCGTCATGAGCCAGGCCAGGGCGATCTGCGCGGGCGTGACCGACAGGCGCTCCGCCCAGTTGGCGAGCGCGTCGAGGATCGCGTGGCCGCGCTCGTTCAGGAACTTCTGCATGCCGCCGCCGCGCTTGCTCTTGGCGAAGTCCGCCGGCGAGCGATACTTGCCGGTGAGGAATCCCGAGGCGAGCGAGTAATACGGGATCACGCCCACGCCTTCCTTCACGCACAGGTCCTGCAACGGCCCTTCGAAGCTCGACCGCTCGTAGAGGTTGTAGTGCGGCTGCAGGACGGCGTAGCGCGGCAGACCGGTGCGGGCGCTGACGGCGAGCGCATGCGCCAGGCGGGGCGCCGACAGGTTCGAGGCGCCGATCGCCCTGATCTTACCGTCGCGCAGGAGCTGCGCATAGGCCTCGAGCGTCTCCTCGAGGGGCGTGTTCTCGTCGTCCCAGTGCGATTGATACAGGTCGATCGACTCCACGTGCAGGCGACGCAGCGAGTCCTCCACGCGACGGAGGATGTAGTCCTTGCGCAGGACCCGGTTGCCTTCGCCCATGTCGGAGCCCACCTTCGTGGCGATCACCACGTCGCGATGATGGCCACGCTGGGCGATCCAGCGACCGATGATCGACTCCGACTCGCCACCCTGGTGCCCCGGCACCCAGCGCGAGTACGCATCCGCGGTATCGATGAGGTTGCCGCCCATCGCCACGAAGGCGTCGAGCAGGCGAAAGGACGTGGCTTCGTCGGCCGTCCAGCCGAACACGTTGCCCCCCAAGGCGAGCGGCGCGACCTCGAAAGGCGTCGAGCCGAGCTGGCGTCGTTGCACGGGCATTCCCTTCACAAAAGGCAAGGCCATCCGCGATGGCCTCTGTCGCCATTGTGCCATCCCGTGCACGGCCGCCCCGATTACAGGGTAGGCCCCGGCGAACCTTGACGCGCATCAACGCGCGGGAAATGGGCTGCCGGTAGCCTTCGGCGCATGGACGCAGCCGTCGCCACGCCGCGCGCGGAGACCGTCGCGGCGGAAGCACCCTCCTCCTGCTTTCACTGCGGCGAGCCCGTTCCGCGCGGTGCCCCCTATGTCGCCGATGTCGCCGGACAGTCGCGGCGTTTCTGTTGCGCCGGCTGCGTGGCCGTCGCCCGCACCATCGACGGTGCCGGACTGTCTCCGTTCTACGCGCAGCGCACCGCCTCGTCCGCACGCCCGGAGCACGACGAGCCTGCGCGCGTGCGGCAGGTGGAGGCGGCGCTTGCCGCCGGCTTGGTGCACGAGGTAGAGCCCGGCACGCACGAGGTCTCGCTGCTGCTCGACGGCCTGACCTGCGGTGCCTGCGCATGGCTCGTCGAGAGCTGGCTCGGCCGGCAGCCCGGCGTGACCGAGGCATCGGTCAACTACGCCACGCGCCGCGCGCGCGTGCGCTGGGTGGGCAAGGCGAATGTCCTGCGCGACGTGCTCGCGGCCATCGATGCGCTGGGGTACCACGCGTTCGTCTACGACCCCGCCACGCGCGAGACCCTGCTGCGCCGGCAGACCCGCACGCTGCTTCTGCGCATGGGCGTGGCGCTCCTCGCCATGATGCAGGTGATGATGCTCGCCACGCCCGCCTACCTCGGCGAGACGATCGAGCGCGACTACCAGGCGCTCCTCGACGGCGCCGCGCTGCTCCTGACCCTGCCGGTGGTGCTCTACTGCGCGCTGCCGTTCTACCGCGGCGCGTGGCGGAGCCTGCGCAGCGGGCGTCCGGGCATGGACGTGCCCGTCGCGATCGGGATCGTCGGCGCCTTCGTCGCGAGCGTGTGGGCCCTCGCCACGGGCCGCGGCCACGTCTACTTCGACTCGGTGACGATGTTCGTCGCGCTGCTGCTGGTGGCGCGCTACGCCGACAGCCTCGCCCGCGAGAAGGCGGCCGCGGCGATCGAGCACGTGACCCGTGAGCTGCCGACGCTCGCCGTGCGACTCGCGCGCTATCCCGCCGTCGACGGCGGCACGAACGTGCCGGCGCACGTGCTGCACGCCGGCGACGTGGTTCGCGTCGATCCGGGCGCCGCCGTCCCCGTCGATGGTCTCGTGCTGGCCGGCGACTCGGTGGTGGAGGAGGCGCTGCTCACCGGAGAAGCCATGCCCCTGCGGAAGGTGGCGGGGGCCACCGTGCTGGCAGGGTCGGTGAACCGCGGCAACCCGCTCGTCGTGCGTGCCACGGCCACCGGTGGAGCCACGACGCTTGCCACCCTCTCGCGGCTCGTGGAACGCGCGGCGGTCGCGCGGCCGCCGGGCGTGGCGCTGGCCGATCGAGCCGCCTCGTGGTTCGTCACCGGCCTCATCGGCGTCGCCATCGCGGCCGGCCTCTTCTGGATGCTGCATGACCCGTCGCGCGCACTCGCCATCGTCTTTGCCGTGCTCGTGGTGTCGTGCCCGTGCGCATTGTCCCTCGCCACTCCGGCGGCCATGGCCTTCGCCACGGGGTCACTCGGTCGGCACGGGATCGTCGCAGCGCGCGGCAACGCGCTCGAGACGCTCGCGCGCGTCACGCACGTGGTGCTCGACAAGACCGGCACGCTCACGCGCGGCACGCCGCGCCTCGTGCACACCCAGATCTACCGCGACCGGACACACGACGACGTGCTCGCCCTCGCCGCCGCGCTCGAAGCCGGCATGGCGCATCCGCTCGCGGCGGCCTTGCGCGAGGCGGCCCGCGACCTGCCCGTGCACGTCGCGCAAGGGGTGGAGGTGATGCACGGCGACGGCGTAACGGGCACGATCGACGGCGTTCGCTATCGCCTGGGCCGTCCGACGTGGGCGTGTCCTCGCAGCACGGGGGACGCGCCCGCCGCGGCCGACACCGACCACGGGACCGTCGTGCTCCTCGCCGACGAGCGCGGGCCCCTCGCCCGCTTCGTGCTCGACGACGCCGTGCGTGACGACGCTGCCGCCCTCGTGCGCGCCCTGGCGCGCAACGGCATCGCCGTGTCGCTCGTCTCCGGCGATCGCGCCGCGACCGCGCAGCGCGTGGCTCGCGCGGTGGGCATCGCCGACGTGCACGGCGACGCGCGGCCGGCGGACAAATGCACCTTCGTGCGCGCGCTCCAGGCCGAGGGCGCCGTGGTGGCGATGGTGGGCGACGGCATCAACGATGCGCCCGCGCTGGCGCAGGCGGACGTCTCGATCGCCTTCGGCGACGCCTCCGCCCTCGCCCGGTGGAGCGCGGACATGGTCGTGCCCGGCCACGACTTGGGCCGTGTGGACAGCGCGTTCGTCCTCGCGCGCCGCACGCGCCGCGTGATTCGCCAGAACCTCGCCTGGGCGCTCGGCTACAACGCCATCGCGATCCCGCTCGCCGTGTCCGGGCTCGTGTCGCCGCTGGTGGCCGCGGTCGGCATGTCGGTCTCGTCGTTGCTCGTGGTGGCCAACGCCCTGCGTCTTGCGCGCTTTCGTCGCGCCGCTTGAAGCCCGCGCCGTGGACATCCTCTTCCTCCTCGTTCCCCTCGCGGTCGTCCTCGCGTTCCTCATCGGCGCGGCCTTTTGGTGGAGCGTGTCGAGCGGCCAGTTCGACGATCTCGACGGGCCTGCCCACCGCATCGTTGCCGACGACGATTCACCGCCTTGACCGCGATCAACACGATTCGCACGCCCCGGACCTACCATCGGTCCGAATCCACGAAGTCCTTGAATCCCGCGATGGAGCCGCACGCATGAGTGCCATAACAAGCGCCGCCGACACCTTCAATTACAAGGTCGTGCGGCAGTTCACGATCATGACGGTGGTCTGGGGCATCGTCGGCATGCTGGTGGGGGTGATCATTGCCGCCCAGCTGCTCTGGCCCGAGTTCCTGGGCGGCATCCCGTGGCTGTCCTACGGCCGCCTGCGCCCGCTGCACACCAACGCCGTGATCTTCGCGTTCGGCGGCAGCGCGCTCTTCGCCACCTCCTACTACGTGGTCCAGCGCACGTGCCAGGTGCGCCTGTTCTGCGGGCCGCTCGCCTCCTTCACCTTCTGGGGCTGGAACCTCGTCATCGTGCTCGCGGCGGTCACGCTGCCGCTGGGCTTCACGAGCGGCAAGGAGTACGCCGAGCTCGAGTGGCCCATCGACATCCTCATCACGCTCGTGTGGGTGGCCTTCGCGGTGGTGTTCTTCGGCACCATCTACCTGCGCAAGACCCCGCACATCTACGTGGCGAACTGGTTCTTCGGCGGGTTCATCCTCACGGTCGCGCTTCTGCACATCGTGAACAGCATGGAGATGCCGGTGTCGTTGTGGCCGATGAAGTCGTACTCGGCCTACGCCGGCGTGCAGGACGCGATGGTGCAGTGGTGGTACGGCCACAACGCGGT
>CALFEY010000222.1 GCA_937958295.1 uncultured Pseudomonadota bacterium
ACGCTTCCCGACGGCAGCTGTAACCGCTTCTTCATTCAGCGCCTGAAGGACAAGGCGGGCAACCGTTCCAACGCCGGCAGCGAAGTCGAGTTCAGCGGCACGATGGCCATCCGCGTCGGCGCGGAAGGCGCAGGCATCCGCGAGATCATTTCGCATTCGCATCTCACGCGGCTCGATTTCGCTGTCGGCTCCGCCGGCCTGATGCGGCAGACGCTGACGTTGGCGCTGAATCACGCCGCCACCCGCAACGGCTTCGGCTCTCCTCTCGCGCAGCGGCCGATGATGGCGAATGTTCTGGCCGATATGGCGGTGGAGGTTGAAGCCGCGACGCTGATGGCGTTGCGCGTCGCCAAGGCGACCGATCATATCGATGCGAACGCGCAGGAAACGGCGCTGGCGCGCGTGGCGACGCCGATGGCGAAATATTTCAACTGTTCGCGCGTTGTCGCCGTCGCCAACGAGGCTTTGCAATGCCATGGCGGCAACGGCTTCGTCGAGGATGGCCCGATGGCGCGCCTCTATAGAGAGGCCCCGCTCAACAGCGTGTGGGAGGGCACGGCGAACATGATGTGCATGGACGTGCGCCGCGCGATGATTCGCGACTCGCGCACCATCGACGCGCTCTTCCAGGAGCTCCAGCCGCTCGCCGGGCAGGACGCCCGCTTCGACGCGCTCGTCGAGCATGCCCGGCGGCTGGTGCGGGAGGCCATCGCGGACGAATTCTTCGCACGGCCGATGACCGAGACGGTGGCGCGGGCGCTGCAGGCCGCCGAGCTCCTGCGGCACAGCCCGCACGAGGTGGCAGACCTGTTCCTCGCCACCCGCGGCCCTGGTGCCGCGGGTGCCTGGGGCGTGCACTTCGGCACGCTCGGCGCGGGGACGGGCTTCGCCACGGCCAGGAGCATCGTTCGCCGCGCGAGCGTCTTTCACCACCCATAGCGGCGGCCGGGCCGGCGGGCAGGCCTCACCCCGCGCTGCCCGCTGCCCGTTGCGGAAACCCATGACGCCCGTGCGGAGCTTCACGGCATCGTTGTCGCTGCGCGCCTTCGGCGACGCCCGCTTCCTGCGGGCACTGGCCGGCGTGGCGCTGGCCAGCGGCGCCGTGGGCGCGATCTTCACGATCGTGCTTCAGGGCGTCGAGCGGCTTGCGTTCGGCTTCACCACCGGAACGCTCGCGGAAGCCATCAGCCACGTACCCCCGCTGCACCGCCTGGCGGCGGTCGCGCTCGGCGGCATGGCGGTCGCGCTCGCATGGTACGTGCTGCGCACGCGTGGGCCGCGCATCCCGAGCGTCGACGAGATAGGGGAGGGCGCGAAGGTGTCGCCGCTGTGGATGCTCGCCGATACGACGCTGCAGGTGGTGAACGTGGGCCTCGGCGCGTCGATCGGTCGCGAGGGCGCGCCGCGGCAGGTCGGAGCATTGGCGGGCGCGCTCGGGGCGCAACGACTCGGGCTCGACATCGACGTGCGCCGGGTACTCGTCGCGTGCGGAGCAGGCGCCGGCCTCGCCGCGATCTACAACGTGCCCTTCGGCGGGGCGTGCTTCGCGGTGGAGGCCGTGCTCGGCCTGCGCCTCATGGCGCAGGCTCGAACCGCCGCGTGGGGCATCGCAGGATCCGCACTTGCCTGCAGCTGGCTCGCGACATGGATTGCGCGGGGCGTCGTGCCGGACCGCCCCACATACGCGCCGGGCGCGGATCCCGCGGACGGCGCGCTCTTGCTGTTCGCGCTGGTCGCCGGGCCGCTGCTGGGCGCCGCCGGTGGCGTCTTCGGCTGGCTCATCGATCGCGCGCGACGACACGCCGCCACCGGCGCGCAGATCCTGTGGCGGATGCCGCTCGCCTACTTCGCGCTCGCCCTCATCGCGATCCCCTTCCCGCTGGTGTTAGGCAACGGTCATGCCATGGCGCAAAACGTCCTCGCGATCACGGCGCCTCTCGGGATGGTCGCCGCCCTCGCCATCGCCAAGCCCATTGCCACGCTCCTGACCATGCTGGCCGGGGCCAGTGGCGGCCGGCTCACGCCTTCGCTCGCCACGGGCGCCGCGGCTGGGGTGGTGCTCGCCGCGCTGGCCGAAGGTCACGTCTCCGTCGCGGCGGGCAGCGCCGCAATCGTCGGGGCGGCCGCCTTCCTCGCGGGTGCCACGCGCGCGCCGCTTACCGCCGCCGTGCTGGCCCTCGAATTCACCGGCGCGATGGCGCCGGCGCCGGCAATTGTGACCGCCGTGGCCGGGGCCTCTGCCGTCACCTTGGCGTGGCAGCGCCGGCGCCGGGTTCCTGCCGCCTAGAGAACGCGGCGCGCTTGGGTCCGCCGAAGGGTGGCCGTTGCGGGGTACGGTACCCCTGAAATCCTTGAGCACCGTCAACGCCGGCGCCGTCCCGTTCCTACACAATGTCCTCCGACGGCGGTCTGGCCGCTCGAGGGGCCGCGCTTGCGCGCGACTCCGGCGGTTTCTGGATGGGGGGAGACAGAATGAGATCGACAAACGCGGCGTGGATCGCACTGCTGGCCGTGGTGGGCCTTGGGGTGGCAAGCGTGGCACAGGCGCAGCAGGTCACCGGCACCGTCGGGTCGCCCAGCGCCACGACGTCGCTGAGCGGCAAGCAACTGCCCCCGCCGGACCCCAGGTTCGGCGGCGTCATCAAGGACGACGCGCTACGCTCCAAGCCGTGGTGGGCCCCGCGCGTGGTCCCGCCCAAGGGCGCGCCCAACGTCCTCCTCATCATCACCGACGATGCCGGTTTTGGCGTTCCGAGCACGTTCGGCGGCGTCATTCCCACGCCGACAATGGATCGTCTCGCTCGCGACGGCCTGCGCTACAACCGCGTCTTCTCCACCGCGCTGTGCTCGCCCACGCGCGCCGCACTGATCACGGGGCGCAACCACCACTCGGCAGGATTCGGGGTGATCTCCGAGCAGTCCACGGGCTTTCCTGGCTACAACAGCATCATCGACCGCGACAAGGCCACCATCGGGCGCATCCTGCTCGACAATGGCTACAACACCTCGTGGTTCGGCAAGGATCACAACGTTCCGGCCTTTGCCGCCAGCCAGTCGGGCCCCTTCGACCAGTGGCCATCGGGCATGGGCTTCGAATATTTCTACGGCTTCGTGGGCGGCGACGCCAACCAGTGGCAGCCCAACCTGTTTCGCAATACCACCCAGATCTATCCCTTCCAGGACAAGCCGGGTTGGAACCTCATCACGGGCATGGCCGACGACGCGATCGACTACATGACGCGGATGCACCAGATCAATCCGGGCAAGCCGATCTTCATCAAGTACGCGCCCGGAGCTACCCACGCGCCGCACCATCCCACCAAGGAGTGGGTGGACAAGATCAGCAAGATGAAGCTCTTCGACGATGGCTGGAACAAGTTGCGCGAGCGCATCTTCGACAACCAGAAGCGCCTGGGCGTGATCCCCCAGGACGCCAAGCTGCCGCCATGGCCCAAGGACGTGCTCAAGGAATGGGACCAGTTGGCGGCAGAGGAGAAGAAGCTCTTCATCCGGCAGGTGGAGGTGTTCGCCGCGTATGCCGCTTACAACGATCACGAGATCGGTCGCGTGGTGCAGGCCTTCGAGGATCTGGGCCGGCTCGACAACACGCTGATCATCTACATCAACGGCGACAACGGCACGAGCGCGGAGGGCGGTCCGATGGGCACGCCCAACGAGGTCGCGTTCTTCAACGGCCTCAATGAACTGCCGGTCGACGTGCAGATGAAGTTCTACGACGTGTGGGGCACCGAACAGACCTACAACCACATGGCGGCAGGGTGGTCGTGGGCGTTCGACACGCCGTTCCCGTGGTTCAAGCAGAACGCCTCGCAGCTCGGCGGCATCAACCAGAACATGGTCGTGTCGTGGCCCGCGCGGATCAAGGACAAGGGCGGCATGCGCCAGCAGTTCGTGCATGTGATCGATGTCGTGCCCACCATCCTCGAGGCCGCAGGTCTGCCCGCTCCGGATTACGTCGATGGCATCCGGCAGAAGCCCATCGAAGGCACGAGCTTCGCCTATACCTTCGACGCGAAGAATGCGAAGGTGCCGTCCCGTCACCGCACGCAATACTTCGAGATGATGGGGCAATGGGCGCTCTATCACGATGGCTGGTTCCTCAGCACGAAGGTGAACCGCGCGCCCTGGCAGGCCTTCGGCCCCGCCAACCCCGATCCTCTCAACAACCAGACGCTCGAGCTCTTCGACCTCAACACCGATTTCGCCCAGGCCGAGAACGTGGCCGCGAAGCATCCGCAGAAGGTCAAGGAGATGAAGCGGATGTTCGTGGCCGAGGCTCGCAAGCACCAGGTGTTTCCGCTCGACGCCTCCGTCGCCGCACGCATCGTGGCGCCGCGCCCCAACATCACGGCCGGCCGCTCCGAGTTCGTGTACATGCGTCCGATGGTCGGCCTTCCGCAAGGCGACTCGCCGCTGCTGCTCAACACGTCGTACACCGTCACCGCCGATATCGACGTGCCGGCGACGGGCGCCGAGGGAATGATCCTGACATCGGGCGGCCGCTTCGGGGGCTACGGCTTCTACCTGCTGAAAGGCAAGCCGGTGTTCCTGTGGAATCTCGTCGACCTCGAGCGCCTCAAGTGGGAAGGGCCCGAAGCCCTCGCGCCGGGCCGGCACACGGTGGAGTTCGACTTCAAGTACGAGGGCAGCGGTGCAGGCACACTCGCCTTCAACAATTTCAGCGGAGTCGGTCGCCCGGGTACCGGTGTGCTCAAGGTGGACGGCAAGGCAGTGGCCACTCGCAGGATGGAGAAGACGCTCCCCATGATTCTGCAATGGGACGAGAGCTTCGACGTGGGCTCGGACACGCTCACCGGCGTGAATGATGCCGACTACAAGCCGCCCTTCGCGCTGACCGCCAAGCTCAACAAGCTCACCGTCAAGCTCGATCGCCCGCAGCTGTCGCCCGCGGAGCTCAAGAAGCTGGAAGCCGCGATGCAGGAGAAGGCCAAGGCGGACTGAAGGGGACGGGCGGGAGCGCCCGGCTGCTCAAGGGCGAGGGCAGGGTAGGCCTTCTTGCCAGGCGTGCTACCGCTGCGGTGCGCGCGAGGCGGTGTCGGGGCCGTATATCCCGTGACCCACCCGGCCGCGACCAGGGCGTGGCCCACTGCCCGAGAGCGGGAAGTGGGCTGGGGGACCTACCGATGGCCTATGCAACGAGCCGCCATCAGGTTGCTATGATCCGAACGCGGCGCCCGAGGCAACCCGGGCGCACTTCCCGATGTTTCCGGCAAGACATTCCCGCGTTCTTCTGCTGCCATGACCGACACCTCAGAAATCTCCTCCGACCCCTTGCACGACGCGCGCCTGTGGCGTGACGACGGCTGGACCGCGCGCGTGGTGAAGAACGAGGACGACGACGGCTGGGCGGTCGAGATGACGAAGGACGGCGAGCCGGAGCCCGCGCTGGTTGGACCCTGGACCATGGGGCGCGACAAAAAGAATCCCAAGCCGCTTGATGCCGCGGCATTCAACACCCTCGTCAAGACGGCACACGAAGTTCGCCGCCGCCACGAGCAGCACATGCACGCGCTGCTGCACAAGAAGGTCGTGGTCGGTAGCGGCGACGGCGAGATCGTTGTGACGCTGGACATCACCGTGGAGGATGACGCGCCGTCCGCGTTGTTGATGGCGAGGCCTGCGTTGGACCCGGGTGGCGCGGCGCTCGCGGAGGTAAGGGTTGACGCGTCGTTCCGACTGACAGTGGCGAGCGCGCAAGCGTGGATCGCTGGAGGCTATCGGCGGCCGGGGTAAGCGGCGCTGGGTTGGGAGGTCTGCGCGAGCCGTGTCGGCCGCCGAGTTTATGATTTTACATAATACAAATTATGCGCCAACCGGTGCGGGGGATGCCCTGCGGATTCGGTGCGACAACGGGCAGTGCATCAACCAAAAGATCTTAGCTCTCGAGGTTGCCGGGGCCCGTAGCGCTCCGCCTGCTCATCCTTCAAGTAACGCTTTACCGTGTTCCGCGAGCAACCCAGCTGCCTCGCGATCTCCCGGATTGCAACGCCGCGACGGGCGAGCACCTTGATCTCCACTGCCTGCTCCTGAGTCAGCATCGTCGGCGGCCAAAAAGCCGCCATCCTCGCCCAGGTGGGTCACTTTCACTCCGACGACGTGGGTCAGTATTGCTCCGGCGCTAACAAGCAGCAGAGCTCTGTTACGCAGTCCTGCCAGATCTTGGGACTGCGCCTTAACCATTTGCACAATTTGATCGCGAAGCGCAGGTACAACCGTGCGCTGAACGTCGCCCTGCACGCGCCTGATCTCCTTAAGTACGTCTCGCACCTTCTGATGGCGGCACGGATTCTTGAAACCCGCCCGCCGATGCGCAACGGAGATCGACGCAACCCAGCGACATAGAGTCGCTCGCTTGTGGGTGCTCGCGTGGGCCGTCAAGTACGAGACCAGCTTGTCGACGCTTGCCGGAACCTTGCCGCCCCAGTCGATGAAGCGGGCGAGATCCTCGGTGTGCGCGCGCCGCGTGGCTTCAGCTTCGTCATCGTCGCCGTCGAGGCTTGACCTACTCTGAGCGACCAGGCGCACACGAGTGCATGTCAGCACGAGCTTGACGCAAGTACCCATTGATGCGACTCGCATCGTGGACGCCGCCAGGGCTCAAGGTGAGCTCGAGTTAAGAGCCTTCGGCTCTTCCTGCGGCCGGACTGCGGTCGGTGGTCGAAGGATGTCCAAGCGGCTCTGCTCTCCGATGAGAGCGAGCCAGAAAAGCAAATGAAGTTCTTGTACCGCGATCAAGTACGACCGTGATGAGGCTATCGCTCAGCCTCAGCTCCTCCCGACCTAGGCGCGCCACCCGTTGAGTAGCTGAGCATCAGCCGAACAGTGGCATCGCCTGTCGCGCGGTTCAAGACCACCCCCTGCCGTTGGTGCATCGCCTCTGCTACGCGGACGAGCGAACCGATGCCGAGATCCTCAATCAGGTCTCGCCGCCATTCATTGCCAGGAAGCGAAGCAGCGGAATCGGAACGCATCGGCACACCGAATGCGCCAAGTGCCCGAAATCCATCGGGTTCAGAGTGACTATTCTACTGGCCACCGCTCAACGTTTCGCATACTGATAGTTGGTTTTGATGTTGCCGTTGAGATAGCTGCCCTTTGAATCGGACTGCATCAATTCTTGATATCTCCACTCCTCAACGCCGTAGTAAATGTAAGTGTCCCCCGACTTGAGAAACCGCACATGAAGTTCCAACGACCCGGCGTCGTAGCCGATCGCCTCGACACTCGAAGAATCCACAAAGATCAAATCAGGCATCGCTTTGCTCCCCCTCGTCCTCGTCGTGGTTACCATCAACCTGCGCAGAGGTTGACTGGGCGCGCCAGTTTGCCAGCGCCTGAGTGTACAAACCTCCGCTCGGCCGATCGGGCACCTGCCATACGTCCGGAAGCTTTGGATCGTCCCCAACAGGTTT
>CALFEY010000223.1 GCA_937958295.1 uncultured Pseudomonadota bacterium
GTTGCCGGACCCGCTCAGCCGGCGTGGACGAGCGGGCCATACAGATCCGGGCGGCGATCCCGCCACCAGGGGAACTTGGCGCGCGCGGCATCGACGTCGGCGAGGTCGATCTCGGCCACGAGGAGCTCCGGCGCGGCGGTGCCGGCCTCGGCGAGGAGGGTGCCGCGCGGGTCCACCACCATGCTGCGCCCGAGGTGGTGGCGCGGCCCTTCGATGCCGACCCGGTTGCTGGCGAGCACGAACACCCCGTTCTCGTAGGCGCGGGCGCGCAGCGGCACTTCCCAGATGGAGGCGCGGTGCGCGGGATCGCTGTAGGTGGAAAAGCAGATGGGCATCGCGATGAGCTGCGCACCGGCGAGCGCGAGTGCGCGCGAGGCTTCCGGGTAGAGACGATCGTTGCAGATCTGCACGCCGATGCGCGTGCCGGCCACGGCGAATACCGGCAGCGCATCGCCGGGGGTGAAGTAGAACTTCTCGTAGCTGCCGGTGCCGCCGGCCTTCTCGTTGGGGAAGTAGGCGGGGATGTGCGTCTTGCGATAGCGTCCGGCCACCTTGCCCGACTCGTCGGTCACGAGCGCGGTGTTGAAGAAGCCCGCGGCCGCGCGCTCCGCGAAGGGCAGCACGAGCGCGATGCGCAGTGCCGCGGCCCTGGCCCGCAGGCCCACGAGGACGGGATCGTCCTCGCGCATGAAGTAGCGTGCGAAGTCCTCCTCGAGGCGGTTGGGAAAGAACGGAGCGAGGAACACTTCGCCAAAGGTGAGCAGGCGCACGCCGCGGCGGCCGGCGTCGTCAAGCATGGCGTGGGCCGCCTCCACGATGGCGGCCTCGCCGGGGAGCGTCACCGGGCCGGTCTGGGCGGCCGCGACGATGAGCTTGCGGGTCATGGTGGCGGCGCCTAGCCCCACACCGCGCGGAAAGCGCGCAGGAAGTTGCCGCCGCCGATGGCGTCGACTTCGCTCGCGCTGAAGCCGCCCTCGCGCAACGCCTCGAGGATGCGCGGAAACTGGCGCGGCGTGGGCGTCTCGGGCGGATACCGGCCCGCCGAGGAATTGCCGAACGCCGCGGCGAAGATCCCGCCCGTTTCCGGATACGAGTTTTTCGACATGTCGAGCACGCGTTGGGCATCGGCCTCGTTGCGCAGCGCGGTGAAGTCGGTGCCGATGCCCACGTGCTCCACCCCCACGAGGTCGGCCACGTAGCGCGCGTGGCGCACGAAGTTGGCGAGCGTGGGCGGGTGCTCGCGCGTGCCGTCCCAGTTCATGAAGCCGTGGATCGATGCGCCGATGACGCCACCGGTGTCGGCCACGGCGCGGATGGTGTCGTCCTGCTTGTTGCGCACGCGGTTGTCGATGGCCTTGGCATTGGCGTGGGTGAGGAACACGGGCCGGGTCGAGATCTTCGCGGCCTCCAGCGCCGTGCGGTCGCCGCAATGCGACAGGTCGATGGCGACGCCGACGTCGTTCATCTCCTTGACGAGCTTGTGCCCGAAGCGGGTGATGCCGCCACCGCGTTCCTCCACGCAGCCGTCGCCCGCGAGGTTGGCCTCGTTGTACGTCAACTGCATCACCCTGACCCCCATCGCGTGGAAGGCCGCCACGCGCTCGATGCGCGCGCCGAGGGGATAGATGCTTTGCCAACCCATGATGAGGCCGGTGGTGCCTTCGGCCTGCGCAGCCGTGATGTCGTCGGCGCGGCGCACCAGGCGCCAGCCCGAGCCGGGCGCGGCCACCGTGCGGTTCCATTCGCCGAGCGCCTCGAAGGTGCGCTCGAGGTCCCAGAACATGTCGGTGACCGTGATGTTCGCGGCGGTCACGCCGCCTTCGCGCAACGGGGCGGGGTCACCGTCGCACAGATACACGAGACCATCGATCACGGGGGTGCGGGGAGCGGCGGGCATGCGAATTCCTCCAGTATTGCGATGCAATATTAGGTATTGCCAATCGATATGATACGGCCTACATTCGCCTTTGGCCACGCCTCGTGCGAGCCGGCCTCTTCCCGTCGTCTTCCCTGCCGGAGCCCGCCCATGACCGATCCCGCCGTCGTCAAGTCGTTCCCGCCGTTCCTGCGTGCTGCCGCGGTGCTCCTCGCGCTCGCCGTCGCCGCCCCGGCTGCGCTCGCGCAAGCGCCCGCCTGGCCCACCAAGCCGGTCAAGATCGTGATCGCGTATCCGCCTGGCGGCAGCACCGACATCGCCGGACGGCTCCTCGCCGAGAAGCTGTCGAAGAACCTCGGGCAGCAGTTCGTGGTGGAGAATCGCGGCGGGGCCGGCGGCACGATCGGCGCGCTCTCGGTGGTCCGCGCGGAGCCTGACGGCTACACGCTCCTGCTCGCGGCGTCGCCCGAGGTGTCGATCGCGCCCACCACCGTGAAGTCCCTGGCCTATGACCCGGTGAAGGACCTGACGCCCATCACCCTCGTGGGCGCCGTGCCGTTCTTCCTCGTCGCGTACCCGGGCTTCCCGCCCAACACGCTGCAGGAGCTCATCGCCTACGCCAAGGCCAATCCGGGCAAGGTCAACTACTCGTCTTACGGCAACAACACGTCCAACCATCTGGTGGGTGAGCTCTTCAAGGCGAGCGCGGGCATCGACGCCACGCACATCCCGTACAAGGGAAGCGGGCCGTCGATCACCGATCTCATGGGCGGCCAGGTGCAGTACACCTTCGACACGCCCGCCGCCACGCTGGGCCACGTGAAGTCCGGCAAGTTGAAGGCGATCGCCGTGGCCACCCCGCAGCGCATCGCCAATGCGCCGAACGTGCCCACGGTGAGCGAGCAGGGGCTCGTCGGCTTCGTGGGCGGCACTTGGTTCGGCCTCCTCGCCCCGGCGAAGACGCCCAAGCCCATCGTCGACAAGATCCACGCCGACGTCGTGGCCGCTCTCAATGCCCCGGACCTGCGCAAGTCCTTCGAGGACAAGGACATCATCCCGGGCGGCAACAGCGCCGACGAGTTCGGCCAGTTCATCCAGAAGGAAGTTGCCAAGTGGCGCGAGCTCGCCGCCAAGGTGGGACTGAAGGCCGAATGAGCATCCGCGGGAGGCGCCCGTGAGCGCCGCGGAGCACGAGAGCGCGATCGCCGTCGTGGGCGCCGGCATCATCGGTGCGACGATCGCGCTCGAGCTGCGCAAGCGCGGCCACGACGTCGTGCTCGTGGATCGCGACGAGCCCGGACACGGCTGCAGCTTCGGCAACTCCGGCGCGATCAGCCCGGGCTCGGTGGCACCGCTCGCGCTGCCCGGCGTGCTCGCGAGCGTGCCCGGGATGTTGCTCGATGCGCAAAGCCCGCTACGCGTGCCGCTCGCGTACCTGCCGCGCGCGATGCCGTGGCTCCTCCGTTTCGTGGCCTCCGCCCGGCCCGCTCGCGTGGCACAGTCCGCCGCGAGCCTCCACGCGCTGCACCAAGGGGCCGTCGCCCGGCACGTCGCGCTCGCACGCGAGGTCGGGGTGCCCGAACTGGTGGTGGTTCGCGGCCACCTGCACGTGTATCCGGGTGAGGCCGCGCTGGCCGCCGACCGCGAGGCCTGGAGCTTGCGCCGGGCGCACGGCTTCGTCCCGCAGCAGCTTGATCGCGCCGCCATCGTGGCGCTCGAGCCGGCCGTGGCCGCGCGCTACACGGTAGGAATGTTCCTCGACGACCATGCTGCCGTGCGCAACCCCTTGCGCTACGTGCAGGCCATCGTGCGCGGCTTCGAGGCGCGCGGCGGCATCGTGCGTCGTGCGCAGGTGCGCGCGTTGGCGCGCGCCGGTACCGGTTGGCACGTCCACACCCCGGACCGGGTCTGGCGCGTGGCGGGCGTGGTGGTGGCCGCGGGCGCGTGGTCGCGCGCGCTGCTCGATCCGCACGGGCTCCCGCTGCCGCTGGAGACGCAGCGCGGCTATCACGTGGAGTTCGACGGCGAATCGCCGATCACCCGCACCGTGGTGCTCACCGATCGCAAGGCGTTTGCCACTCCCATGGAAGGCGGCCTGCGTGTGGGCGGCACCGTCGAGATCGGGGGCCTGGCGGCAGCGCCGGACTGGCGCCGCGCCGACGCGCTCGGACGTGCCGCCCGTGAGGCGTTCCCGACGCTGACCGCCGGGCCTGTGCGGCGCTGGATGGGGCACCGACCCTGCATGCCGGACTCGGTGCCGTTCGTCGGCGCCGTGCCAGGGGCCGCGAACCTCTTTGCCGCCGTGGGCCACGGGCACCTCGGCGTTACCGACGCGCCCGGCACGGCGCTGCGTATCGCCGACGCGGTGGCGCCCGTTGGCAGCCGCGGCATCGCCCCGATGTCCGACACAGGAACCGTCAGGTCCTGACGCACGGCGGCGCGCTAGCGCGCGGCGTATTCCTTGGCGCGTCCGAAAGGCACCACGCGCGCAGATGAAAGGCGCGCGGGCGAGCTTGCGGGCCGCGCCTTGGCAAGCTCGCGGCGGATGCGGTTGAAAGTCTTGCGGATGTCGGTTTCCGCACTTGGGACGTAGCGGAACGACGGGTCGAGGATCGACTTCATGGCAGCTCCGGTCGTGATCGATGCCATCGCTTGGGCACCCAGCGCACTTTTGCTTCGCACACGCAAGGAAGATGCCCGCCGCGGTCCCAATGCGTTGTAGGAGCAACGACGAAGCGGGCAGGCGTCGCAGTGGCCGCGGCTCCCCGCAGCGCGTTGGCATCCCCTAACATCCGTCCTTTGCTTGGGTCGCCGGGAGTAGCATGGGCAGCATCGCGGGGATGTTCGAGTGGGGCGTCTTCCTCGCGGTCGTCGGCATCGCGCTCGTGGCGGACCTCGCTTCCTCGCGCGGGACGTCGCCGCATTCCATGCGCGCGGCGATCGGATGGAGCGCGGTGTGGATCGGGGCGGGGCTGGGCTTCGGGGCCTGGGTCGCCTTTCGTTTCGGCCAGGGGCCCGGGGTCGACTACCTCACGGCCTACCTCCTCGAGAAGTCGCTTTCGGTCGACAACCTGTTCCTGTTCCTGCTCATCTTCGAGCAGACAGGCATTCCGGCGCGACTGCAGCGCCGTGCGCTGTTCTGGGGCGTGGTCGGAGCCCTGGTGATGCGTGCGCTCCTGATCGGCGCGGGCCTGGTGCTGCTCGAGCGCTTCCACTGGATCATGTACGTGTTCGCGGCCCTGCTCGTGTTCTCGGCGCTGCGCATGCTGTTTGGCAAGAGCGAGGAGACGCGCCTCGTGGAGAAGAGCTGCGCGCTGTGCACGAGCTGGGTCGGGCGCCTCGTTCCCATCCGCCCGTTCACCGAAGGGTCGCACTTCATCGTCCGCCGCAACGGACGCTGGATGGCCACGCCGCTGCTCGTCGCACTCGTGGTGATCGAGACCTCCGACCTCGTGTTCGCGCTCGATTCCATCCCCGCGGTGTTCGCGATCACCCGCGACCCGTTCCTCGTGTACACCTCGAACGTGTTCGCGCTTCTCGGCCTGCGCTCGCTCTACTTCGTGCTCGCAGGCGCGCTCCGCGAGCTGCGCTTCCTGCGCGCGGGCCTCGCCGTGATGCTGCTGGCGGTGGCGGGCAAGATCGTCGCGGGGGATACCGTCCACCTCCCGCCCTGGGTGTCGCTGGTGGCGATCGCCGCGATCTTCGGCACGGCCGTGGTGGCCTCGCGGCTCTTCCCGGGGCCGGCTACGCCTGCGCCGTGAGCGCGGCCGCAAGCAAGCGATGGAAGTGGTGCACCCCGCGCTCGTGTGCCGGCGCGTAGCGCCCACCGCGATACAGGCGCGAGCGCATGCCGCGTTGCACCGCCTCGACGACGGCCTCGTCCTCGGCCTCCACCGCGTCGAGCGCGCCGCCGGCGCCGCGATCTTGCAGCGCGCCGTTGCCGACATAGGCGCGGAAGCGCACCCGGGTGGCAGCGGGACCCTGCGGCTCCACCACGTTCACCGACAGCCCCCACGGATAGAAGTTGAGCATGAGGTTGGGAAAGAGCCACACGTAGTAGGCCGCCACGCGCACGGCGCCCTGTGCAGCGGGGAAGGCGGGCTCGTCTGCACGGGCCTGCGCCACCTGCAGCACCGCGTGCCGGAACAGGTGGGTAGCGTAGGACCACGCGTCGATGGTCTGCGCAAGCCCCGGATGCACGAACGGGATGTGGAAGCCCTCGAGGTAGTTCTCCACGTACAGTGCCCAATGTGCGGCGAGGCTGAAGTCGCGGTCGCGCGCGGGATCGTGGTGCCACGAGGCGACGGCCAGCGCCGGCAGGCGCGCAAAGACATCGCCGGTCACCTCTGCGAACGGGCGTGGGGGGGCGAGGGCGGCAAAGCCGTGCCCCTGCCATGCGGCGAAGGGCACTGCGGGCAGGTCGTCGCCCGGGCTCGGGAAGTCGGTCGCGCCGGCGAAGCCCGGCATGAACGTCACGCGCCCGGCAAGATCGAAGCGGCGCGAGTGGTACCCGCAGCGGATCTCGCTGGCGGCACACGGAGCG
>CALFEY010000224.1 GCA_937958295.1 uncultured Pseudomonadota bacterium
GCGGGCGGCAGGGCGCCGCCGTCGCCGCCCACGGCGGTGGCCATGCCACCGGCTTGCGCCGCGCGGGCGGCCGTGGAGGCCGCCCCATCTGCCCCCGTGGCGGCTGCCACGCCGCCGGCGCCCCCGCGTCCGACGTCGAGCGTCAGGCTGCCGATCGTCATCGCCTCGAGGCTCTGGATCGTGACGAGCCCGGCAACACCCCCATGCCCGGCCACTGCGGTACCCGACGGCGCCGCCGCGGGGACGGGGTTGGCGGTGGCGGTGGCGGACGCGTCGCCGCCTTCGCCACCGCTGCCGGTCGTGAAGACATTGCCGGTGCCGATGTCGAGCTGCCCGGAGACGAACACGCGCAGTGTGCCGCCGGCGCCGCCCGCGCCGCCCGTGGCGTCCGCGCCGGTGTTGCTGGTGTGCGTGGCGTGACCGGCATCGCCGCCGTTCTGCCCCGTGACCGTGGTGCGATCGATGAGGCCGTTGCCGAGATCGTCGCACCACAGGACCCAGGTACTGGCGCGCTTGCCGTCGCCGCTGCGGGGCGTGCCATTGGCGCCGTTGCGCGCCTTGGCGGGGGCCGCTATCCAGGTTCGCGACACCGAGCGGCACGCGTACGGTCCGGCGCGCGCGATGCGCGCGGCGAGCGGTGCGGACGGCGGCGCCACCACGAGGCCGCTCGCGTCGATTCGCGCGGTCTGTGCGGCGGCGAGGTTGTTGGTAACGAGCACGTCACCGGACGAGCGCACCGTGCCGCCGCCGTTGAAGTCATAGCCGCCGGTGGCCACCAGGGTGAGCGGAGGCGGCGCGTCGTCGGGGAGCGTGCTGCAGTGGTTGTCGATGTTGCCCGACACCGTGAGCGTGGCGGTGGTACCGAGGCTCGCCCCCTTGCAGTCGCCCGCGAGGTTGCCGGCGATCGTGATCGGTCCCGTGGCGTTCAGCACGAGCGTGTCGGTGATGGTGACGGTGACCCCGGCGGGGATCGTCACCGTGGCGAAATTCACGGCACCTGCGAGCGTGGTGGCGGCAGTGGGCAGGAAATCGGTGACGGGACCCGTGTCGGCGGGCGGGGCGCACATCACCACGAGATTGGGTCCGTCGCCTTCGGCCAGCCAGCCCTTGGCGATCATCTCGTCGCGCACCGCCGGATCCGTCATGTAACGGTGATTGGCATCGGGGCGGTTACTGAACACGCGATAGACCTCGGTGGTGCCCGCGGGGCACGTTCCCGCAGTAGGCAGGAACATGTGCATGAACACCGGATCCTCGAGCACGAAGCTCGGATTCTTGGCGCCGGTTGCCTCGCACTCGACCGTGCCGCGGCCGAAGAAATGAGAATCGCCCAGGCCGGGCGGAATGTAGTAGCGGCACACCGGGGAGGTGCCGCCTTGGGCCGCGGTGTGCGTCTGCAAGGTCTTGCCGGTGCGGATCCAGCCCTTGATCTCGGTGCCCGCGTCGAGCTTGGCGATCTCCGGCGGCACCCAGGTGATGAAGTAGTGGTCGAGGGCGGCGTTGTAGTACTCGACGATCGTCGTGGCGGCTCGCGCGGGGGAGGCGAGCAAAAAGGCCAAGGCGAGGAGAGCGACCGCGGTCATGCGTACCATGTTCACCTCCGTGAAGGGTGAAGCGGTTTACACGCAAGGGACAGCGAAACGGCCGAGCGGCGGGAAACGAGCGCACCCTACACCCGGCTTCGCGCCGGGTCAAAGGCGAATATTCGGCACGACGCGGAAGCCTCGCGCCGGCCTTCCGGCCACCCGTTCGGGCGGTCCGGAGCAAAGCTCGACGCGCGTCAGCCCGGGAGCCGCGCGATCGCCTCGGCGATCAGCCGCTCGGCCCGGGCGGCGTCGTCGACCACGCCGCCCAGCGTGAAGAAGGGATGGATCATGCCCGGGAAGCAGGCGTACTGCGTGGGCACGCCGGCAGCCTCCAGCCGCTTGGCATAGGCTTCGTTCTCGTCCACCAAAGGGTCGTACTCGGCGCTGATCACAAGTGCCGGCGCCACGCCTTCGAGTGCAGGATGCAGCAACGGCGAGGCGCGCCAGTCGGTGCGCTGCGCGGGATCCGGCACGTAGCGGTCGATGAACCATCGCAGCGCCGCCGCGGTGAGCATGTAGCCCGACGCGTTGCGCGCATACGAGGGCGACTCGCGCGTGAGGTCCGTGGCGGGGTAGATCAGCACCTGCAGCGCAATGGGCGGGCCGCCTTCGTCGCGCGACTGGATGGCGAGTACCGCCGCGAGCGAGCCGCCGGCGCTGTCGCCGGCCACGATCACGCGCTTCGGATCGATGCCGAGATCGTCGGCCGCGCTCACGCACCATGTGGTGGCGTCCCACGCGTCGTTCACGGCCGCGGGAAAGGGGTGCTCCGGAGCGAGGCGGTAGTCGACCGACACCACCACGCTGTCGGCAGCGAGGGCCAGGCGGCGACACGACGTGTCGTAGCCCTCGAGGCTGCCCACCACCCAGCCGCCGCCGTGGAAGTAGAGCAGCAGCGGCCGCGGCCGCGTCGCGCCGAAGGGCACGTACACGCGCGCCGCGATGGGGCCGTCGCGGCCCGGGATGGCGATCTCGCGGACACTCGCCACGTCCGGGCGTGGCGGTTGCAGCTTCATGCGTTCGCGGGTGTAGACCTCGCGCAGTTGCGCGGGCGTGAGTCCGGTGGGGAGGTCGCCGGCGAGCTCGATAGCCCGGGCGGCTTGGGGGGACAGGGTCAAGGCGAAGTCTCCTCGAAGATTGTTGGCGCGCGTCGTCGCTAAGTCCAAGGAATATATCAGATGTTAATTGACATATCAGAAGGCCGGTGAGATATTGCATCGCCACACCGCTGCCGTAAAGCCCTCTCCCCATCCACGGAGGTTCGCCATGGCTTCGTTCTCCCGCCGGGACTTTCTCGGTTCCACTGCAGTGCTGGCGGCCACGACGGCCGCGCCGGCGCTTGCGCAAGGCGTCATCCCCATCCGCGTGGCCAACCCGGCCGCCGACGACGATCCGATCGGCGTGGCCGCGGCCTTCTTCGCCAAGCGCGTGAAGGAGCTCGCCGGCGATGCGGTGGCGGTGCGCGTGTTCTCGCGCTCCGCGCTCGGCAACGAGTCGGTGGCCCTGGAGGCCACCATTGCCGGCAACATCGACGTGGACATCGTGAGCAATACCGTGTTGAGCGGCACGGTGCCCGAGCTTGCCGTGCTCGACGTGCCGTATGGCCTCACGAGCGCCGACCACGCTTGGAAGGTGCTCGACGGCGACATCGGCAAGGGCCTCAACGAGAAGATCCAGGCGAAGGGCGTGCGCGTGGCCGGGTGGTCCTACGCCGGCAGCCGCTGCCTCATGATCCGCAACAAGCCGGTGGAGAAGGTGGCGGACCTCGCCAACATGAAGCTGCGCGTGCCGCCCAACCAGACCTACAACGACGTGGCGAAGGCGTGGGGCACGATCCCCACCACGGTGCCCTGGCCCGAGACCTATCTCGCCCTGTCGCAGGGCGTGGTGGACGGCATCGAGACCGCCCCCGGACCGTCGTTCGACCAGAAGCACTACGAAGTGGCGAAATACCTCGTGCGCACCGGCCACCTCATCTATTTCCACCTGTGGGTGATCTCGGAGAAGTCCTACCGCTCGTGGCCGGAGCCGGTGCGCGCGGCGGTGACCACGGCCGCGGCCGAGGCCGCGCTCATGAACCGCAAGCTCCGCCTCGCCCAGGAGCTCGGCATCTACGACGAGTACAAGAAGAAGGGCGTGACGGTGATCGAGCCGGCCCGGCAGGAGTTCGCTGCGAAGCTGCGGCCAGTGCAGGATGCGGTCAAGCCCGAGCTGCTGCCCACCCTGCAGCGCATCCGCGCGGCCGGCTGATGACGGCGGAGGATGGCTGGGTCGGCCGCGTGGCCGACGCCGTGCGGTTCGTCGCGGGCATCCTCCTCGTCGTCGTCACGGTCGCCTTGCTGCTCGTGATCGCCGGCCGCTACGCCGGATTCGGCACGGCGTGGGCAGACGAGGTCGCCCGCGTGTCGTTCATGTGGTGCGTGGGATTGGGCGGGGCGTCGGGGGCGCACCGGGGCCTCAACTTCGCCGTTCCGCTGATCGGCACGCGCCTGCGGGGCGCCGGCAGGCGCGCCCTCGACAGCGCGCTGTCGCTCGTGGTCGTGGCGATGTGCGCCCTGCTTTTGTGGTCCACCACGCAGTCGCTGCCGGTGGCCGCGCTCGCGCGCATGCCCGCCCTCGGGCTCACCGGCGCGTGGTTCCATTCGGCGGTCACGACCTTCGCCGCGCTCACGCTCTTCTTCACGCTCGCCCGGCTCGCGCAGTCCTGGCGCGCGGCCCACTG
>CALFEY010000225.1 GCA_937958295.1 uncultured Pseudomonadota bacterium
TCGCGCAGCTGTCTCCGACGTCCTTCATCGAGGAGGTGCTGAGGCGGCGCCTCGAAGTCCGCTGGGTGCTGGTGGGGGAGGACTTTCGCTTCGGCAAGGGACGCGCCGGGGACCTCGCAGTGCTCCGGACGCACGCGCGCACCTTCAGCGTGGAGTCGATGCATACGGTCACCGTGGACGGCGAGAGGGCCTCGTCGAGCGCGGTCCGCACGGCCCTTGCGGCAGGCGAGATGGAGCGCGCCGCGGCGCTGCTCGGCCGGCCCTACACGATCAGCGGACGGGTGGCGCACGGGGAGAAGCGCGGCCGCGTCCTGGGCTTTCCCACGGCCAACCTGCCGCTCACCCGCAGGCCACCCCTGACGGGCATCTTCGCCGTGCGGGTACATGGGCTCGGGAACACGCCGCACGAGGGCGTGGCGAGCGTGGGCGTGCGGCCTACCATCACCGAGAACGGCCAGCCAATCGTCGAGGTCTACCTCTTCGACTTCGCCGACACCATCTACGGCCGCCGCGTGCGCGTCGAATTCCTCCACAAGCTGCGCGACGAGGAGAAGTACAGCGACCTCGACGCGCTCGTCCGCCAGATTCGCGCCGATGTGGCGCAGGCCCGCGACTATTTCGCGACCGCGACTGCGGCCGCAGCGTGACCACGAAACGAAGACCATGCCCGACGAACCGAAGACCGACTACCGCAGCACGCTCAACCTGACCGACACGCCGTTCCCGATGCGCGGAGACCTCGCGCGGCGCGAGCCCGGCTGGATTGCCGAATGGCAGCGCACGAGGGTGTACGAGGCCATCCGCAAGGCGGCGGCCGGACGCCCGCGCTTCGTGTTGCACGACGGCCCGCCGTACGCCAATGCAGACATCCACATCGGCCACGCGGTGAACAAGATCCTCAAGGACATCATCGTCAAGAGCAAGGGCTTCGCGGGCTTCGATGCGCCGTATGTGCCCGGCTGGGACTGCCACGGCATGCCCATCGAAGTGCAGATCGAGAAGACGCACGGCAAGAACCTGTCGGCGGCGGAGACGCAGCGGCTGTGCCGCGCCTACGCCACGGAGCAGATCGACAAGCAGCGCGAGCAATTCAAGCGGCTAGGTGTGCTCGGCGACTGGGACCATCCGTACATGACGATGGCCTATAAGAACGAGGCCGATGAGATCCGCACGCTTGGCAAGATTCTGCAGAAGGGTTACGTCTATCGGGGCCTGAAGCCCGTGAACTGGTGCTTCGATTGCCAGAGCGCGCTGGCGGAAGCAGAAGTGGAATACGAGGACCGCGTGGATCTCGCTATCGACGTGGGCTTCGCGCTCGATCCGGCCGAGCGCGAGCGCCTCGCCCGCGCCTTCGGGCTCGAGGCGCTGCCCGCGGGCGACGTGTTCGCCGTGATCTGGACCACCACGCCCTGGACGATCCCCGCCAACCAGGCGCTCAATGCCCACCCCGACTTCGTCTACGCACTCGTGGACACGCCCCGCGGTCACCTCGTGCTGGCGCAGGACCTGGTCGAAGCGGCCCTGGCGCGCTACCAGCTCACCGGCCGGGTCGTGGCCACCGCGCCCGGAGCGGCGCTGGAGCGCATCGCCTTCCGCCACCCGTTCTACGATCGTGCCTCGCCCGTGTTCCTGGGCGACTACGTCACGCTGGAGCAGGGGACGGGCATCGTGCACTCGTCGCCGGCTTACGGCGTGGAGGACTTCCAGTCATGCCGCCGCTACGGCATGAAGGACGACGACATCCTCAACCCGGTCACCGGCGACGGCACCTATGCCAAGAGCCTGCCGTTCTTCGGTGGCCTCAACATCTGGAAGGCCAATCCGCTCATCGTGGATAAGCTGCGCGAGGTCGGCGCGCTCTTCCACGTGGAGAAGTTCTCGCACAGCTACATGCATTGCTGGCGGCACAAGACGCCCATCATCTACCGCGCCACCACCCAGTGGTTCGCGGGCATGGACGACACGCCCGGCTACCGTGGCGTGAAGCCTGCGGACACGCTGCGCGAGCTCGCGCTGAAGGGCATCGAGACCACCACCTTCTATCCTGCGTGGGGCAAGGCGCGGCTCACCGGGATGATCGCCCACCGCCCCGACTGGACGCTCTCGCGCCAACGCTCGTGGGGCGTACCGCTGCCCTTTTTCGTCGATCGGCAGACCGACGAGCTGCATCCCGACACCATGGCGCTGCTCGAGCTCGCCGCCTCCAAGGTCGAACACGGCGGCATCGAATCTTGGTTTGAGGCCACCGCAGAGGACTTCGGCGTCGACGAGAAGAAGTACCGCAAGCTCACCGACACGCTCGACGTGTGGTTCGACTCCGGCGCGACGTTCGAGACGGTGATGGGTGGTCCCGACGCAGCGAAGACGCGCATGGGCTCGCACTCGCAGTGGACGCAGTTCCCGGCGGACCTCTACCTCGAAGGCTCCGACCAGCATCGCGGGTGGTTCCACTCGTCGCTTCTCGAATCGTGCATGGTCAACGGCGTGCCGCCGTACAAGGCGCTCCTGACCCACGGCTTCGTGGTGGACGGCGAAGGCAAGAAGATGTCGAAGTCCAAGGGCAACGTGGTGGCGCCGCAGAAGGTGGCGGACACTCTGGGTGCCGAGGTCCTGCGTCTGTGGGTGGCCGCCACCGACTACTCGGGCGAGCTCAACATCAGCGACGAAATCCTGAAGCGTGTGGTGGAGAGCTACCGGCGGATCCGTAACACGCTGCGCTTCCTCCTCGCCAACACCTCCGACTTCGACGCGGCCAGGCATGCCGTGCCCGTGGCGGAGCTCTTCGAGGTCGACCGCTACGCGCTCGCGCGGGCGCAGATGGTGGCCCATGCCGTGGAGGGCGACTACGCGCGCTACGAATTCCATCTCGCAGTGCAACGCCTCACGCACTTCTGCTCGGAAGACCTGGGCGGTTTCTACCTCGACGTGCTGAAGGACCGGCTCTACACCACGGCGCAGGCAAGCCCGGCGCGCCGCTCGGCCCAGACGGCGCTCGCCGCGATCCGCGATGCGCTGCTGAAGCTGATGGCGCCGATCCTGTCGTTCACGGCGGAGGAGGCGTGGCGCATCCTGCATTCGGCCGATCCCACGATCTTCGTGCGCGAATGGAAGGGAAGCGTCCCTGACCTGCCCGACGAGCCCGCGCTGCTGGCCAAGTGGGACACCATCCTGTCGGTACGCGCGGCAGTGCAGAAGGAGCTCGAAACGGTCCGCCAGAGCGGCAGCATCGGGTCTTCGCTCCAGGCGGAGGTGGCCATCGTGGCGCCGCCCGCTGAGTACGACGCGCTCGCCTCCCTGGGAGACGACCTGCGCTTCGTGACCATCACGTCCGCGGCCACGGTCACCCGCGGCCACGGACTGGCGATCACCGTCACGCCGAGTCCCTACGCCAAGTGCGAGCGGTGCTGGCACTGGCGCCCCGACGTCGGCCACGACGCGGCCCGTCCTACGCTGTGCGGACGCTGCGTGGCCAATCTCTTCGGCGCCGGCGAGCCGCGCCGCTTCGCGTAGCCGGCCGTGGCAGGCGATCTCGTGCTCACCGGCTCCCGCTCCGCTGCGCCCGGATGGTGGCGCTGGCTGTTGCTGTCCGCGGCGGTGATCGCGCTCGACCTCGCGACCAAGGCATGGGTCGAGTCGGCCTTCCGGGAGGGCGAATCGGTGGTGGTGACGAGCTTCTTCAACCTGGTGCTCGCCTACAACACCGGGGCGGCCTTCAGCTTCCTCGCCGATCACGATGGCTGGCAGCGCTGGTTCTTCGCGGGCATCGCCGTGGTGGCGAGCGTGGTGCTCGTGTGGATGCTGCGTCGAGGCGGGGGCCGCCTGCTGATGCTGGGCCTTGCCCTCATTCTCGGCGGTGCGCTCGGTAACCTGTGGGATCGCGTGATGGCCGGACGGGTCACGGACTTCCTGCTCTTCCACTATGCCGGTTGGTCGTGGCCAGCGTTCAACGTGGCCGATTCCGCCATCACCGTGGGTGCCGCACTTCTTATCATCGACAGTTTCCGCGAGCCGCGTCGAGCGGCCGCGAGGTAGCGTGGCCATGGACATCCTTCTCGCCAATCCCCGCGGCTTTTGTGCCGGGGTCGACCGCGCCATCGCCATCGTCGAGCAGGCGCTCGCGCAGTTCGGCGCGCCGATCTACGTGCGCCACGAGGTCGTCCACAACAAGTTCGTCGTCGACGACCTCAAGAGCAAGGGCGCCGTCTTCGTGGAGGAGCTGGTGGACGTACCCGCCGGCGCCACCGTGGTGTTCTCCGCGCACGGGGTGTCCAAGGCCGTGCGGGTGGAGGCCGAGGCGCGCGGATTGCG
>CALFEY010000226.1 GCA_937958295.1 uncultured Pseudomonadota bacterium
CCAGGGCCCTGGCGGTTGCCCGACCGATCCCCCTCGCCGCCGCGGTGATGAGCACCACGCGGTCATCGAGGCGGAACAACGGGGGCATCTCCGCTTCCGGTCATTCGCTCAGTTGACCTTCGTGCCCAGGGAGCGGAACAGCCCACCCCACTTGTCGATGTCCTCGCGGATCAACGCCAGCATCTCGTCCGGCGTGCTCGGCACGACCTCAAAACCCATCTCCTCGAGCTTGCCGCGAACCGCCGGCGATCCCAGCACCGCCACGACGTCGGTATTGAGTTTCGCGACTACCGCCGGGGAGGTGCCCGCAGGCGCCATCAACCCGGTCCATGTCGTGGCTTCGAAGCCGGCCAGCCCTGCTTCGGCGATCGTGGGCACGTCGGGGAATGCGGGCAATCGCTTGAGGCTCGTCACCCCGAGGGCGCGGAGCTTGCCCGCCTTGATCTGCGGCGCGACGATCGTGCTCGAGGCGAACATCATCGTCACTTGGCCACCGATCACATCGGCGATCGCAGGCGGCACGCCCTTGTAAGGTACATGCGTGATCTGGATGCCGGCCATCTTGTTGAAGAGCTCGCCCGACAGGTGCGTCGAGGTCCCGTTACCCGATGAGGAGAAGTTGAGCTGGCCCGGCTTGGCCTTGGCCAGCGCGATCACGTCCGCGACCGACTTGAGGGATGAATCGGCACGCACCACGAGAATGTTGGCGTCCCGATAGTGGATGCTGATCGGCGCGAACGACTTGATCGGATCGTAGGGAAGCACTGGATAAAGCCCCACGTTGGCGCCCGTGGTGCTGCCGCCAACGCCCAGCGTGTAGCCGTCTGGCGCGGCGTGCGCGATGGCTTCGTGACCGATGTTGCCGCCGGCCCCTGGTCGGTTGATCACGACGAAGGGCTGTCCGGTGCGTTCGGCCAATCCCTGCGCGACCAGGCGGGCCACCGTATCGGCTGGACCTCCCGCGAGGTACGGGACGATGATCTGCACCGGCTTGGCGGGGTACGGCTGCCCAAACGCCGTGCTCACAAGTGCAAGTGCTGCGAGCGCGCCGAGGGCGATGCGCCGCGGAAGGCGGAACGCGAAAGACATGGGGCAGCTCCTCAATGCGCTGGGCGGACGCGGTCGACGCTCATTCGATCTTCATGCCCGTCTCGTCGGCTGTGCGCTTCCACACGTCGATTTGGGTCTTCATGAATGTGCTGAGCTGCTCCGGCGAGGAGCTCGCGATCTCGATGGCCTGGCGGTCGAGCTTCTCTCGCACATCGGCGTTGCTCAATGCCTCGACGATCGCGCGATTGAGGCGCGATACGACCTCCGGGGGCATCTTGGCCGGACCGAGAATGGCCGCCCACGTGACATTGGCGAAGCGAGGCATGCCTGCCTCGGCCATCGTCGGCACGTCCGGCAGCAGCGGACTGCGGGCATCGAGAGCCACTCCAAGCGCACGCAGCTTGCCTTCCTTGATGTGCGCCATCGCCGTGGTGGGCGTGGCGAACATAACGTCCACGCGGCCGGCCACGAGGTCCAGGACCCCCGGCGGCTCGCCCTTGTACGGCACTTGCAGCAGGTCCACCTTGCCCAGTGACGCGAGCTGCGCTGCGTTCACGAGGCCTCCCGTGGTGCCCGTCCCCATGTTGAGCTTGCCGGGCCTCGTGCGCGCGAGCTCCACGAGCTCGCCGACGGACCTCGCCGGCACCGCCGGATTCACCACCAGGAACATCGTGTACTTGCCCACGAAGCTGATCGGCGTGAAGTCGCGCAGCGCGTCGTAGGGTGGGGATCTCTTGAGCACCGGAACGGCCGCGAGCGGGCTGTTCGTGCCGAGGAACAGCGTATAGCCGTCCGGGGGAGATTTGGCGACGAACTCGGCGGCAATGGCCCCGTCTGCGCCGGGCTTGTTATCCACGACCACGCTCTGGCCGAGCGTCTCCGAAAGACGCGCGCCGATGATACGAGTGAGGGCGTCCGCTGCGGACCCCGCCGGCATGGGACAGACGATCTTGATCGGCCGGTCGGGATACTCCGCTGCCGCGGGCAAGGCGGCGGCGACAATGGCCAACGCCGCAAGGTGCTTCAGCTTCAGGAACATGATCGCCTCCTAGTGGTACCGGGTAACCCGCTGGCGCAGCACTGGTCGCGAGACGCGGGCCTGCCTTCGCGCGGAGTCGCTGGCGTGGACGGTCGCGGGCGAGCATGCGCGGGCGCGCATCCGTGTCGCGAAGGCAGTCGGCATCTCCACGTGTCCTCCTCGCGCCTCTTCGAGAGGCGTCTTGCGGCGGGTCGGGTCTCTTGCCCGCGTACCTCGCCGCTTGCTCCGCCGTTAGGCGAGTTGCTGCATCTTCGAGTTCGCGCCGACCATCCCGTTGAAGAACCGCGACATGTCGGTCATGTCCTCGATCCCCTGCACACGTGCGGCAAGCGCGCTTGCCTGCGTGGGCGACAACGGCGACACGCCGAGCGCCGTGCATTCGACGAATTTGGCCTGCAAGTCCGCCGCGGTGAGCGGATTGGTCGCGGATCCGGGCAGGTCCACGATCTCCCGATCGATCGCCGTACCCGAGCGCAGGCGGATGCGCACCATGGCGCTCATCACGGCCGCGTCGGTCTTCGATTCGTCGATCACGACACGTACGCGGTGCGCAAAGGCCCGGACCGTCTCGTCGAGCGCGGCGGCAGGCAGGATCTCGACGACACCCAGGCGACCCCGCAATAGCGCGCTCGCTACGGAGTACTGCACGCTGAACTGGGCGGCGATCTGAGGATTGCCGACGGGGCTGTACGGAGCAGCCACGAGGCGTGCCATGAAGGGAGAGATCACCGCCTCCACCTGCTCAATGTCGCTCACCGCGATGCCGTGCTCGGCCCGCAGCTGCAGTGCTGCCTCGATGGCCGCGTGGTTGCAACCGCAGCTGGGGAACTTCTTGAACATCGTGGCCAGGAGTTCCCACGTCGAGCCGAGTCCATCGAGCACGACGGCCGCATCACCCTTCTCGTACTTGGCATAGAAGCCGAACTTGCCCTCGAACGCCTCGAGCGGCGCGACAACGCCGCGCCTGGCCAGTTGCGCGCAGAACACGGCATTGCGGGCGGCGAAGGCCGACTGCATTCGCTTGGTGAGGCTCTTCTCGATGATGGCCTGCTGTGTCCCGCCGACGTGCGACAGCGCGGCGCCGAGGGCGTTGACCACGCCTGACCGATCGCAGCGCAATGCCATGGCACCCGCCACCGCACCGCCGAAGACGCCGTGCATGGATGTGTAGAACCAGCCGCTGAACTCTCGCGTGGACAGGCCAAGCCGGCAGAGCACCTCGTGGCCTACGACGAAGGCCGTGAGGAACTCGCGTCCGGACAGGTGCTCGCGCTCGGCGAGCGCGAAGGCCACGGGCAGCGTGACGATCGCGGCATGCGACATTGCTGACAGGTGGAGGCTGTCGTAGTCGAGCGCGGCGGCCGTGACGCCGTTCACGAATGCGGCGCCGGCGGCCGGGACCTTGGCGCCGAAGCCCCAGATGGTCGCGTCGGCCCGGCCGCCCTCCTCGGTGACCATCGCGAACATGTCGTCGGACCCGGTGGACTCGGTTCCCGCCCAGGCCGCGGCGAGCGTGTCGAGGATCAGATCCTTTGCGCGCGCCACGACTGGGGCGGGCAGGTCCTCGTATGAGGTGCCGACGGCGAAGTCGGCAATCGACTCGGAGAGCGTCATCGTTGAACCCTAGCGTTTGCGGCGCCTCGTCGCAGCGGCCGAAGGGCGCGCTACGCGTGATAGCAGGATGTCCAGTTGTCCGTACAGCATAGCAGCGAACTTCGCTGCGTCAAGCATCCGACACCGTCCATGCGCCGACGATCGCGGCGTCGATGCAAGCCGCAAGAGGGCCGAACCGCACGCCAACGTCATGGCTGCCGGTGAGATAGGCGATCTTGAGCGAGTTCGTCGCTAGCACCGATCCCGGTGGTGCCTGGCGATAGCTGATGTGCACGCACGTGTCCGCGGAAACTTCCGCTCCGGCGTCACGCAGAGCGGCCCCGATGCCCTCGAACTCCGCCTGCTGCGCGATGTGCGCACTCGTTTGCACGACGAGGCGTGTCCCCGGATTCACCCGGCGTCCACTCAGGTACGCAGCGACCTCGCGCAGCTGCGCGAGCGAGGCATGCGGGCAGCCGATCGCCACCACATCCACGCGATCGCTCTTCGCGGTGGTGTGCGCGCGCACCTCGGAAGCGAGGAGACGCCCGTCGATCCGGGGGGGCTGCCCGCCCGGACCCACCGGCAGGCACTCCGGAGCCTCGGGCGTCAGACCCATGACGTGGAAGATCGCGGCCGGACTCACGGCCGCGAGCGCTGCGCAGAAGGCCGTGTACTCGTCGACGGTCGGCTTGCGCGCAAGGCCCTCGAGTACCGGCACGCGCGCGCCGGCGATCCGCCCCACAGCACCGCCCAGTACGGCGAAGGCATCGATGCCCTCGACCGGGACC
>CALFEY010000227.1 GCA_937958295.1 uncultured Pseudomonadota bacterium
AGCCCCACCATGTGGGCGAAGAGCGCGGTAATCTCGACCAGAGTATCGGCGGGCGCCATGCCGAGCGCCTGCAGCGCGGCCTCGGTCGCGCGCAAGGCATCGCGGAGCCGCTCGTTGAGGGCACGGTTCAGCGCCGGCGTGAGACCGCGCGGCTGCATTCCCGGGAAGAGGTAGAAACCCAGGTCGAGGTCGCGCGGATGGTCCCGATAGAAATCGAAGAACGCCGTGGCCGTGGCGTGTACCGTGGCCGCAGGCCCGAGCTTCGCGCTGCGCGCGCGCGCTGCCTCCACCTGTGCCACCACCCGCTCCAGCGACTCGCCGAGCAGCGCCGCGTAGACGTCCTCCTTGCTGGCGAAATAGCTGTATATGGCGCCGGGCGTGTAGCCGGCGCGGCGGGCGATCTCGCGCAGGCTCGCGCCTTCGAGGCCAAGCTCGGCGAACGCCGCGCGGGCAGCGTCGAGGATGAGCGAGCGGCGCGCATCGGACTGCGCACGCTGGCGCGCTTCGCGCGCAGTCGCGATGGAGGAAGCCATCGCACGATTATAGGCGCTTGACCCGCCGTTTGAACAGTGTTCAAATTTCCCGACACAATGACAGGAGGATGCCGCGTGGACATGCCCGGGATCGAACCTACTCGCGCCGATCTCATGTCGGGCGCGCAGTACCGCGAGTCGCTGCGGCGCTCCCGGCCCGTGGTTTACGTCGACGGGCACCGCGTCGAGAGCGTGGCCGACGAGCCCGCGCTGCGGCCCGGCGTGAATGCGCTGGCGTACACCTACGATTTCGCGCTCGATCCGGCCGTGGCACCCATCGCGCTCGCCACCCAGGCCGCGCGCGGCCGCGTGGTGAATCGCATGACTCACGTGGACGAGTCCGCGGGCGACCTTCTCAACAAGCTCGAGGTCGTGCGCCTGCTCTGCCAGGAGACCGGCTGCGCGCAGCGCTACCTTGCCCACGACGCCCTCGCCGGCCTCGCGCAGGTCACGGCGCGCATTGACGACGCTCGCGGCACCACCGAGTATCGTGCGCGCTACGCCGCGTACCTCGCGCACGTGCAGGACGACGACCTCGCCATCGGCATCGCCATGACCGACGCCAAGGGCGACCGCAGCCGCAAGCCGCACGAGCAGGCCAACCCCGACACCTACGTCCACGTCGTCTCGCGCGATGGTACGGGCATCGTCATCAGCGGGACGAAGGCGATCGTCACCGGCGCGCCGTACATGCACGAACTCCTCGTGATGCCGAGCCGCAACATGGGCGCGGCCGACGCCGACTTCGCAGTGTGCTGCGCCGTGCCGGTGGACGCGCCGGGCATGACGATCGTGGCACGTCCCGCGGGCCGGCCCGGGGAGAAGCTCGAGCACGGTGCCGCCCTCTTCTCGCGCAAGTATGGCCAGTCCACCGCCGTGGTCATCTTCGACCGCGTGTTCGTGCCCTGGGAGCGGGTGTTCTACGCCGGCGAATGGGAGCACAGCCATGTGCTCACCTACAGCTACGCCACGCACCACCGCCATACCTGCATCGGGGCGCGTGCCGGCTTCGGCGATCTCCTCATCGGCGCCGGCGCGCTCATGTGCGAGGCCAACGGCTTCGATCCCGGCGCCAAGAGCAACCTGCGCGAGCCGATGGTCGAGCTCATCAAGATCGTCGAAGGGTTCTACGCGTGCGGCGTGGCGGCCAGCGTGTACGGCACGCAGGACTCCGCGAGCGGCACCTTCATGCCGGAGCCCGTGTTCGCCAACATCGGCAAGCTGCTCCTCGCCACGCAGATCTACGACATGCACCGTCTCGCGCACGAGGTGTCGGGCGGACTCATCGTGGCCCTCCCCGGTCCGGACGAGGACCACAATCCCGCCACCGCCGCCACGCTCGCGGAGGTGCTGCGCGCCAATCCCGACGTCCCGTACGACAAACGCATCGAAGTCGCCCGCTTCATCGAGGACCTCACGGCCTCCTACCAGGGCGGCTGGTACTCGCTCATCAGCCTGCATGGAGGCGGCTCACCGGCCGCCATGAAGCAGGAGATCTGGCGCAACTACCCGCTCGGCAACAAGGTCGACCTCGTGGAGCGCCTCCTCGAGCGTGGTGCCCTCGTCCAGGAAGGCCGCGCCATCACGCGCAATCGCCAGCCAGGACGCTGCTGCGACATGGGCTGTGCCACGCCGGGACAGGCAGTGATGGTGCCGCTGCCAGTGACTTCGAGCGCGGCGTAACCGGACGCCGGACCGGCGGTGGGAACACCGCCGGGTTATCGTCTGGCCTTCGCTCCGAACGAAGGCCCGTGCATGACCACTTCCCCCCGCCGTGCGACGCCCCGCGACTGGCTGGGCCTCGCCGTGATCGCCCTGCCCTGCATCGTATACGCGATGGACCTCACGGTCCTGAACCTCGCGGTGCCGGCGATCTCGCGCGAGCTTCGTCCCACAGCCGCGCAACTGCTGTGGATCATCGACATCTACGGCTTCATGGTGGCGGGCATGCTCATCACCATGGGCACGCTGGGCGACCGCATCGGCCGCCGCAAGCTCCTCATGTTCGGCGCGGCAGCGTTCGGGGCCGCGTCGGTCCTGGCGGCCTTTGCCACCACACCGCCCATGCTTATCGCCATGCGTGCGGTGCTGGGCATCGCCGGGGCCACCCTCGCGCCCTCCACGCTCTCGCTCATCCGCAACATGTTCCACGACCCCGCGCAGCGACGCATTGCGATCGGCGTATGGGTGGCGAGCTATTCCGTGGGCGGCGCGATCGGTCCGGTAGTGGGCGGCCTCATCCTCGAGTTCTACTGGTGGCGCGCCGTGTTCCTGCTTGCAGTGCCGGTGATGGTGCTCCTGCTCGCCCTCGGGCCGTTCCTGTTGCCGGAGTACCGCGATCCGCGTCCTGGCGCCCTGGACCTTGCGAGCGCCGTCCTGTCGCTGTGCGCGGTGATGACCACGATCTGGGGCATCAAGGAGATCGCCGAGGAAGGCGTAGGCCTCGCGCCCCTGGCAGTGATCGGTGTGGGGGCGGCGCTTGCGCTCGCGTTCGTGCGGCGGCAACGCACGCTGGCGCGACCGATGATCGACCTGCGGCTATTCGACGACCGCGCCTTCACGTCGGCCCTGCTGGCCTACGCCCTCGGCACCTTCGTGGCCTTCGGCATCTTCGTCTTCGTGGCCCAGTACCTGCAGCTCGTGCTCGGCATGCAGACGCTGGAGGCGGGACTGTGGAGCATGCCGTTCGCGCTGGGCTTCATCGTGGGCGCCAGCCTCACCCCGCGCCTTGCCGGGCGCTTCGGGCCAGCGCCGGTGATCACCGGTGGACTCGTGATCGCGGCACTCGGATTCATGCTGCTCGCGGCCGTCGCCACGCGCAGCGGCCTTGGTTGGATCGTGGGCGCATTCACGCTCTATGCCGTGGGACTCGCGCCTGTATTCACGCTCGCCACGGATCTTGTGGTCGGCCGCGCACCGCCCGAGCATGCCGGCGCAGCGTCCGCACTGTCGGAGACGGGCTCCGAGTTGGGCGGAGCGCTCGGCATCGCGCTGCTCGGCAGCCTCGGAGCGGCGATCTACCGGATGACCCTGTCCGACGTGCCGCTCGCAGGTATCGACGCCGTCGATCTCGCCGAAGCCCGCGCCACGCTCGGCGCGGCCTTGGACATCGCCGCCCGCGCCGCCGAGCCCACCCGCTCGCTCCTCAGCGACGCAGCCCGGCACGCGTTCGTACGCGGCATGCAGGCCAGTGCCATCGCCGCAGCGGCGATGGTCGCGCTGCTCGCTGCGTTCACGGCAAGGCCGTTGCGTGGCGTCCGCAGGCGGCAAGGCCAGCGCGACGAGGCCGCCTGACGCACCTTTGCGCAGGCTCCGCTCGTGAGCGCGATGGCATCATGCATCAGTCTTCCTTCAGCTTGAGCCCGCTCGGCTGCCGCTTTTCGATCGCGTACTTGAGAAGCGCCGCACTGCGAAAAATCCCGTGGGCAAACTTGCCGTAGGGCATGGTGGCAAAGAACGCCATCACGAATCCAAGGTGTACGGCGAGCAGAAGCCCCATCGCGCCGGTGTCGCGCCACGCGAGCAGCGCAAGGCCGGTGAGGCTCGTCAAGAAGAGCAGAACCAGGAAGCCGCGATCCATCGGTTGCTGCGCAGGATCGCCGTGCAGCGGGTGACGGCGCAGGTTGAGCCAGAAGAGCCCCGCCGGTCCGACCAGCAAGCCCACACCGCCGAGCGTGCCCAGGATCACCGGGGCGCTGTCCAGCGGATAGGGTGCCGGCAGGTGCAGGAGGTAGTGGTACACGGTCGCCGTGCAGGTGGCCGCGAAGCACAGCATGAAGCCGTAGAACGTGAGGTGATGGAAGCGCCGCCGGGCGAGCGTGAAGGCGTCGTCGACCTCGTTGCAGCCCGCGCCGTGACCGCCACCGAGGTAGCGCAGGCGCAGCACGCTCGCGGTGGCCTCCGCCACCGCCGCGCCGCCCTGCCCGGCCGGCGGCGCGCCCGGCGCCACGTCCCGCCAGAAGCGCGCGACACCCAGCGCAAGCGCGAGCGCCGCGAAGAGAAACACGGCTGCGAACATTGCCACCAGCAGATTGTGCGGAAACACCGCATAGAAGTTGCCGGCGAGCGGCTCGTGCCAAAGGCTTCCCGTAAGCGCGAGTCCCAGCAAGAGAAAGAGGGCGAGCCCCGCGGCGAGCGCAAGGCAGAGCACGAGCCCGTTGCGCCGATACGCGGCGCCGAACGCGCGTGGCCACGCGTAGTCGTGATAGGTCCGACGGCGCACCTCGGCCATCGCGCGCGGCACGTTCACCGCGAACTCGTGCGGCGGCGCGTACTGGCAGGCGTGCAGGCAATCGCCGCAGTTGTGGCAGAGGTTGGCTAAGTAGTGCACGTCGGCCGGTCCGAACTCGAGGCGACGCGTCATGGCGGGAAAGACCGCGCAATACCCTTCGCAGTAGCGACATGCATTGCAGATCGTGAGCACGCGCGTCGCTTCGGCCTCCGGGGTGGCCGACCCGCCCCCCGACGCGATCGCCCGCGCCTCCGCAACGAGCTCAGCGAGCGAGGGCATGGTCGAGCTCGCGGGTGAAGGTGGGATGGGCCCGTCCGAGGGCGCGGGCAGCGCTCGCACCGGCGATGCGGCCGAAGGCCGTTCCGATGCTCATGCCCACGCCGGCGGTGTAGCCCTTGCCGAGCACGTTCCCCGCCATGATCTCGCCGGCCACGAAGAGGTTGGGGCTCGCACGTCCGCCGAAGCGCACCGCGCAGGTCTGGTCGACTTTCATGCCGAGGTACGTGAAGGTGATGCCGGGGCGCAGCGGATAGGCAACATAGGGAGGGGTATCGAGCGGAAGCGCCCAGTGCGTCTTGGCGGGCAGGAGGCCAACGGTGCGGCAGTCATCGAGCACCGTGTGATCGAAGGCGCCCGGCCGGCATGCGGCGTTGTAGGTGGACACGGTGGCCGCGAACGCTGCCGGGTGAAGGCCGATCTTGCCGGCCAGGGCCTCGGGGGTCTCTGCCTGCGTGCCGGGGAACACCGGCGGCATGAAGCGGCCGACGGCCTTCTGGTCGATGATCGACCACGCGAGTTGTCCCGGCTGCTGCGCCACGAGCCGCCCCCATATCGCGTAGCGCTTGGGCCAGAAGTCCTCGCCCTCGTCGTAGAAGCGCCGCGCCTCGCGATTCACGACGATGCCGAGCGACACGCAGTCGATGCGCGTGCAGATGCCGCCGTCGTAGAGCGGGGCCCGGGCATCGATGGCCACGCAATGTGCCTGCGTAGGGTCGCCGATCGTATCGGCGCCCGAATCGATGAGAAAGCGCAGGAGCACACCTTGATTGAAGCGCGTGCCGCGCACGAGGAAGTTCTCCGCTGGCCACTCCCCGCGCTCGTTGAGGCCCCATGCCTCGCGTTGCCATGCGAGGTTCGATTCGAAGCCACCGCAGGCCACCACGCAGGCCTTCGCTTCCATCCGTTCGCCGCCCTCCGTGACCGCCGCCACGAAGCGATCGCCGTCGAGCTCGATCCGCGCCACGGGCGTGTCGTAGCGCACCGCCACGCCCAGCGCCTCCGCGCTACGGTAGTACGCATTGACGAGGGCCTTGCCGCCACCCATGAAGAAGGCGTTGGTGCGCGCCACGTGCAGCGCGCCCGACAACGGCGGCTGGAAGTGCACGCCATGCGTGCGCATCCAGTCGCGGCACGTGGACGAGTGCCGAATGACGAGCCTGGCCAGCGCTTCGTCGGTGAGGCCGCCCGTGACCTTCAGCAGGTCCTGCCAGTACTCTTCCTCGGGATACGCCTCGATCAGCACGTCCTGCGGCGCATCGTGCATGCAGCGCAGGTTGCGCACGTGCATCGAGTTGCCGCCGCGCCAGGCCTTCGGCGCCGACTCGACGAGCAGCACCGTCGCCCCCGCCTCGCGCGCCATCAGCGCCGCACACAGGGCGGCATTGCCGCCTCCGATGACCAGGACGTCCACGGGCTCGCTCATGCAGTCGCCCTCCCCGCGGCGTCCCGCCCCGCGAGATAACCGAACGTCAGCGCCGGGCCAAGCGTAATGCCGGGTGCCGGATACGCGCCCTCCATCACCGAGTGCATATCGTTGCCGCAGGCGCACAGGCCGGCAATGATCTGCCCCTTCGCGTCCAGCACCCGAGCCTTGGCATCCGTACGGATCCCCGCGGCCATCCCGAGGTCCGCGGGCAGCACCCGCAGGGCATAGAACGGCGCACGCTCGAGCGGCGCCACGCACGGATTGGGCGCGCGAGCGGCATCGCCTAAGTGCCGCTGGTAGGCATCCCCGCCCCGGCCGAACGCCGGATCGCGCCCATCGCGCGCACGCAAGTTGTAGACGTCGACGGTGTCGCGCAACCGCACAGCGGGAACGCCGATCGCCTGCGCCGATGCGTCGACCGACGCGCCGCGCCGCAGGTAGCCGTCGCGCACGTGCTGCTCGATGCCCCGGGTGAACGGGCGCACCCGCCCGAGTCCGTAGTGCCACAGGAAGCGGGCATCGCACAGGAGCCACGCGGGGATCGCGGTGGCGGAGGCACGCAACTGCGCGCGCACGAACTCGTGATACGAGACGGCTTCATTCACGAATCGCACGCCGCGGGTATCGACGGCAATGAGTCCCGGCTTGGCGCGATCCGCGACCGTGTGCGGGTACACGCCTGGCGTGCCATCGGCACGCGTGAAGGTCGACGCAGGCATCCAGAAGGCGCCATCCGATGTTGGCGGGGTGAGAGATGCGCCGGCGGCGCGCAGGTCACGGCCGTGCGAGAGGCCGCCGGTGGCGAGCACCACGCCGCGCGCGGCCACGAGGCCCACCGTGGCGCCGTGGGCGTCGATCGCATTCACCCCAATCACCGCGCCATCGTGCGGACGCGGGCCGCCCACCCTCATGGCCGTGGCGAGGCTCACGCGCGTGCGGCGCAACGAGGCCAGCAGCCGCCCGGCGAGCGCATCGCCGAGCACGAGGGTGGTGCCGCGCGGCGCCCGCAGGCGCTCGTGTACCCGGCGCGCGAGCAGGCGCGCCACGTGCGCGGCGGAGCGCAAGGATCGCGTCGCCCGGCGCAGGTGGGGGATGTTCTGCCGGCTCACCATCATGCCGCCGAAAAGCAGGAACTCCGGCAACGGTGCGCGCAGCAAGGCAAAGTCGGCGCCGAGCGCGCGTGCGTCGAAGGCCACAGGCTCGAGGACGCGGCCGCCCAAGGTGGCGCCCGGAAGGTCGGGGTCGTCGTCAGGGTAGGTCGCCACCGGCATGAGGCTCACGGAAGTGTGCTGCTCGAGGTAACGGATCGCGGCATCGCCGTGGGCGAGGAAAGCGTCCAGCGGAACGGGATCGACATGGGGAACGGCACAGGAAAGATAGCGGCGCGCGGCGTGCTCGCAAGGCTCACGCGCAGGCGTCATGCCTCATGCGCCCCGGGGCTGTCATCTCACTCCGGCCGCCACGGCTTGCCGAAGAGCGGTTCCTTGTAGGGAATAGGAGGCAGCTGCCACGTCCCCGTCGACGGCGGCCGCACGTCGGCATCGATGTGCACGTCGATCACGCACGGCCGGCGATTCTTCACGGCCTGCTCCACTGCGCCGCGCAGGTCCTCGCTGCGGGTGACGGTCACGCCGTCGGCGCCGCGCGCGCGCGCCCACGCCGCGAAATCGGGGTTGTAACGCTCGCCGCCCGGTCCCTGCGTGCCCTTGTAGAACGCCGTGCCGAGCTCGCGCCCTTGGAAGAGACCGTATTGCAGGTCGCGAATGGCCGCCCATGCGAAGTTGTTCCACACGATCCACACGCACGGCAGGCCATACTCCACGGCAGTGGCCACGACGTAAGGCGCCATCATGAAGCCGCCGTCTCCACACACCGACACGCAGGTGCGCTCGGGGGCGGCGAGCTGGGCGCCGAGGATGCCGCACACGCCAAAGCCCATCGACGAGTAGCCCCAGCTGTTCAGCATGCTCTGCGCGCGCTTGGGCTTCCAGAACTGCATGAACCAGTTGTGATGCACGCCGGAGTCGAGCGAGAGGATGACGTCGTCGGGCAGCACGTCGGTGAGCGCCGCCACCACGTACTCGGGGCGAATCGGCGTGGTCACCATCGAGAAGGCGGGCCGGATGAAGGCCTCCCATTCCTGCTGCCAGCCGGCCACGCTCTCACGCCACGGGGCGTAGCGCGCCGCCGTGAGCTCGTTGCGCGTCGCTGCGGCGGCCAGGAGCTGCGCCGCGAAGACCTTGGCATCGGCGATCACGCCGAGCGTGGGCGGATAGTTGCGGCCGAGCTCCTGCGGATCGATGTCCACCTGCACAAGCTTCGTGTGCGGAAAATTCCACGAGTAGCCGGGATGCCACGTGGAGGAGCTGCGATCGTCGAAGCGCGTGCCGATGCACAGCACGAGGTCGGCGTGGCGTCCGGCCTGGTTGGCGGGATAGGCCCCATTGCGCCCGATAAAGCCGAGCGTGAGCGGATCGTCCGCGGGCACGCAGCCCATGCCATTGGGCGACGTGATCACCGGGATGCCGTAACGCTGCGACAGCGCCGTGATCTCGGGCCCCGCTTCCGAAAGCGTGGTGCCCTGCCCGATGAAGAACACCGGCCGCCGCGCCTGCGCGAGCATCTCCACCGCGGCGGCAACGTCGGCGTCGCTCGCGCCCGGACGATGCGTTCCGTACACGTGCGAGAGCGCCGGCAGCTCGACGTCCTCTTCCTCCTGGAACACGTTGTACGGGATGTCGAGATTCACCGGGCCGGGCCGACCGGTGAGCATGGTGTCGAAGGCCTGCCGCAAAGCGAGCGGGAGCATGTCGACGCGGCTCGGCTGGAACGTACGCTTGACCACCGGCCGCAGCACCTGCGCGAAATCGGCCTGGTTGTGCGCATACAGCTCCTGGAACGGCGCGCGGTTGGCCTGGCTCGTGGGCACGTTGGCCGTGATGGCGAGGAAAGTCGACGAATCCGACAGCGCGGTGGCCAGCGACATCACCATGTTGGCCGACCCGGGCCCCGTAGAGGTGAGCGTGGCCACCGGGCTGTGCTTCACGCGGAAGTAGGCGTCGGCCATGTGGCCGGCGCACTGCTCGTGACGCGGCGAGATGAGCTTCAGCTCGTCGCGCACCTCGTAGAGCGCGTCGAGGATGCCAACGTTGCCGTGGCCACAGATGCCGAAGATGTAGGGCACCTTTTGGCGGACGAGGTACTCGGCGATGAGCTCGCCGCCTTTGATCTTGGGCATTGCTTGATTCTCCGGTTGAGGCGCGCGTCGCGCTTTCAGGGCAGCAGCGTGATCATGCGCTCCTCGCTCATCTCGCGGATGGCATGGTGCGGTCCTTCGCGGCCGAAGCCGCTGTCCTTGGAGCCGCCGTAGGGCATGACATCCACGCGCGAGCTCGACGTCTCGTTGATGTGCACGCCACCCACTTCGAGTCGCCGCGCGGCGGCGAAGGCATCGCGCAGGCGGTTCGTGAACACGCCGGTGGCGAGGCCGTACGGCGTGGCGTTCACCCGGGCGATGGCCTCGTCGAGGGTATCGAACGGCGCGATGCACATCACCGGCCCGAACACCTCCTGGCAGCCGAGGGGCGTGGCGTCGGACACGTCGGCAAGGAGCGTCGGCGGCACGACCGTGCCGCGCCTTTCGCCGCCGGCAAGAAGCCGCGCCCCCGCCGCGACCGCCGCCTCGATCCACTCGGCAATGCGCACGGCCGATGCCTCGCTGATCACGGGCCCCACCACTGTGGCGGACTCCCCCGGATCGCCGAAGGGAAGCGCCGCCACCATCGTCGCAAGCCGCGATTGCACGTCCTGCAGCCGCGAACGGTGCACGAGCAACATCTGCACGGACGTGCACACCTGTCCCGCCTTGCGGTAGCCGGCATTGACGACGCGCGGTAGCGCGGCCTCCAGGTCGGCGTCGTCGCACAGGATGCAGTACGCAATCGAGCCGAGCTCCATCTGTGTGCGCCGGAGCCCGGCGCGGGCCTGGATTGCCCGGCCGACGGTCGTGCTGCCCGTGAAGGCGTAGAAGCGTACGAGAGGCTCGTCGAGCAGCCACTGCGCGACCTCCGCCCCGCCGTGCACGATCGACAGCAGCCCCCGCGGCAGCCCCGCCTCGAGCAGCGCCTCCGCCAGCACGATCGCCGTGAACGGCGTGTGCAAAGAGGGCTTCAGCACCACGGCATTGCCGGCCGCCAGCGCGGGGCCCAGCTTGTGCATGACGGTGTTGAGCGGCGCATTGAAGGGCGTGATCGCGCACACCACGCCCAAGGGCACGCGCAGCGTGAAGCCGATGCGCCCGGTTTGTCCCGGCGCGCCTTCCATCGGCACCATCTCGCCCCGGAAGTTGCGCGCCTCCTCGGCCGACAGTCGGAAAGTGATCACGCAACGACGCAGCTCGCCGGCGGCATCATGACGGGTGAAGCCCGCCTCGGCGCGCATGATCTCGATGAGCTCGTCGGTGCGCCGCTCGACGACCGCAGCGGCGCGGTCGAGGATCGCGCCACGCGCGTGACCGTCCAGCGTGCTCGCCCGGAACGCGCGCTCGGCCGCCGCCACGCACTGCGTCACCTGCTCGCGCCCGGGCACCTCCACTTCGCCCCACGGCACGTTGCGATACTTGTCGAGCACCACGGCCCGTTGCGCGCCCGCTCCCCAGGCGCCATCGATCAGCAGGGCGCCGTGGCGCAACTCGGAACCTACACGGGAATGGGTTGTTGCCATCATGCCGCTCCTAAATGAGGCCGCCGTTGGGTTGCACGACCTGTCCATGCACCCAAGACGCCTTGTCCGAGGCCAGGAAGGCCACTACGGCCGCCACTTCGCGGGCTTCGCCCACGCGGTTGAAGGGACTCATCGCCGCCGAGCGTGCCTTGGCCTCGTCCGTCTTGCCGGCGCGGAAGAGGTCCGTGTCCACGGGGCCCGGCGCGACGGCATTGACGCGAATGCGGCGTGCCGCCAGCTCCTTGGCAAGCCAGCGCACGAGGCTCTCAACCGCCGCCTTGGTGGCCGAGTACGGACCGAGGCCGGCGATTGCGTGGCGGACGAGCGACGTGGTGATCGCCACGATCGAGCCGCCCTCGGGAACCTGCCGCGCGGCTTCGGCCAGCATGTTGAAGGCGCCGACGATGTTCGTCTCGACAAGGCGCCGGAAATCATCGCGGTCGAACTGCGCGAGCGGGGCCGGCGGCACGCTGATGGCGGCGTTGGCCACCACCACGCCGGGCGCGCGGCCGAAATCGCGTCGCACGTCGGCGAATACTTCCGCCACGGCGGTCGCATCGGCGACGTCGGCCCGGTATGCCCGGGGACCGCCGGAGGGGGCAGAGGAGACGTAGGTGCAGGCCACGTCGCAGCCGTCCGCGGAGAGCGCCTGCACGCAGGCGGCGCCGATGCCGCGGGTGCCCCCAAATACGAGGGCGAGGGGTCTTGTCATGTCCAGGTTGCTTTCCTGCTGCGCCACACGCGCTCCTAGCGCGGCAGCTCGTCGTCGTGGGCCGGGGTGGTGACCACGAAGAACACGAGTCCGTCGAGGCCGGTGTTGGTGAAGCTGTGCCGCACGCCGGGCGGCACATAGACGTAGTCGTGCGCGCGCATGAGGTGGGAGGCGTCGTCGAGCGTGAGCACGCCTTCCCCTTCGAGCACGTAGTACACCTGCTCCTGCACCTTGTGCACGTGCTCTTCGACGTACCCCATCGGCGCGTAACGCGAGATGCGGAAGTCGACACGCGGCGAGCCCGAGTTGTCCGGCGACACGAGCGGCTTGGACAGCGCGCCGCCGAAGTGGCCCGGGAACTGTTGCCACGGCACGCGAGCCATCTGTTCGACGAACGCCCGCAGCGGGGGCTTCGAGGTCGCTTCCATTGCCAATCCTTTGTGTCGATTCGAGGGGACCACCACGGGAGTCTCGCGCCCCACCGCGCGCCCGCGGCGCGGACACGTGTGGGATGGGCAACGGTGGTCCCGTCGAGCCCCGGTGCGCCGCCTGGCCTTGTGGACACTGCCGTCGCGCCCGTCCCC
>CALFEY010000228.1 GCA_937958295.1 uncultured Pseudomonadota bacterium
CACGGAGTGGGTGGGCGAGGTTGGCGCCAAGGGGGCCAACGGCCAGGGGCTCCTCGACGACGCGAAGGCACTGATCAAAAAGTACGGCGGCTGAAGACTGGTCGCGGTCTACGTGCGGAAATGGACAACGGCGCGATGCCGATCGCGGGGCTTGCCGCCCGGCTCGGCGGAAGGTAGCGCCTAATCCTGGAGCGGGATCTTGGCGTCGCGCACGACCTTGCCGAACTTGGCGACGTCGGACTTGATGCGCACTGTGAACTCCTCCGGCGTGCTCGCCACCACGTCCTGGCCGCCCGCGATCAGCCGATCGCGGATCTCCGGCATCGCGACGACCTTGGCCACTTCCCTTTGGTACCGCTGCGCGATGTCTGCCGGCGTGTTGGCCGGCAGGAACAGACCCTGCCAGTTCACCGCGTCGAAGCCCGGGTAGCCCGACTCGGCCACGGTGGGAACGTCGGGCAGCGCGACCGAGCGCTGCGCGCCACCCATCGCGATCGGCCTGAGCGTGCCGGCCTTGATATACGGCAGGCTCGCGGAAGGCGGCATGAAGGCCGCTTCGATGTCCCCGGCCAGCATGGCCGTGAACGTGGGTCCCACTCCCTTGTAAGGGACCTCCACGACATCGATGCCGGCGGTGAGCTTCAGCACCTCCATCGCGAGGCCGAGCGGATCGCCAGGCCCGGACGAGCCGTAGTTGAGCTTGCCGGGTTTCGCCTTGGCGAGAGACACGAATTCAGGAAGGGTCTTCGCCGCCACCTTGGGATTGACGAGCAGGACCATCGACGTCCCGGTGACCTGCGTGACCGGGACGAAGTCGGCGATCGGCTCGTAGGGCGGCTTCTTGGTGATGACCGGCGTGATGGCGTGGCCGATCGTCGTAAGCAGGATCGTGTAGCCGTCGGGGGGCGACTTGGCGACGTAGTCGGTGGCGATCACGCCCGATGCTCCCGGACGGTTCTCGACGACGACGGGCTGGCCCAGGAGATCGCCCAGCTTGGGCGCGATGAGCCTGGCATTGGCATCGACCGCACCGCCCGGGGGGTAGCCGATGATGAGGCGAATCGGTTTGGACGGGAAGCTCTGTGCGTCGACCGCAGGCACGCCGAAGGCGCCCAGCACGACAGCGGCGAGGGCCAGGAGGCGCGGCACGGAACAACAGCGGAGGCGGTCGAGCATGGCAGGTCCTTAGGATGTCTTGGCGAGTGACTTCGGATTGAAGTAGTTCGCGGCCACGAACTCCTTCTTGTATTCACCGTACGAGATCGGCGGATATTTCGGCGGATGCGCCGCGTCTTGGCAGGTCGGCAGGCAGGACAGCGTGCGATCGAGGTCGGGCCCGAAGAAGAACGCGATCGAGTAGCGGTCGGTACCCGACACGTTCATCACGCGGTGCGGCGTGGATAGCCAGCGGTCGTTGGTCCAGCGGCGGAGGAGATCGCCGGTGTTCACGATGAACTTGCCCGGCAGCACGGGGGCATCGAACCACGTGCCGTCGGGGCGCCGGATCTGGAGACCGCCGACGCCGTGCTGCATCAGGAACGTGAGAAAGCCCGCGTCCGTGTGGGCGCCCGCCCCGTATTGCTCCGGCTCGCGCTCGTCGCGGATGGGATAGTGCAGGAGGCGCAGCTGGAGGTTTGCGGGATTGAAGTAAGCGTCGAAGAACTGAAGCGGCAGCCCGAGCGCGCGGGCCACGACGGGCAGCATCTGCATGCCGAGGTTCTCCACCGCGCCCATGTAGGCGAGGCAGTCCTCGCGGAAGCCGGGCAGGTCGCGCGGCCACTGGTTGAGGCCCTTGTAGGGCTTCTTTGCGATCACGTCAGGGTCGTCGGGCGCGCGGTCACGCATGCAGAAGAACGACTCGTTGTAGTTGGGCTTGCGCGCCTTCTCGACTTTCGAATGCCCCTGGATGCTCTGGTTGACGAGCATGTAGCCGATGTTCTGCTCGTTGAGCTCGATCTCGTGCTTGGCAGCGATCGGCATCGCGTGCACCCGCCGCGACGCGGCGAAGGTGCGCTCGATGAGCTCCGGTGCGATGCCGTGGTTCTCGATGTAGAAGAAGCCCACGTTCTCGCAGGTCCAGCGCAGGCGGGCCGCGAGGTCGTCGAGCGCAAGGGGTTCGCCGCGGAGGTACGGGCCCACATCGAGGCCGGGAATGTCGGAGGTGGAAGTCGAGGTCATGGAGTCTCCTGTCAAACCTTATGCAAGCGCCGTGCCGCTGCCGGGCCGCCGTGATCAATATGTAAATATATGTTGTATAAGGATTTATGCGGCGCGCGCTACGCGCTGCCCGTGTTCGACGATCGTATACGATCTAAAGTGGCGCGTATACAATATGTTCTGCCCGTGAATGGTGCGCATCCTGTACTCGGCCGCGAATGGATAAGATGCGGGTCGGAAACCGCCGCGCATGCCCATCAAACCCCCACCTCCCGGTCCTTCGCCGACCCCTTCCCGTACGCGCGCCTCGCAGATCACCGAGTCGCTCGAGCTCGACATCCTTGCGGGGAAGCTGCCTCCGGGCACGCGCCTGGACGAGGAGGGCATCGGCCGGCGATTCGGCGTTTCGCGGACGCCCGTGCGTGAAGCCTTCAAGCACCTCGCCTCCGCGGGCCTTATCGAGCTCAAGCCGCACACGGGCGCGTACGTCGCGCAGCTGACCGTGGCGAGCCTCGTGGAGATGTTCGAGATGATGGCGATCCTCGAATGCGCCTGCGCGAAGCTCGCGGCCCGTCGCCACGACAAGTCCGACCGCGATGCGCTCGAAGCCGCGCACGAGGCCTGTCGCAAGGCGGCGAAGCGCAAGGATCCGGGGCGCTTCTACGAGGCCAATGCGCGCCTCCACGAGGCGATCTATCGGGCGTGCAACAACGCCTACGTGGAAGGGCAGGCGCTCGCATTGCGCAGTCGCCTCGAACCTTACCGGCGGTCCACCACGTTTCATGAAGGCCTGATGGAACGCTCGATGGTCGAGCACCAGCGCGTGATCGAGGCCATCCTTGCCATGGACGAGGCGGCTGCGGCCGCGCACATGGACTCGCACGTCGACACCTTGCGCACGGACGCGGTCGCGATGGTCGAGGCGCTGTCGCGCCGGCCCGACGCGCCGCCTCTAGGCAAGCGCGCGCCACGGAGCGTGGACCCGCCGCACGCCGCCCGCGGCGGCACCCCCGACGCCCCCTAGGGCGCAGTCAGCTCCCGGTCGAGCTTCGACGCGTCGATCACCGTGGAGTGCGTGGCCATGTAGACCTCGCGCAGGAACGCGGCGAGCCCGCCGATGATGGCGAGCATCGTGAGCATGAAGAGCCCGCCCACGATCCAGCGCACGTTCACGCCGATGAACTCCTCCACGAACAGCGCCACGATCACGAGACAGATGAGCAGCGCTGCGCAGGTGCACAGGTTGATCGACCAGCTCGCGAGGTGACGGCGCCGCTCGAGCACCGCGAGCTCCGCGCGGCCATCCTCCCGCGCCGCGTGGGACAGCCGCGGCCACACGTCCGCCCACCAGCGCGCGCGGTCGATCACGCGCGCGAGGCGATTGGCCATCACCGCGAGCAGGCCGGCCACGCCGGTCAGCAGGAATACCGGCGCCACGGCGAGCTGGATCGCGTGGGCGATCACGCCCGGGATCATCTCGGTGCTCATTGGCGGGAGTCCCCGCGAGGGGCGGGACGATGGAAGGCAGGCCACTTCATGCGCACGAGGTCGCGCGTGGAGGCATACGCGTAGCACGAGTCGATCTTGAGCGGCTGGCCGGCGGCATTCACGACATCGGGCCGGGCGAGCCGCACTTCGGCGAGCGTCTGGTAGGCCGCCGTGGCGAGCGGGATCAGGAGCTCCATGAGGTGGGTGCAGCCGGTGGCGCCGCCGAGCTTGGCCTTGACCATGTTGGTCCACCCGCTCTTGATGCGCTCGCCCACGATGGCGCGCATCGGCGCCACCGCTTCGCGGCACACGGGAAAGGGCGTTGCGTCGCTCACCGCAAGGATGTCGTGCACGAGGAGTGACTCGTCGACCACGAGCCGGATCCACATGTCGTGGATGGGCGTGTTGGCGGGAATCTCGCTGCCGTCGATGGTGCGCAGCCGCCGCGCCTTGGTGTCCACGACGCGGCCGTCGATCTCGTAGAGGCCGTCGTCGCGGCGATAGCCGCGCATCTCGATGCGGCGCAGGTGAATCTCGGTGCGATGGGGCGATTCGGGCAGAGGCATGAGGCTTGCGGCTGGCTGGAGGGATCTCCCGCATTCTGCGCCATCCCCCGTGGGCGGCGCCAAGGCATGCCGTAGAATGCGGGCGCGCTTCGTGCTTCACGCCTTGGCGCCGTCACTCTCGTTCCGAAAGCCCTCGATGATCCCATTGTCCTGGTGCCGCGCCGCTCTGGCGGCAGGTCTTCTCGCCGGCAACGTCGTCCTCGCGCAGTCTCCGGCCGCGCCGGGGCCGGCGGCGCCAGGTGCCGTGGCGCCAGGTGCCGTGGCGCCAGGTGCCGTGGCGCCGGCCGGATGGCCGCGCCACGTCACGGTGGCGCAAGGCGCGATGCTCGTGTATCCGCCGCAGGTCACGCGCTGGGACGGCGACCGCATCGCCTTCCGCAGCGCGGTGGCCCTGCGCGGCGCGAACGTGCGCGACGAGACCTTCGGCACGCTCGAGGCGACGGCCACCACGCGCGTGGACAAGACCACCCGTACCGTGGCGCTCGCCGATCTCAAGGTGAGCAAGCTCGACCTGCCCGCGCTCGCCGATCGCGGCGCCTCGCTCGCGCCACAGCTCGATGCCGCCGCCGCAGGCCTGCTGCGCACCGTCTCGCTCGACCGTCTGCAAGCCTCGCTCGCCGCGGCCAATCTCCCGCCGCGGACGGTGGCCGTCGACAACACGCCCCCGCGCGTCATCGTGAGCACGTCGCCGGCCATTCTCGTGCCCATCGATGGCGCACCCGTGTGGAAGCCCGTGGCCGACAGCCCGGGCTTCACGCGGATCGTGAACACTCGGGCGCTGCTGCTGAAGAGCGCCGCGGCGCCGCAGGTTTTCCTGCGCGTGTTCGACGGCTGGCTCATGGCGAACACGCTTGCCGGGCCGTGGGAGCAGCCGTTCCTGCCGCCCACCGGCCTTGATGCCGTGGCGAAGAAGGTCGCGGCCACCGGCGTGGTGGACATGCTCGACGGCGGCAAGCGCGCCAATCCCAAGCCGTCGCTGACACAAGGCATTCCCGCCATCTACACGAGCGACGTCCCCGCCGAGCTCGTGGTGTTCAAGGGCGCGCCGGACTTCGTGCCGATCGTGGGCACCTCGCTCGCGTGGGCGTCCAACACCACCGCCGACGTACTGCGTGACAGCGCAGGCAACGTCTATGCGCTGCTCGCCGGCCGCTGGTTTCGCGCCGCGTCGCTGAACGGGCCGTGGACGTTCGTGGCGAGCGACGCATTGCCTGCGGACTTCGCGCGCATTCCGGCGGCATCGCTGGCCGGCGCCGTGTTGCCGGCGGTGGCCGGCACGGTGCAGGCGCGCGAGGCGCTCGCCGAGAACGCCATCCCGCAAACCGCGGCGATCCCGCGCACGAACGGTCCGGCATTCACGGCGACCTACGACGGGCCGCCGCAGTTCGTCAGCGAGCCGGGCACGTCGCTCGCTCGCGCGGTCAATGCCTCGGTGCCGATCCTGCGCACGTCCTCGAATGTCCTGTATGCCCTCAAGGCCGGCGTGTGGTTCACCGCCACGCAGCCCACCGGACCGTGGACGCTCGCCGCCTCGGTCCCCGACGACATCTATGCGATCCCGCCGACGTCGCCGGTGTACTTCGCGACGTTCGCGCGCATCTACGGCGTCACGCCCGGCACCGTATACGCCGGCTACACGCCGGGATACCTCGGCGCGATGGCCGCGAGCGGCGGCACGGTGGTGTACGGCACGGGCTACCCCTATCGCTCGTGGCTCGGCGAGCGCTGGTTTCCCGCGCCCGCGACGTACGGCATCGGAGCAGCAC
>CALFEY010000229.1 GCA_937958295.1 uncultured Pseudomonadota bacterium
AGCTCGACCAGGATCGGCTCGCCCTTGTCCAAGGCCGGTCGGGCCGCCTCGATCAGCTTGTGATCCAGCGCCTTGTCGAGCCCGTGATCCTGCCGCTCGACGTTCCAGATCGCCACGCCTTCACGCGCCGGCGCCTGATAGAGGAGCTTGGAGAGATCGACACCACCTGCCTTCCAGTGATCGAGCGCACGCCGCATGTCGAGCAAGTCGACCCGGCCGATCATCTCGTTCAGGGTCCGGAAACCCAGCCGCGCCATGATCTCGCGCAGTTCCTCGGCCACGAAGAAGAAGTAGTTGATCACGTGCTCGGGCTGGCCCTTGAAGCGCTTGCGCAGCACCGGGTCCTGCGTCGCCACGCCCACCGGGCAGGTGTTGAGGTGGCACTTGCGCATCATGATGCAGCCGGTGACCACCAGCGGGGCGGTGGCGAAGCCGAACTCGTCGGCGCCGAGCATGGCGCCAATGACCACGTCGCGCCCCGTCTTCATCTGGCCGTCCACCTGCACCGCGATGCGCCCGCGCAGGCGGTTGAGCACCAGCGTTTGCTGCGTTTCAGCGAGGCCCAACTCCCATGGCGTGCCGGCGTGCTTGATCGACGACACCGGCGAAGCGCCCGTCCCGCCGTCGTGCCCCGCGATGGTCACATGGTCGGCCTTGGCTTTGGCCACGCCCGCGGCGACCGTGCCCACGCCCACCTCGGATACCAGCTTCACCGAGATGGACGCCTTGGAATTCGCATTCTTGAGGTCGTGGATGAGCTGGGCGAGATCTTCGATGGAATAGATGTCGTGGTGCGGCGGCGGAGAGATGAGGCCCACGCCCGGGACGGAGTAACGCAGCTTGGCGATGTACTCCGAGACCTTGTGCCCGGGCAACTGACCGCCTTCGCCAGGCTTGGCACCCTGCGCCATCTTGATCTGGATCTGGTCGGCGGATGACAGGTACTCGGCGGTCACGCCGAAGCGACCCGACGCCACCTGCTTGATCTTGCTGCGCAGGCTGTCACCGGCTTGCAGGGGAACCTCCACTTCGATGCGGTCGCGCCCGAGCACGGTGGCGAGCGTGTCGCCTGCCGCAATGCCGCTCTTGCCGGTGCGCAGCTCGTTGCGATAGCGCGCTTCGTCTTCACCGCCCTCGCCGGTATTGGACTTGCCACCGATGCGGTTCATGGCCACGGCGAGCGTCGTGTGCGCCTCGGTGGAGATGGAGCCGAGGCTCATCGCGCCGGTGGCAAAGCGACGCACGATCGACACCGCCGGCTCCACTTCGTCGATGGGCACCGGCGTGCGCTCGGCTGCCTTGAACTGGAACAGTCCGCGGAACGTCTTGAGCTCGCGGCTCTGGTCATTGATGAGCTTGGCGTACTCGCGGTATGTCGACGCACTGTTGGCGCGGGTAGCGTGCTGGAGGCGCGCGATGGACTCGGGCGTCCACATGTGCGCCTCGCCGCGGACGCGGAACATATACTCGCCGCCAGCATCGAGCATGTCGCGCAGGAGCGGATCGTCGCCGAAGGCGAGCGTATGCAGGCGCACCGCCTCCTCCGCCACCTCGAAGAGGCCAATGCCCTCGATGTTGCTGGCGGTGCCCGTGAAGTACTTGTCGACGAAGGACTTCTGCAGGCCCACCGCCTCGAAGATCTGCGCGCCGCAGTAGGACTGGTAGGTGGAGATGCCCATCTTGGACATCACCTTGTACAGGCCCTTGCAGATCGCCTTGATGTAGCGCTTGCCCGATTCCTTGGGATCGATCGCAGGGATCGACTCCGCCAGCTTGGCGAGCGTCTCGAGGGCAAGGTACGGGTGGATCGCTTCCGCGCCGTAGCCTGCGAGCAGCGCGAAGTCGTGCACCTCGCGCGCCGAGCCCGTCTCCACCACAAGCCCCGTGGACGTGCGCATGCCCTCCTTCACCAGGTGCTCATGGACGGCAGCCGTGGCGAGCAGCGCGGGGATCGGCAGCATCCCGGGCGACACGGCGCGATCGGACAGCACGACGATGTTGAAGCCCTGCCGGATGGCGTCCTCGGCGTGCGCGGCAAGGCTTGCAAGCGCCGCCTCCATGCCGTTGGCGCCCCACGACGCCGGATAGCAGATGTCGAGCTCGACCGACTTGAACGCGCCTCCGGAGAAGAGATCGACGTGACGGATCTTCTCCATGTTCTCGGCGGTGAGGATCGGCTGCGCCACCTCGAGGCGCATCGGCGGCTCCGTGGTGTCGATGCCGAGCAGGTTCGGCCGCGGCCCCACGAACGACACCAGCGACATCACGAGCTCCTCGCGGATCGGATCGATCGGCGGATTCGTGACCTGTGCGAAGAGCTGCTTGAAATAGTTGTAGAACACCTTGGGCCGGTTCGAGAGCACGGGCAGCGCGGCATCGTCGCCCATGGAGCCCAGCGCCTCCTCGGCATTCTCGAGCATCGGCGTGAGGAGCAGCTTGACGTCCTCCTGCGTGTAGCCGAACGCCTGCTGGCGGTCGAGCAGCGACACCTCCGACGGGAGGCTCGGCGCCGGCTCCGGCATGTCCTCCAGGCGCAGCCGGCACTTGCGCATCCACTCGCGATACGGCTTGGACGTGGCGAGCGTGCGCTTCAACTCCTCGTCGTCGACGATGCGGCCCTGCTCCATGTCCACCAGCAGCATCCTGCCCGGCTGCAGGCGCCATTTCTTGACGATCTTGCTCTCGGGAATGTCGAGCACCCCCACTTCGGAGGCCATGATGATGTAGTCGTCGTCGGTCACCACGTAGCGCGCGGGGCGCAGCCCGTTGCGGTCGAGCGTGGCGCCGATCTGCCGGCCGTCGGTGAAGGCCATGGCGGCGGGGCCGTCCCACGGCTCCATCAAAGCCGCGTGGTATTCGTAGAACGCGCGCCGGTCCTCGTCCATCAGCGGGTTGCCGGCCCAGGCTTCGGGCACCATCATCATCATCGCGTGCGACAGCGGGTAGCCGCCCATCACGAGCAACTCGAGCGCGTTGTCGAAGGACGCCGAATCGGACTGCCCGTCGTAGATCAGGGGCCACAGCTTGGGCAGGTCCTCCCCCAGTACTTCGGACGCAATGGCGCCTTCACGCGCACGGATCCAGTTGAAATTGCCCCGCAGCGTGTTGATCTCGCCGTTGTGGCAGATAAAGCGGAAGGGATGCGCGAGGTCCCACGTGGGGAACGTGTTCGTGGAAAAGCGCTGGTGAACCATCGCGAGCGCGCTGACCATCGTCTCGTCGGCGAGGTCGAGGTAGAACTTGCCGACCTGGTCGGCGAGC
>CALFEY010000230.1 GCA_937958295.1 uncultured Pseudomonadota bacterium
GGCCTGCGTCTGAAGCCCCTGGGACCGGCGTTCGCGTGAGGCTCGTCCCGCTCGCTTCCCGGTGACGCTCCACGGCGTCCCCGGCCCCGCTGACCGAGGCGGGCGCGGACCGATTTTGCTGCGTCGCCATATATCACGGGAATGATATATGGCATCGTGCTGATGATGGAGCGCGCCCCGCCGCTAGAATCCGCTCCGTGCGTTTCACCTTCGATGCCCCTGCCCTGCCCGCGAGCGCCCACGAGATGCGCAGCCGCGTGCGTGCCTTTCTCGCGCAGGAGCGCGAGGCCGGAGGCTACGTCGCGCACTCCAATGCGTGGATGACCTACGACGCCGGCTTCACCCGCCGCTGCGGCGAAGCCGGCTTCATCGGCCTCACCCTCCCGCGCGAGTACGGCGGCCATGGTCGCAGCGCGGTCGAGCGTTACGTGGTGTACGAGGAGATGCTCGCCGCCGGCGCCCCGCTGGGCATGCACTGGATCGCCGACCGCCAGAGCGGGCCGCAGATCCTCCGGCACGGCTCCGAGCTCGCGCGCACGACGGTCCTGCCGCGAATCGCGGAGGGGACCTGCGGCATCGGCATCGGCATGAGCGAACCCGACGTCGGGTCCGACCTCGCGTCGGTGCGCACCCGCGCCACGCGCTGCGACGGCGGGTGGCGCCTCGCCGGCACCAAGCTGTGGACGTCGCACGCGCAGCGCGCGCAATACGTGATCGTGCTCGCCCGCACCGCCCCCGCCTCGGCCAATCGGCACGCCGGCCTCACGCAATTTCTCGTCGACACGCAGGCCCGGGGCTTCACCGCCCGGCCGGTGGTGGACCTCGCCGGCAACCGCGACTTCAACGAAGTGCTTCTCGACGACGTCTTCGTCCCGGACGCCTTCCTGCTCGGCGAAGAGGGTGCGGGCTGGCAGCTCGTGATCGGCGAGCTCGCATACGAGCGCAGCGGACCGGATCGCTTCCTCAGCACCTTCCCCCTGCTGATGGCGCTCGTGCGGCGTTGTGCCGCCGCGCCCACGGCGGAGGCGCGCGTGCAGGTTGGACGGCTCTTCGCGCACCTCGCCACGCTGCGCCGCATGTCGCTCGGCATTGCCGCGGCCCTCGACGCCGGCCGCCAACCCAACGTCGAGGCCGCGATGGTCAAGGATCTCGGCACCTCGCTCGAGCGGGAGATTCCCGAGATCGCGCGTCTGCTCGCGCCGTGCGCAGCTTCGCGCGACGCGCGCGACCCATACGCCGCGGACTTGGCGCTCGCGCTGCTGTCGGCCCCCTCGTTCACCCTGCGCGGCGGCACGCGCGAGATCCTCCGCGGCATCGTGGCGCGCGAGCTCGGCCTGCGATGAGCGACACCACTCTCCTTGCCGACAGCGTCGATCGTATGCTCGCGCAGCATGCCGACGGCCATGCCGGGCCGCCTTTCGCCGAAGCGATGTGGAGCGCGACGGCCGCGGCGGGCTTCGCCGGCGTGCTCGCCGACGACGCCGGCCATCCCGGCACGGACGCGATGCGCGCGGCCGCCACCATCCTGCGTCGCTGCGCGCGGGTGGGCGCCCCCATTCCCATCGCGGAAGCCATGCTCGCCGCCTGGCTCGCCGCGCGAGCAGGTTGGCCCGACGCCCCTGGACTCACGTCGGTGGCGATCGAGGGCACGCACATCGAGCCCAGCCGCGGCAGCTTGCCCGCGGTGCCGTGGGGCCGCCATGCCGGCCATGTCATCGCGCTCGTGCAAGTGGGCAACGAGTCTCGCCTCGCACGCTACGACCGTCTCGTGGTGGATGCTCCCGGTCACAACCTGGCTGGCGAGCCGCGTGATGCCCTGCGCATTGAAGCTGCGCCGCTGGTTGCCGACCGCGCCATCGATGCCCGCGAGGTGATCGCCACTGCGGCGCTGCTGCGCGCGGCCCAGCTCACGGGGGCGATGGAAGCCACGCTGGAGTTGGCCCTCGAGCATGCCAAGACGCGCCAGCAGTTCGGCCGCCCCATCGGTGCCTTCCAGGCGGTGCAGCAGCTTCTCGCGCGCCATGCCGGCGAAGTGGCCGCCGCTGCCGCTGCCGTGGACCTGGCGGTGGACCGCTGGGATGCCCCCTCGGCCGTGCTCCATGCCGCGATTGCCAAGGCCCGCGCCGGAGAAGCCGCGGGAACGGCCGCCGAGTGCGCCCACCAGGTGATCGCGGCGATGGGCTTCTCGCTCGAGCATCCCCTGCAGCGCCTCACGCGACGCCTGTGGACGTGGCGCGACGACTACGGCACCGAGTCGTACTGGAACGATCTGGTCGGCGCGCGCATCCTCGCTGCCGGCGCCGACGCCGCGTGGTCGGTGCTCATCGACGAGCCCGCGCTTGTGGGCCACCCCGCATGACCACGAGCCTCGTCAAGTCGGCAGCGCGCGTGATCGAGGTGCTCGAGTACTTCGACTCGGTGCGCGCCGAGGCGACGATCATGGACATCGCCCGTGCGCTCGATTACCCACAGTCGAGCACCTCGGTGCTGGTGAAGAGCCTCGTGGATCTCGGCTACCTGCAGCACGGCGTTCGCTACCGCACGTACCGTCCCACGCCACGCGTGACACTCTTGGGGGCCTGGATCGAGCCGATGCTGGCGCCCGACGGCGCGATCGTGCGCATGATGAACGACTTGGGCGATGCCACCGGCGAGACGATCATCCTCGCCTCCGAGCACTCCACGGTGGTGCGCTACATCTACGTCGTGCCGGCCACCACGGCCATGCGCCTGCACGTGGGTCCCGGCACGCTGCGACCGATCGCCTACTCGGGCGCGGGCCGCGTGTTCATGTCGCGCATGAGCGAGGACCGCGTGCGCTGGCTCGTGCATCGCTTCAACGAGGATCATCCCGCGGGCACGCCCAAGCTCCAGCTCGCTGCCGTGCGGCGCGACCTCGCGGCCATCCGCACCGACGGCTACGGCGTGTCCTATGACCGCATCACGCCGGGCGCCGGCATCGTCGCCGCCGCGCTGCCGGTAACTTCCGACGACATGCCGCTCGTGGTTGGCATCGGTGGCCTGAGCCAGACCGTGCGGGCAAAATCCGCCGCCTTCGGCACGCTCATCCTCGATGCCATCCAGCGTCACTTCAACGCCCCGCCGCCGCCCTCGGCGGCGCCCACCCGCACCGCGCGGTCGCGCCGCGCCTGACGATAAGGCAATCCGCATATGTCCGAAGATGCCGTGCTGGTAGAACGCCTGGGACGCGTGGCCGTGGTCACGCTGAATCGACCGCAGACGCGCAACGCGCTCGACGAGGAGATGGTCGACGCACTCGTCTCGACCTGCCAGCGCCTCGATGCGGACCTCGGGGTGAGCTGCATCGTGCTCGCCTCCAACGGGCCGGCTTTCTGCGCCGGCGGCAACGTCAAGGAGATGCACGCGCGCACCGGGATGTTCGGCGGCTCCGCGGCCGAGATGCGGCGGGCGTACAAGGCCGGCATCCAGCGCATTCCGCTCGCCTTCTACGCGCTCGAGGTGCCCGTCGTGGTCGCGGTAGGCGGACCCGCGGTGGGGGCAGGCTGCGACCTCGCGATGATGGGCGACATCCGCCTCGCCTCGCCGGAGGCGACCTTGGCGGAGAGCTTCGTGCGCATCGGCCTGATTTCCGGCGACGGCGGCGCGTGGTGGCTGCAGCGCGTGGCCGGCGTCTCGCGTGCCTACCAGATGACGCTCACCGGCGAGGCGATCACCGCCGCGCAGGCCGCCGCGTGGGGCCTCGTGTCGTCGATCCACCCCGCGGCGGAGCTGCGTAGCGCAGCGATCGACCTCGCGCAGCGCATCGCCGCCAATCCGCCTCACTCGGTGCGCCTGAACAAACGCCTGCTGCGCGACTCCGAGCGGTCCTCGCTCGCGCAGAGCCTCGAGCTCGCCGCCGCCCTGCAGTCGATCGTGCAGCACACCGACGACCTGCGCGAGGGCGTGGCGGCCGTGGTGGAGAAGCGCAAGCCCGACTTCAAGGGCCGCTAGCGCTGCCGATCGCATGACTGCCTTGCCCCCTCCCTCCTTCGACCTCGCGCCCGACTACGGCCGCGACAAGTCGACCTCGCTCGCACAGGCGATCCGCACGCAGGTGCAGCCCGGGATGGCGTTGCACGTGTGCTGGTCGGACGCGCGTCCCAATGCGGCGCTGATGGAGATCGTGCGCCAGTTCGGCGGCAAGGCGCCGGACTTCACGATCAGCAGCGTGGGCTTTGCCAACTCCCAGGCTGCCCTGGTCGCGGCGGGCGTGGTCAAGCGCCTGATCACGGCCTATGCGGGGGAGAGCTATCCCGCGGGCGCCATCAACCCGCTGTTCAAGCGCGCCATCGACGAGGGCAAGGTCGAGATCGAGCATTGGTCGCAGTGGACCCTCGTGCAACGGCTGATGGCGGGCGCGCTCGGCCTGCCTTTCATGCCCACGCGCTCGCTGCGCGGCAGCGCGCTCGCCGATGGCCTCCGCGGCACCGGCTACGCCGACGTGACCGACCCCTTCTCGGGCGCCGTCGCCGGCGTGGTCGCGCCGCTGGTGCCCGACCTCGCGCTCCTGCAAGGCGTGGCCGCCGACCGCAACGGCAACGTCGTGATGGCAAGCCCCTACGGCGAGAGCGCGTGGGGTGCGCTCGCCGCGCGCCAGGGCGTGATCGCCTGCGTGGAGCGCATCGTGAGCACCGAGGAGATCCGGCGCTACAACACGCTGGTGCGCGTGCCGGGCCATGCGGTGGTGGCCGTGTGCGAAGTTCCCTTCGGCTCGCATCCTTACGGCTCCTTCAGCGGCGCCTTCGAGGGCGTGCCAGGTTATGTCGAGGATGCCCCCTTCATCGCCGACGTGGCCGCGGCATGCCGCGACCGCGAGTCCTTCGCCCGCTGGCTGCAGGAGTGGGTCACGGGCGTGCCGGACCATGCGGCCTACCTCCACAAGCTCACGCCCACGCGGCTCGCGGGGCTGCAGGAGAGCGCGCGGCCCGACCACTGGATCACCGAGCTGCCGGCGCTCGCGCGCCTCGCCGACGCCAGCGACGCCACCGCCGAGGAACGCATGATCGTCGCGGCCTCCCGCTGCATCGCGCGCGCCGTGCGCGAGCGGGGTCACGACACCGTGCTGGCAGGCATCGGCGCCTCCAACCTCGCGGCGTGGCTCGCCGAGCGCACACTCACGGCGCAAGGCGTGGACGTGGGGCTCGTCTCCGAGATCGGCATCTACGGCTCCTCGCCACGCCCGGGCGAGCCCTTCGTGTTCTCCAACCGCAACCTCGCCACCTCGCGCTGCCTCACCGATGTGTCCGTGACCCTCGGCACGCTCGTCTCCGGCGCCCACAATCGCTGCCTGGGCGCGATCGGCGCGGCCCTGGTCGACGGTGAAGGCAACATCGCGTCCACTTACGACAACGACGGCGGCTTCCTCGTGGGGTCCGGTGGCGCGAACGACATTGCCTCGGCGGCACGGGAAGTCATCGTCACCGTGCGCCACGGGCCATCGCGCCTCGTGCCCTCGGTGGCGCACGTGACGAGCCCGGGCCATGCCGTGCGCACCATCGTGACTTCCCGCGCCGTGCTCGAGCGCGAGGCGCCGGGCACCCCCTTCGCGATCCGCCGCGTGCTCGGAGGCGAGTCCCTGCCCGAGGCCATCGCGCAGGTCCGCGCGGAATGCGGCTTTGCGCTGCAGGTGCACCCCGACGTCGCCTTCGAATCGCTGCCCACCCCCGACGAGCTCGGCGCGCTGCGCATGTTCGATCCGCGCCGCACTTTCCTCGGGCGGCGCCCGGCGGAGCGCGCGGCCGGCGCCGCGAAAGTGCCAGCCCCATGACCGACCGCACGTTCCGCGACATCACCCTCACCTACGCCGACCCGCGGGAGTGGGTACTCGGCCGCATCCTGGAACGGCGCGCGCGCGAGCAGCCCGACCGTCCCTACCTGCAATGGGAGGACACCCCGCCGCTCACGTTTGCGCAGACCAATCGTGAGGTCAACCGGCTGGCGCACGGCTTCGCGGCGGCGGGCGTTCGCCATGGTGATCGCGTGCTCCTGTTCCTGCCGAACAGCCGCGACTTCGTCCTCGCCTGGTTCGCACTCGCCAAGCTCGGCGCGGTCGAGGTGCCCGTCAATATCCACTATCGCGGCAAGTTCCTGTCGCACGTCGCCAACAACTGCGGCGCGCGCCTTGCCGTGACGGACGCGAGCCTGCTGCCCTCGCTCATCGACTGCGGTGCCGACCTTGCGCACCTGCGCGTGGCCTACGTCATGGGGAACCTGCCCGCAACCGCGGCCGAGTCCCCGCTAGAACTGCGGCCGTTCGCCGCCTTGCGCACCGCCAACGAGAGCGACCCCGGCGTGAGCGTGGCGCACACGGACATCGCGGCCATCCTGTTCACGTCCGGCACCACGGGGCCGTCGAAGGGCGTGCTCATGCCGCACGCCCAGTTCTACTTCTTCGCGGAACAGGGTGCGAGCCTCGTGCGGCTGACAGCCGACGACGTGTACATGAACTCGTTCCCTCTCTTCCACGGCAACGCGCAGTTCCTCACGACGTACCCCTGCCTCATCCGCGGAGCGCATGCGGTTCTATACGAGAAGTTCAGCGCGAGCGAATGGATCGACCGTATCCGTCGCAACGGCGTCACCGCCACGAACCTCCTCGGCGTGACGATGGACTTCATCTTCAAGCAGCCACCACGTCCCACCGACGCCGACAACCGCCTGCGCGTGATCTATGCCGTCCCCACGGCCCACCAGATCCTCGCCGAGTTCAAGGCGCGCTTCGGCATCGAGGCGTGCGTGGATGCCTTCGGCCAGACGGAGACCTGCCTCCCCCTCATGACTCCCTACGACGATGACCGTCCGCCGGGAGCGGTGGGCGTGCTCGTCGACGAGTGGTACGAGATCCGCCTGGTCGATCCCGACACCGACGAGGAGGTGCAAGAGGGCGCGATGGGCGAGCTCGTGGTGCGCCATCGCAAGCCATGGACGCTGTGCGCCGGCTACAACGCGCATCCAGAGGGGACGCTCAAGGCCATGCGCAACCTCTGGTGGCACACGGGGGACGGCATGCGCAAGGATGCGCAGGGCTGGTACTACTTCGTGGATCGCGTGAACGACGCGCTGCGCGTACGCGGCGAGAACGTGTCGTCGTACGAGGTCGAGCAAGTGGTGCTGGCCCATCCGGCTGTAGCGGAGTGCGCCGCCACTGCCGTGCGCTCGTCCATCGACGGCGGCGAGCACGAGATCAAGATCAGCGTTGTCATCCGCGAAGGCGCCGCGCTCGCTCCGGCCGACCTCATCGCCCATTGCGATGCACTCGCTCCGCACTTTGCGGTGCCGCGCTATGTGGAGTTTATCGACCGCCTGCCGCGCACGCCCAACGAGAAGATCCAGAAGCACATCCTGCGCAGTGCCGGCGTCACCGCCGCCACCTGGGATCGCGTGGCAGCCGGCGTGCGCCTTGCGCGCGAGCGCGCAAGCGCGGGCCCACCCCCGAGGAGAGCGTCATGAGCGTCCTGGCTCCCATCAACACCCAGCACGTCAAGACCACGGTGGCCGATCACGTGGCGTGGATCACCATCGACCATCCCGAGCGGCACAACAGCTTCGACCTCGCCACGCAGACCGATCTCACCGCGGCGTTCCGGGCGTGCGGCTCCGACCCGGCGATCGGTGCGATCGTGCTGACGGGCGCCGGCGACAAGGCCTTCTGCGCCGGGGGCTATCTTAAGGACCTGGCCGACCCGGACCACAATCAGCTCCACCAGCTCTTCGTGGGCACCGTGGAGCTCGTCAACGCGATCCGCCAGGTGCGCCAGCCCGTGATCGCTGCGGTGAACGGCTTCGCGATGGGCGGCGGCAACGAGCTCGTGGTGGCCTGCGACTTCGCGGTCGCGTCCGACCGCGCGGTGCTGGGCCAAACGGGACCGCGCATCGGCAGCGCGCCCGTCGTGGGCGGCACCAACATGCTCACGCTCATGATCGGCGAGAAGCGCGCCAAGGAAGTATCGTTCCTGTGCCGCCGCTACACCGCGCAGCAGGCATACGACATGGGCTGGATCAACGAGGTCGTGCCCCACGACCGGCTGCGCGAGCGCGTGGACGCGTGGTGCGCGGAGATCCTGGCATTGAGCCCCAAGTACCTCGAGATCGCCAAGGTCAGCTCGAACTATTGGTGGGACCTGCTGCAACCCGGCTTCTCGCACGGCTCGCGGATGCTCGCCGCCGCCGCGGGGAGCGCGGAGATGCTCGAGGGCGCGCAGGCGTTCGTCGAGAAAAGAAAGCCGGACTTCATGCAGTTTCGCAAGCGTTAGGGCGCGGCGGTCAGCGCGCCACGAGATCCATCAAAAACAGGAGGAGTCGATCATGTCGGACAAGCTTCGCATTTCCCGTCGTGGGCTGCTGCAAGGCGCGGGCGCGCTGTCGCTCGCGGGCCTCGCCCATCCCCTCACCGCGTGGGCCCAGGCCACCGGTCCCATCGTGATCGGCACCCTCACGCCGCAGACCGGCGCCGGCTCGATCTACGGCCCCGGCATGCGCGACGCCATGGCCGCCGTAGCGAAGGAGGTCAATGCGGCCGGTGGCGTGCTCGGCCGCCAGATCCGCCTCGTGAGCGAGGACGACCAGACCAACCCGGAAGCCACCGTGCGCGCTGCGCGCAAGCTCATCGACGTCGACAAGGCCGTCGCGGTCCTGGGCCCCTGGGCCTCGTCGGTGGCCGCGGCGGTAGCGCCCGTGTGCTGGGAGAGCAAGACGTTCTGCGCCATCGTGGGCTCCGCCGACAGCATCACCAAGTTGCCGCACCAGGGCTTCCTCGTCCGCACGCAACCCAACATCTCCGCCCAGGCCGCGCGCTTCGGCAAGCTCGCCATCGACCAGGGCGCCAAGTCGATCTACTTCATGGGGCCGCAAACGCCCTTCACGCAGATCTACATCGACGTCGTGGCGGCGATGGCCAAGGCCAAGAACATCCCGTTCGCCTCCGAGATCTACGACGGCGCCAAGACGAGCTACCGCACCGAGGTGGAGAAGGCGCTGCGCGCGAAGCCGGACGTCATCCTGCTGGGCGGCTTCGTCAACGACAACGCCATCGTGCTGCGCGAGATCTTCCGCGCGGGCTACAAGGGCAAGCTGATCGGCTTCGGCACGGGCGTGAACACCAAGCTCCTTGAGAGCGTGCCGCCGGAAGCCGTGGAAGGCGTGTTCGCCGTGACGCCCTCCCCCGCCCTGGACAGCAAGGCCTACCAGCGCTTCGCGAAGCTCATCGGCAATGCCAATCCCGGCCCGTTCGAGTCGCAGGCCTACGACATGATCAATATCACGCTGCTCGCCATCGCACAGGCCAAGCAGGCCACCGGCCCTGCTATCCGCGACGCCGTGCGGCAAGTGAGCCAGGGCGGCGGCACCGTGGTCGACAATGCGGTAGACGGCATCAAGCTCATCAGCGAGGGGAAGAAGGTCAACTACGACGGTGCGAGCGGCTCGCTCGAGTTCGACGCCGTCGGCGACATCGTCGATGCGAAGTTCAAGATCGAGCAAGTGAAGGGCGGCAAGCTCTCCACGCTCGAGATCTCCTAGCTCGTTGCTGTCGCCGGGACGCTCGGGCTGCCTCGAGCGTTCCGGCCATCTCGCTTCCTCCATGAGCCTCCTCGTCGTCCACGAGATCGAGCGCGCCTTCTATGGCCTGCGGGCGCTGCGCGGCGTCACGTTCAGCGTGCGTGCCGGCGCGATCACGGGCCTCATCGGCCCCAACGGTGCCGGCAAGACCACGCTTTTCAACGTGGTCTCCGGCATGCTGCGCGCGGACGGCGGCCGCGTGACCTTCGATGGCAAGGACGTCACCAACCTGCCGCCGCATGCGCTCACCCGCGCGGGGCTCGTCCGCAGCTTCCAGATCGCCCGCGGCTTTCCGCGCCTGACCGTGCTCGAGAACCTGATGCTGTACGCCCAGGACAACCCCGGCGAGACGCTCGCCGGTGCGCTGGCGGGCGGTGCGCGCGTACACGCGGCCGAAGCCCGCATCCGCGAGGAGGCGCTGCGCGTGGCGGAGCGCCTGCGCCTCGATCACGTGAAGGACAACCTCGCCTCCGATCTGTCCGGCGGGCAGAAGAAGCTCCTCGAGATCGGCCGCGTCATGATGGCCCGGCCCCGTCTCATCCTGCTCGACGAGCCTGCCGCGGGGGTCAATCCCACGCTCACCAAGGCCATCGCGGGCCACATCCGCGACCTCGCTGCCGAGGGCATGACGGTGCTCATCATCGAGCACGACATGGAGCTCGTGCGCGACCTGTGCAACCCGGTGGTCGTGATGGCCGAGGGTCGCACGCTGGTGGAAGGCACGTTCGCCGAAGTGGTGGCCGACACCCGCGTGCAGGAAGCCTACCTCGGGCGCAACGCATGGCACTGATCACCGCCCACGACATCGTTGCCGGCTACGGCGCCAGCGAGGAGATCCTCAAGGGCGTGAGCCTGCACGTGAATGCGGGCGAGATGGTGTCGATCATCGGTCCCAACGGCGCCGGCAAGTCCACCTTCCTCAAGGTGATCGCGGGCATGCTGAAGGCGCGCCGCGGCCGCATCGAGCTCGACGGCACGTCCATTGAGGCGCTCGAGGCACGCCGCATCACGGAGCTCGGCGTGGCCTTCGTGGCGCAGGAGCAGAACACCTTTCCGTCGCTGTCGGTGGAAGAGAACCTCGCCATCGGTGCCTACCTGTTCAAAGGCGACCGCCGTCCGCGCATGGAGGCGATGATGACGCGCTTCCCCCTGCTCCGCGAGCGGCGGCGGCAGGCCGCACGCACCCTCTCGGGCGGGCAGCGGCAAACGCTCGCCGTGGCCGCCGCGCTCATGGCATCGCCGCGGCTGTTGCTCCTCGACGAGCCTTCCGCAGGCCTTTCGCCCAAGGCCGCCGACGAGCTCTTCGCCACGCTGCAGGCGATCCGCGCCGAAGGCGTGGCCATCCTCATGGTCGAGCAGAACGCGCTCGCCGCCCTCGAGATTTCCGATCGTGCGTACGTGCTCGTGCTCGGGCGCAATGCCCGTGCGGGTGACGCCCGGGCGATCGCCGACGATCCCGAGATCCGTCGCCTCTTCCTCGGCGGCTGACCCGCTGCTGCCGCCCCCATGGATATCCTCTCCCAACTCGTCCAGCTCGTGATCAACGGCCTCCTCTCGGGCGCCGTGCTCGCGATGCCCGCCATCGGCTTCACGCTGATGTTCGCCGTGCTGGGCTTTCCCAACTTCGGCATCTCCGGCCACCTGGCGGTGGGCGCCTTCGCGGGCTGGGTGCTCAATGCGGTGTACGGCTGGTCGATCTGGCTCGTGATCCCTTGCGGCTTCGTTGCGGCCGGCCTCGTGGGCGTGGCCACGGACGCCCTCGTGTTCCGCCGCATGCGCACCGCCGCGCCGATCACGCTCGCCATCATCTCCGTGGCGGTGACGCTGTTCCTCGAGAACGCGCTGCGCTTCGGCTTCGGCAACACGCTGCGCACCTACACCGTGCCCCTCACCCGCGACTGGCAGGTAGGCGGCTTCCGCATCGGTACGCAGCAGGTCGAGACCGCCGCGTGGTCCCTGTGCGTGATGGCCGTCCTCTTCTGCGTGCTGCGCTACACCCAGCTCGGCCGCGCCCTGCGGGCCACGGCCGACAATCGCGCGCTTGCGGGGGTGAAGGGCATCGATACGCAGGGCATCGCGCGGCTCGTGGTGTTCATCGGGATGGGACTCGCGGGGGCATCGGGCATCCTCCTCGGCATCGATACCTCGATCGACCCGCTCATCGGCTTCCGCATCATGCTCGCCGTCTTCGCCGCGGCGGTGGTGGGCGGACTCGGCAGCGTGCCGGGCGCCGTGCTCGGCGCGTTCGTGATCGGCATCGCGGAGGAGGTGTCGCAGATCGTGCTCCCCGCCGTGTACAAGTCGGCCGTGGGCTTCGTGCTCATCCTCCTGTTCCTCACGTTCCGCCCGAGCGGCCTGCTCGGCGAGCGCCGCTAGGAGACCGTGCCGTGGACCAGTACCTCATCGCCATGGGCACGTTCGCGTGCATCTACGGCCTCATGACCATCAGCCTCAACCTGTCATGGGGCATCACCGGCATGGTGAACCTCGGCATCGCCGGCTTCTTCGGCATCGGGGCCTACACCTCGGCGCTGCTCACCACGGGCCTGCACTGGCCGGTGGCGCTCGGGATCGTCGCCGCCATGGTGGCCGGGGCCGTCGCCGGCGCCGGCCTCACCTTCGCCACCCTGCGGCTGCGCGACGACTACCTGGCGATCGTGACGCTCGGCTTCGCCGAGATCGTGCGGCTCGTGATCATGAACGAGCTGTGGCTCACCAACGGCTCGGACGGCATCTCCGGCATCCCGGCGCCCTTCCCCCGCACCTACGGTTACGCCTTCGCTCTGCCCTTCCTCGGCCTCATGCTCATGGTGCTGGGGGTGTGCTACCTACTGTCCACGCGCCTGCTGCACTCGCCGTACGGCCGCGTGCTGCGCGCCATCCGCGACGACAACGAGGTCACCGCCGTGGCCGGCAAGGACGTCGTGCGCTTCAAGCTCAAGACCTTTGCCCTCAGCACCGCCATTGCCGGCGCCGCCGGCGCGCTCTACGGGCACTACACCTCGTTCATCGCGCCCGACGTGTTCGCGCCCCTGCTCACGATCTACATCTTCCTCGCGCTCACCATCGGCGGTACCGGCAATGCGCGAGGCGCGGTGCTGGGCGCGTTCATCCTCATCGCCATCCTCGAGTCGTCGCGCTTCTTCCCGCACCTGATGCCCGGATTCTCTGCCGTGCAGCATGCGGCGTTGCGCGAAATGCTCGTGGCGGTGGTGTTCGTGGTGTGCCTCATGTTCCGTCCCGACGGCCTGTTGCCAGAACGGCGCGTCAAGCGCACGGAAACGCCGCGGGCGGGGGACGCCTGACGCGGCCCGTCGGCGCGCGCCCGCCGCCTGCCGCCCCGCACGCGCGCCACGTGCCGTGTGGCCTGACGCCTCGCGCGGTCGCCGGCGCATCCGGTCTCGGGTGCGCACCGCCGACGCCGCGTCGGCATGGACGGGAATGCGACACCGTCGCCGCATCTCGCCGCCTTCCTGCGGCCGGTCATATTTCATTCATCGTCAGCGGGTTACACTTCGAAGCCGAAGCGATGGAAGAGCAAGCTATTTTGTGCTCTACAATATTGTCATCTGGTCGAAGCAGCGCCCTCGAAGGATCTCGCAGAGGGCCGCCGGGTCGTCGACCGCGGAACGGGTCGAGGTCACTCCGTGCATGCGGCTTGCTGGCACTCATATTGCTTTTTCGAACTTCTCGTACGCCATGAAGTAACCGGGGGGATCCCATGAGCGCACAACTCCGTACAGCCATGCCGGGCTCCGGAGTCGTCTCCGAGCTCGCCTTTGCGCGCGCCCAGCGCAATACCGTGCTGATCGTCGACGACCTCTTCAGCAGTCGCCTGCTGCTGGCCGAGATCGTCCGACAGATCGACGGCAAGCTCAATCTCGAGCTCTTCGACACGCCGTCGCGCGCGCTCGAGTTCGCGCGCAACAACCGCGTCGACATCGTGCTCACCGACTACAAGCTGCCCGAGTTCGATGGCATCGAGCTCGTGAAGCAGATCCGCGCCCTCCCCCACTGCGTGGACGTGCCGATCGTGGTGATCACGGTGGTCGACGACCGCAAGATCCGCTACGACGCGCTCGAGGCCGGCGCCACCGACTTCCTGATCAAGCCGCTGGACGAGCACGAGACGCGCGCCCGCTGCGCCAACCTGCTCGAGCTGCGCCGCCACAAGATCGTGCTGTCCGACCAGGCGCGCGTGCTGCAGTACCAGGTGGACAAGTCGGTGGCCGAGATCCACGAGCGCGAGCTCGAGACACTCGCCAAGCTCGCCAAGGCCGGCGAGTTCCGCGACAAGACGACCGGCAACCACCTCATGCGGATGGCGAAGTACTCCGCGCTCATCGGGGCCCACCTGGGTTTGGGCGCCGAGACGGTGCACGTGCTCGAGGTGGCGGCCCCGATGCACGACATCGGCAAGATCGGCATTCCCGACGCGGTGCTCCTGAAAGAAGGTCCCCTCACGCGCGACGAGATCGCGCTGATGCAGACGCACCCACGCATCGGCTACGACATCCTCAAAGGCAGCCCCTCCAAGTATCTGTCGATGGGCGCCATCATCGCCCTCGGGCATCACGAGAAGTACGACGGCTCGGGCTATCCCAACGGCCTGCACGGCGACGACATCCCGCTCGTGGCGCGCATCGTGGCGGTGGCCGACGTGTTCGACGCGCTCGTAAGCGAGCGCCCGTACAAGCACGCGTGGGCGGTCGAAGAGGGCATCGAGTTCCTGCGCGGCCAGCGCGGCAAGCACTTCGACCCCACCTGCGTGGATGCCTTCTTCGCCGACCGCGCGAAGGTGCAGTCGATCTTCGACGAGTTCGGCGACTAGCCTCGCGCGAGGCCTGCCGCCTTGCGCAGGTCGGACACGATCGCCCGATAGCGCTCGGCCTTGCCCTCGTCGGTCGGGTCGCGCAGCACCGCCGACGGGTGATACGTCGCCACGATGCGCGCCCCCGCTTCGTGCGCCAGTGTGATGCCGCGCGCCGCGCCCACCCCCACGCGCTTGCCCAGCAGCGCGAACAGCGCCGTG
>CALFEY010000231.1 GCA_937958295.1 uncultured Pseudomonadota bacterium
GGTCGAAGAGCATCTCCCAGGCGGTGATGGCGGTGAGCGGCAGCGCCGCGGCCTGCGCGAAATCGAGGGACGTCGGCGCATGGCCCACGACGCGCTCATCGACCAGGTGCAATTGGCTGTTGGTGCCCGGCCGCGCGATCGAGCCGGCATACCAGACCCGGTCGCCGGGCGCAAAGAGGGTCACCGCAGGACCCACGGCGCGCACGATGCCGCTCGCATCCCAGCCGAGGACCTTGTACGACTGGCCCGCGGCCGGAGCGGCGCTGCGCCGGACCTTGGTGTCGACGGGGTTGACCGATACTGCCTTGACCTCGACCAGCAGGTCGCGGCCGGTGGCCACGGGATCGGGCAGGACGATGTCGAGCAGGCTGTCCTGCTGGGTGATGGGTTGCGGCGTGCTGTATCCGACGGCCTTCATGCGATTCCTTGTGAAGGGAGGGGGAGCGGCGAGGTCCGCTCGGGCCGGACGTCGATGATGCCATTGCGCCGGGAAACTCCGGCGTCACGGCCTGCCGCCCGCGCTAGAATGGACCCGTCGCCATGCCCCACAGCCCCGCCGACAAAAAGAAGGCCCTTCTGCGCGTGCGCCGCATTCGCGGCCAGACGGAAGCACTGGAGCGTGCCCTCGAGGCGGGCGCGGATTGTGCGCCGGTCCTCCAGCAGCTCGCGGCCATCCGGGGCGCGGTCAACGGGCTCATGTCGGAGGTGCTCGAAGCGTACATCCGCGAGGAATTCGGCGGTCGCGCCGGAAGTGACCCGCGGCGCGACGAGCGCGTCCGCGACATGACGGCGCTCGTTCGCACGTATCTCAAGTAGCGCGGCCGCGAGCGCCGTGCCTTGCGCCGGCGCAAGGTTTCTCGCGGAGGGCGGGCGTATGATCATCCATCGGAACGCATCGTGTAGAGAAGGGTTCGGGATGATCGTCAGAAGGGGCTACAACGCCGCGCAGATCGCGCTTCACTGGCTCGTCGCGGCGCTCGTGATCTTCAACTATTTTTGTTCCGACGGCATGGGCAAGGCGCTGCGCGACAAGCTCCGGGGCACTCAGAGCGCCGATCTGCGGCTGGATCCCATGATCCACGTGTGGGTCGGCGTTGCGGTGCTGGCACTCGTGGCGCTCCGGCTTATCCTGCGCCGCACGCGTGGCGTGCCTCCTGCCCCCGGCTCGGGGCTGCCACAGCGCGCAGCACTCTGGGGTCATCGCTTGTTATATGCACTGCTCGTTGCGGCGCCGGTCCTGGGCGCCCTCACGTGGTTCGCTGGCCTGCGTCAACTGGGGGATGCGCACGAGCTCCTCGCCAACGCCCTGCTGGTGGTCGCCGGGGGCCACGCCCTGGTCGCGCTCTTTCACCACTATGTGCTGAAGGACGCGTTGCTCACGCGCATGGTCCGGCCCGAATAGGACGAGCGGATGCGCCGCCTCCGCCGAGCACCCGTCTGCGGTCCATGAGTCAAGCGGATCCTGAGGGCGCCTCGGCCAGGCCCGCCGCCACATCGCCGGTCGCAGAGCGCGTCTCGGCGCCATCGGAGGCGCACGGCATCGACCTCGCGGCCGAGCGCGCGGTGACCTCCGATCGGCTCAACTGGCTCCGTGCGAGCGTGCTGGGGGCCAACGACGGGATCGTGTCGACCGCCGGCCTGATCCTCGGGGTGGCCGGCGCGAGCCCCAACTTCAATGCGCTGCTCACGGCCGGGGTGGCAGGACTCGTGGCGGGCGCGCTGTCGATGGCCGCGGGCGAGTACGTATCGGTGAGCGCGCAACGCGACAGCGAGTGCGCCGCCGTGCGCAGCGAGCGTGCCGCGCTTCGCCACCTGCCCGAGGAGGAGCTCGCCGAGCTGACGGCGCTGCTGCAGGCGAAGGGACTGTCCGCCGCCACTGCGCACGCGGCGGCTCGGGAGCTCACCGCGCACAACGCGCTTGCCGCGCACGCGGACATCGAGCTCGGTCTCACGTTGGGTCGCTATACGAGCCCGCTGCATGCGGCCCTCGCGTCGGCCCTGTCGTTTGCGCTGGGCGCGCTGGTGCCGCTCTTCGCGGTGCTCCTCGTGCCGCTTGCCGTTGCGGTGCCGGTCACGGTGGTGGCGGTGGTGGCCTGCCTCGTGATTACGGGCAGTGCCTCGGCCCGCCTGGGTGGCGCACCGCCATGGCCGGCCGTCGTGCGCAACGTGGCCGGCGGCAGCCTGGCCATGGCGGTCACCTACGCCATCGGCCGACTCGTCGGCGCGCACCTTTGAGCGGGGCGTTCGCGCCGGCTCCTGCGAGCCGTGACTCGCTGCAGTTTCGGGCCGACGTTCTTGCCAACGATCGCAATCGCGCCATCATCGAGCGTTGGGACGCCCTTGCGCTCGCCGACGGGTGGCTCGTGGCGGGATGCGTCTTCCAGACGGTGTGGAACCTGCGCACCGGCCGTGCGCCGCACGCGGACATCAAGGACTACGACCTCTTCTACTTCGACGCTGCCGATACGAGCGAGGCGGGTGAGCGCCGCGTGCAGGCGCGCGTGGACCGCGTGCTGGGCGATCTCGGCGTGGTTATCGAAGCTTGCAATCAGGCCCGCGTCCACCTGTGGTACGAGGCGGACTTCGGTCACCCGTACCAACCGTTGCGGCATGCACGCGATGGCATCGACCGCTTCCTGGTGTGCGCGACGTGCGTCGGCATTCGCCCCGGGGCGGTGTACGCTCCCCACGGTCTCGATCTTCTCTACGATGGCATTCTCACGATGAATCCGCTGATGCCGCACCGTTCGCTGTTCGAGCGCAAGGTGGCGTCGTATCGCGCCCGCTGGCCGTGGCTCGAGGTGGCGGGCGTGGGAATGCCGCCCGCCGCGGTGTAGGTCGTGGCCGCCACCGCACCGGCGCAGCCCGCTGCTCATATACAATACTGCCCCATAGTATGCACCGCGACGGGCCGATCGCCCCCGCCGCGCGCTGTGCACGCTGAGTGAACCGGGGCCTGTGATCGCGGTCGTAACCCGAAGCCCACGAAGGAGGAGCCCTGCATGAAATCCCGCGCCGCCGTTGCCTTTGCCGCTGGCCAGCCGTTGTCGATCGTCGAGGTGGACGTGGAGCCGCCCCGCAAGGGCGAGGTGCTGGTCAAGATCTCCCACACCGGCGTGTGCCACACCGATGCCTTCACGCTCTCGGGCGACGACCCCGAGGGCCTCTTCCCCTGCGTGCTGGGCCACGAGGGCGCGGGCGTGGTGGTGGAGGTGGGCGAGGGCGTCACGTCGGTGCAGCCGGGCGATCACGTCATCCCCCTCTACACGGCCGAGTGCGGCCAGTGCCTCTTCTGCAAGTCGGGCAAGACCAACCTCTGCGTCGCGGTGCGAGCCACGCAGGGCAAGGGCCTCATGCCCGATGGCACCACGCGCTTCTCCTACCAGGGCAAGCCGGTGTACCACTACATGGGCTGCTCGACGTTCAGCGAGTACACGGTGGTGGCCGAGGTTTCCCTCGCCAAGATCAATCCGGCCGCCGATCACGAGCAGGTATGCCTGCTCGGCTGCGGCGTGACCACCGGCTTGGGCGCCGTGAAGAACACGGCAAAGGTTCAGCCCGGCGACTCGGTAGCCGTGTTTGGCCTGGGTGGAATCGGCCTGGCCGTCATTCAGGGCGCCAAGAAGGCCCAGGCGGGCCGGATCATCGCCATCGATACCAATCCTGCCAAGTTCGAGCTCGCACGGTCCTTCGGCGCGACCGATGTGATCAATCCCAAAGACCATGACAAGCCCATCCAGCAGGTGATCGTGGAGATGACGGTCTGGGGCGTGGACCACTCCTTCGAATGCATCGGCAACGTCGGCGTGATGCGCGCGGCACTCGAGTGCGCGCATCGCGGGTGGGGCCAGTCGATCATCATCGGCGTGGCCGGCGCGGGGCAGGAGATCTCCACTCGGCCGTTCCAGCTCGTCACGGGGCGTACCTGGAAAGGAACGGCCTTCGGCGGCGTGAAGGGTCGCTCGCAACTGCCCGGCATGGTGGAGGAAGCGATGCAAGGGGGCATCGAGCTCGCGCCCTTTGTCACGCACACGCTTCCGCTGGTGCAGATCAACGAAGCGTTCGACCTCATGCATGACGGCAAGTCCATCCGCACGGTCATCCACTTCTGACGCGGCCGTGGCCATGGAGCGCATCGAGCAGCGCGCGAGCTTCGGCGGACGGCAGGAGGTGTGGAAGCATGCTTCGCACGCGCTTGCGTGCGAGATGAGGTTCGCGGTCTACCTGCCACCCGCGGCGTTGCGGGGCGAGGCGTGTCCGGTGCTGTACTGGCTGTCCGGCCTCACCTGCACCGAGCAGAACTTCATCACCAAGGCGGGCGCGCAGGAGCATGCCGCCCAGCACGGCCTCATCGTGATCGCGCCCGACACGAGCCCGCGCGGCGAAGGCGTCGCCGATGACCCCGCCTATGATCTGGGACAGGGGGCCGGCTTCTATCTCGATGCGACGCAGGCGCCGTGGTCCACGCACTACCGGATGCACGAGTACATCGTCACGGAGTTGCCGCGCCTCGTCGAGGATCGCTTCGGCGCCAGCGAGGCGCGCGGCATCTTCGGCCACTCGATGGGCGGTCATGGCGCGCTCGTGACCGCGCTGCGTCACCCGGGGCGCTATCGGAGCGTGTCGGCGTTCTCGCCGATCGTGGCGCCGTCGCAGGTGCCGTGGGGCGAGAAGGCCTTCGCCGCCTATCTTGGCGAGGACCGGGGCACATGGAAGGCATGGGACACCGTCGAGCTGGTCGCCACGGGGCAGGAGCGGCTGCCGCTCTTCGTCGACCAGGGCGACGGCGACGAATTCCTGTCGAAGCAGTTGCGCCCCGAGCTCTTGCAGGCCGCCTGCGCAGCGGCGGGGCACCCGCTCGTGCTGCGCATGCAGCCCGCCTACGACCACAGCTACTACTTCATCGCCACCTTCATGGGTGACCACTTCGCGCATCACGCCAAGGCACTGCGTCCTTGAAGGGCGCGTGACGACGCGTCGTGCCGCCAGGCGGCGTCAGGACGTGAGCCGCACCCAGTGGTTGTCGAGCGTGAGCGGGCCTGCGCCCGCGATGCGCGCCTGACCGGCGTTCGCCGGGCCGCTGCGCAGGATCGACCCCGCGCCGCCGGCCAGGATCGCGTCGCCGTCCACCGCCAGGGGACAGGCCTCGGGCAGGGGCAGGAATCCGACCCACGCGCCGTCCTGCGCGAAGCGCGCCACGCCGCCCGCGCGCGGACAGCTCACGGCGAAGCCGTTGGGGAGCGCCACCACGCTGCCGCCGTAGCCCGCGAGCGCCTGCGGCGCGGCGATGGGCAGGAGCGTGCGGCCGTCGAAGAGCGCGAGCACCGGTGCGCGCCCTCGCGCCTGCGCATCGTCGTGCTCCGCTTGCAGTGCGATCGCGATCGTCCCGTGCGCCTGCGCGAGATGCCGCGTGGACAGGCGCGAGTCGGGCAGCCGCCACTGTCCCTCGAGCGCGCCGCTGGCGGCGTCCAGCAGCACGAGCGACGGATCCATCGCGGGCAGGTCGTGCTTGGCGCGACCCGTCTCGGGGAGGGTGGCGATCCCGCCGTTGGCCACGGCCACGCGTGCGCGATCTGCCGCGCCGATCCACAGGAGCTCGTGAGGATCGAGTCCCTGTGTGGGCCACTCGTCGACCTTCGCGAGCGTTGCGGCATCGCGCACGCCGATGAGGCCCAGGCCCGTCTCCTGGTCGGTCTCGGTCGTGAGCACGCGCCGGCCATCGGGGGTGACGATCGCGTGACCGTTGAACGCGCGGTCCGCCTCGATCCATTGCCACGCTTGCGCGCGCAGCCGCTGCGTGCGCGGATCGAAGCAGGCGCGCACGATCCAGTCCCCGGGCCGGCGCGCGACCACCAGCACCGTGTCGTCGGTCACGCGCGTGATCGCGTGGGCCCGCGTGGGCACCGCAAGCCCCGACTCGACCCGCGCGCCAAGCGGCGCGGTACCGGCAACCGAGAGCACGCCCACGCGAGAACCGTGGGGCGTGTCCCAGGCCGCGACCAGGCGCGGGCCGCCTGGCGACCTGGATGCGGCGCGAGGGATGGCCGGCCATGCGGCAGCGGCACCAAGCGCCTCGAGGAAGCGGCGGCGCGAGGGCATGATCAGTCGCCGTCGGCGTCGGAGAAGCCGACGCTGATCTTCAGCGCTGGCGCGACTTTCGACTCGGCCGCGCGCTTGAGCGTGCCGAGGCTTTCCACCGCGGAGCGCACCGACGACGTGCGGGCGGGGTCGGCGGCGGTCACGCGGGTCCCGGCGCGGCCGGTGGCCTGGCCGAGCGAGTCAGCCGCAGGATTGAGTCCGCGGCCGCGCAGGTAGGCGGCCCACGGGATCAGACCCTCGCCGATCGCGGGCGCGGCGTCGTTGCTGTAGCCCAAGGCTTCGATGGCGCTCCATTGGGCGCGCCAGTGCGCGGTCGTGGCGCCCGACGCGGTACGCGGGTACTCGGGAGCGTGCTGGCCCGCCGCACGCAATGGCTTGTCCATCTGCGCCCACCGCAGGCGGTCGATGGCGCCCAGCCATTGATTGAAGGCTTCGTCGAGCACGGCCACTGCGGCGGCTTCGTCCCACTCGCGCTGCGCAAGTGCCGCGAAGGCGGTGGACAGGGCCGCGGCCTCGCGTGCGATGTCGGCAGCCACCTCGACGGCATACCCACATGCAGGCGCGCCGGGGACCGCCGGTCGTGTCCACAGGAGCCACTCCAGCGCGCCGAAGCCCTTGGCGGGTCCGCCCACTTGCTCCATCGCGCCGGCCCCGTGGGGCTCGGCGGCGATCGCGCGCTCGATGAGTGCGGGCCGCGCGGGCGCAAAGTCGATGGCCCGCGCCGACTTGCGTTCCACCAGCGGGCCGACCATCACCGCAGAGAGCCGAGTCCACTCGACCATTGCCTCGATCCAGCGCGCGCGTGCGGCGTCCCGCAGCGCCGTGGCGGGCGGCGCGGGGACGCTCGCGCACCACGCCGCGGTGCTCGCCTCTAGCGTGCGCGCCGCCGTGGCGAACGCGGTCGCGCGGGGCGCGGTGAAGTCGTGATGCAGCGCATGCGCGAACTGCTCTGCGGAATAGAAGGGGACCGCGACCGTGCGCCGGGCCGCGTGCGCCGGGGCCAGCGCCGCGAGCGCGAGCGCGAGCGCGGCCAGCGCGGTGGTGCGCAATCCACGCGACGCCCGCCGCCGGGGTTGCGGCGTGGACACGGGCGCGATCACAGCGACTCCACGAACTTGACGAGCGCAGCGCGATCGCTGCGCGGCATCCGCAGCACGCGATCGCGCGCCGAGGCGGCCTCGCCGCCGTGCCACAGGATGGCCTCCAGCACGCCGTTTGCGCGGCCATCGTGCAACAGGCGCTCGTGGCCGTTCACGCCCTTGATGAGTCCGATCCCCCACAGCGGGGGCGTCTTCCACTGCCGCCCGCTGGCGAGGAAGTCGGGACGGCCATCGGCAAGCTCCGGCCCCATGTCGTGCAGCAGCAGATCGGTATAGGGCCAGATCTCCTGGCCCACCAGCGCGGGGCTCGTCACGCGCGCGTGCTCGGGGACGGCGGTGACGTAGCGCGGGCGATGGCAGGTCACGCAGCCGGCCTCGGCAAACAGGCGCTCACCGCGGCGCACCGCCGGATCGTCGGGATTGCGGCGCGCGGGTGGGGCGAGGGTCGCCTCGTAGAAGACGATGTTGTCGAAGGTCTCGTCGTCGATCTCCACGCCTTGCCCCTGGTGTCCCCGCGGGGCCACGAGGCAATCGCGCTGTACGGGCGTGCACGGCTCCTGTGGAAAGCGCGACGACGTGATGCCCATATCACCCACGAAGGCGCCGCCGGTCTGCTGCGATAGCGTGCCCACGTTCGCCTTCCACCCGAAGCGGCCCACCACCTCGCGGCCCGTGTAGGCATCCCACACGCGATTGGGGACGCCGCGGACCGGCCCGGCCAGCGCCGCCTGCGCCACGGCATTGGCGTCGATCTCGGCCTCGGGAATGGCCTCGAGCAGGCCCACGCCGATGAGCTGCGGCGCCACGCGCGGGCTCACCATGACGTCGCGGGCCATCGGCCCGAACTGCAGGTTGCGGAAGCCGTAGTGCGGCTTGCGCAGGACGTAGGGGGTACCGTCGGCGAACGCGCCCTTGATCGGGGTGAAGCGCAGCGCGATGTCGCCCTCCCGCGCCACGCCGGTCACCGCCGCATTGCTGAACTGGTCACCGTAGGTGGGCTCTGGCCGGGGCCCGCCGTGCGCGTCGATGCCCGGCACCGACAGTCGCAGCAGGAGTGCCACCGGCTGATCGCCGGCGCCGCGTCCAGTCGCGTCGATGGGCGGCGCGCCGCGGCCGTCCTGCACGTGGCAGCCGCCGCACGAGCGCGCGATGAAGTGCGGACCCAGGCCGTCGCGCGCCTGGGTCGACGCGGGCGCCTCCACCCAGTTGCGGCGAAAGAACGAGTTGCCGATCACGAAGCGCGTGCGCTCGGCGTCGGTGAGATTGGCGGCCGGGAAGGAGAAGGCATTGCGGCCGTCGGCGAAGACCGTCACCTCGCCGGCGGTGCGCTCGCCCTGGCGTGGTACGCCATCGGCGATCGCCGGGCCCACGACCCGGCCGCCGAGGTCCAGGGCCAATGCCGCCAGCACGATTGCCCCCGCCACCCCCAGGCTGCCGTAGCGCACGTCGTTGCGTCCGGTGAAGCCGCGAACCGGCTATTTCTTGGGGTCGACCAGCGTGAGGCGCGTGATGCCCACGGCGTTGGCCGCCTCGACCAGGTCCTTGCTCTGCTGCACGAGGCTGTCAATCACCTTCTGGAGGCGCAGGCGACCGGGAGCGTCTTTGGTGCCTACGATCTCGCGGTCGAACGGTGGCTCGATGGCGCGCGCCGCGGCCACAGACGCGGCGACCTGCGCGGTGGTGCGGGTGGCCAGGGCCGCATCCTTGGCGGCCACGAGGTCGCGCAGCGAGGGCCCCTCGAGCAGTGTGCCGTCGCGACGCTTGAAGCGACCGAGCCACACGTTCTCGATGCCGAGCGCATTGGCCACGATATCGCGATGCGTGTTGTCGGAAAAGCAGGAGTGCTCGTCCTCCTGGTCCTGGCTCGCGAGCGCCACTTCCAGACGCTCGCCGGCGAGCTCGCCGCGCGATAGCGAGCCCAGGCCCACGAAGATGCGGCGGATCGACTCGCTGCCTCCGCGCTCGAAGCGCGCGCGGTAGTGGCCCTTGCCGCCGGGCGCCCACGCCTGGGTGACGGCCGTCAGGTCGTCGGCGAGGAGGTCCGTCACGACCGCAAGGTATTGCCGGCGGCGGT
>CALFEY010000232.1 GCA_937958295.1 uncultured Pseudomonadota bacterium
GCTCATCGCGCGACTCGTGGGTCGCGGCGCGCTCGTCGCGCCGTTCGGCAAGCGCTATGACTCGCCGCGGGGTTACTACGCGATCCCCGCGCCGCACGCGCTCACCCGCAGCGACGTGACGGCCTTCATGGCGTGGCTGCGCGCCGAAGCGGCCGCGCAGCCTGAAGCCGCGCCCACGACCGCCAGGCGGTTGCGCGCGAGGACGCGCTGATGCACGCACACGACGACGCCCCGTCGCCTTGGATCGAGCGCTTCGCCCCGCTCGTGCCACCGGGCGCGCGACTGCTCGACCTCGCCGCCGGCCGGGGGCGTCATGCGCGGCTCTTCGCTGCGAGGGGGGCGAGCGTGCTGGCCGTCGATCGCGACGCCGCCGCCCTCTCATGCCTGGCGGGCACTCCCGGCATCACGTGCCGGGTGGTGGACCTGGAAGGCCCGGCGTGGCCGCTGGCCGGCCAAACGTTCGATGCGGTGGTCGTGGCCCACTATCTCTACCGCCCGCGCCTGCGCGACCTGCTCGGTACCCTTCGCCCGCACGGCGTGCTGCTCTACGAGACCTTCGCCGACGGCAACGCGCGCTTCGGCCGCCCCTCCAATCCTGATTTCCTGCTGCGTCGCGACGAGCTCCTGGACCTCGTGCGCGAGCCGCCGGCGCTGACCGTGGTGGCCTTCGAGCAGGGGTGGGCGAGGATCGGGACGCGCGAGGCGGTCGTGCAGCGCGTCGCGGCGGTGGGCCCGGCGAACCCGTGGCCGTCGCCGCTGCCTTGAGCGCCGGGAACGCGTGCCAGCCAACGCGGTCGAAGCGCCGGACCTGCCGGATGGACGCCCGCGATCCCTCGCGAAGCGTTTCCACCCGCACCCCCAGGCCTGCCCCACCTTCGAGGGACGGGCATCTGGGGTAAAATGCCCCATTTTTCGCGGCGGTGACCCATGTTGACCGGAAGCCTCGTTGCCATCGCCACTCCCATGCGTGAAGGGGGGGCGCTCGACCTGTCCGCATTCCGCAAGCTCATCGACTTCCACATTGCCAGCGGCACGGCCGGCATCGTCGTCGTGGGCACCACGGGGGAGTCCCCCACGGTCACGGTCGAGGAGCACCGCACGCTCATCAAGGTGGCGGTGGAGCACGTGGCGGGGCGTATCGCCGTGGTGGCGGGCGCGGGGGCCAACTCCACGCATGAAGCCGTGGAGCTCGCGGCGTATGCCGCGCAGGTGGGGGCCGACTACCAGCTCTCGGTGGTGCCTTACTACAACAAGCCCACGCAGGAAGGCCTCTACCGGCACTTCCGCACGATCGCCGAGCGCGTCGAGCTGCCGCTGATCCTGTACAACGTGCCCGGCCGCACGGTGGCGGACATGGCCACCGAGACCACGGTCCGCCTCGCGGGCGTGCCTGGCATCGTCGGGATCAAGGACGCCACCGCCGACATGGGACGCGGCAGCGAGCTCCTGAAGGCGCTGGCCGACGCCGGCCGGGGGGACTTCGCCGTGTACAGTGGGGACGACCTCACGGGCCTGCCGCTCATGCTCCTGGGCGGCCATGGCGTGATCTCGGTCACGGCCAACGTGGCCCCCAAGCTCATGGCGCAGATGTGCACCGCTGCGCTCGCCGGCGACACCATCGCGGCGCGCAACTTCAACAACAGGCTTCTCGCACTGCATCGCAGGCTCTTCGTCGAGGCCAACCCCATTCCCGTGAAGTGGGCGCTGGCCGAGATGGGACTCATCGCTCCCGAGATCCGGCTCCCCCTCGTGGGGCTGTCGTCGCAATACCACGAGACGGTCCGCGCTGCGCTGCGCGACGCGGGCTGCCTCGCGCAAGGCCAAGAGGTCAGATCGCATGAACGCATTCCTTCGTAATCTCCCCTCGCTTCGCCGCCGCGGGATCGCGGCGGTGGCCGTGGCCGCCCTCGCGCTTGCCGCCGCCGGCTGCGACACGCTGTCCGGGATGTCGCCCACCAAGCGCGTCGACTACAAATCCGCGGCGAGCGGTCCGGCCCTCGAGCTCCCGCCCGACTTGACCACCCCCCGCTACGACGACCGCTACCAGGTCACCACCGCCACCGGCCTCGCGGCGGCCGGCGCCAACAAGGAATCGCGTACCGCATTCCTGCCGCAAACGCCCGATGCCAAGATCATGCGGGCCGGCAACGAGCGGTGGCTCGTGGTCAAGGCCACGCCCGAGCAGGCCTGGAACACCACGCGCGAGTTCTGGCAGGAGTCGGGCTTCGTGCTCGCGGTGGAGAATCCGCAGGTGGGCTTCATGGAAACGGACTTCGCCGAGAACCGCGCGGAGATCCCGAGCGACGTCATCCGCAAGACCATCGGCAAGTTCATCGACATCTTCTATTCGACCTACAAGCAGGACAAGTTCCGCACGCGCATCGAGCGCGGCACCGATCCCAACACCGTCGAGATCTACATCTCGCACCGCGGCATGGAGCAGGTGCCCACCGGCAAGATCGACAACTCGTCGCCGGCGGCGTTTGCCTGGGCCGTGATGCCGCCCAATCCGGCGCTCGAGTCGGAGATGCTCACGCGCCTCATGATGAAGTTCGGCACGCCCGAGCCCGCGGCGCGCGCGCAGGTCGTGCAAGCCTCGATCTCGCCCGACCGCGCCACGATCGAGCGCAACCCCGATGGCTCCTACAAGCTCACGGTGCAGGATCCGTTCGACCGCACCTGGCGCCGCGTGGGTCTCGCGCTCGACCGCGGCGGCTTCACGGTGGTGGATCGCGACCGCTCGCGCGGCGTGTACTTCGTGCGCTACGGCGATCCCGATGCCCTGGCCGCCAAGGCTAATCAGGCCGGCATTCTCGACAAGCTCAAGTTCTGGAAGGCCGACGAGAAGGACAAGCCCGAGCAGTACCAGATCGTGGTGGCGGAAGCGGCCGCGAACAGCATCGTGAGCGTACAGGACCCGGGCGGCGTGCCCGATCGCTCGCCCACGAGCGAGAAGATCCTGGCGCTCCTCAAGGACCAGCTCAAGTAAAGGCCCGGGCCGGGACACGCCAGGGTGCGCTTCGCCTCGATCGGCAGCGGCAGCGAGGGCAACGGCCTCGTCGTCGAGGCGGGCCGCACGCGCGTGTTGGTCGACTGCGGCTTCGGCGTGCGCGACACCGTCGCGCGTCTCGCGCGCATCGGGGTGGAGCCCGCTTCCCTCAGCGCGATCCTCGTCACGCACGAGCACAACGACCATGTCGGGGGCGTGGCGTCGTTTGCCGGCCGCTACGGCATTCCGGTGTGGTCCACGTTCGGCACGCTCACGATGATGGGCGACCGTTTCGAGGGCGTGGCGCAGGTGTACGGCTTCGACAGCCATGACGACTTCGCCATCGGCGACCTGACGGTGCATCCATTTCCCGTGCCGCACGATGCCCGCGAGCCCGTGCAGTTCGTCCTCTCCGACGGCGTGTACCGCGTGGGCATGCTCACCGATATCGGCGGGTCCACGCCGTTCGTGCAATCGTGCCTGTCCGGCTGCGATGCGCTCGTGCTCGAGTGCAACCACGACCTCGACCTCCTCGCGGAGAGCGGCTACCCGTGGTCGCTCAAGCAGCGCATCTCGGGGCGCTTCGGCCATCTGCACAACGAGGCCGCCGCGGCGCTCCTCGCGGCGCTCGACACGAGCAAGCTGCAGCATGTCGTGGCCGCCCATCTGTCGCAGCAGAACAACACGCCCGCCAAGGCCCGGGCTGCGCTCGCCGGCGCGCTCGGTTGCGCCGCGGACTGGATCGGCATCGCCGACCAGGCGCAAGGCTTCGACTGGCGGGCGCTCGCCCCCTCCTGACCCACAACGAACCCACTACACTCCCCATGGAAAAGCGCCAGGAGCTCTACCGCGGCAAGGCCAAGACCGTCTACGGCACCGACGATCCGCATCGCCTCGTCATGCACTACCGCGACGACGTGTCGGCTTTCGACGGCGTGAAGGTCGCCAAGCTCGACCTGAAGGGCGAGACCAACAACAAGATCAACGCCTACGTCATGGGCAAGCTCGCCGCTGCCGGCGTGCCCACGCACTTCGTGAAGGTATTGAACGAGCGCGAGTCGCTCGTGAAGGCGATGAAGATGGTCCCCGTCGAGTGTGTCGTGCGCAACGTCGTGGCCGGCTCGATGGCCAAGCGCTACGGCATCGAGGAAGGCCGCAAGCTGCCCGAGCCCATCTTCGAATTTTTCCTCAAGAGCGACGCGCTGCACGATCCACTATGCAACGACGATCACATCCGCGTGCTGGGCTGGGCGAGTGCCCGCGAGATCGACGAGATGCGCGCGATCACGCACAAGGTCAATGGCGTGCTGAAGCCGCTCTTCGCCAATGCCGGCATCGATCTCGTCGACTACAAGCTCGAGTTCGGACACCCCACCGACGACCCCAACGGCCCCCTCGTGCTGGGCGACGAGTTCACGCCCGACGGCTGCCGCCTGTGGGACGCCACGACCGGCGAGAAGCTCGACAAGGATCGCTTCCGGCGGGACCTGGGCGACGTGATCGGCCACTACCGGCAGGTGGCGCAGCGCATCGGCGCGCCGCTCTAGGCGCCGTCGCCCGGCTACAGCCCGAGCACCGTGGCGTTCCGCCCCGGTTCTCCCGTGGCCCAGATCTCCTCGAAGCGCATCGCGAGCGGACGCGCCAGTGCCGGCTTGTCGACGGCGAACGACGCCCGCGGGTGGTCGATGTGGAAGCGGTGCAGGAAGTGGCGGCCATCGGCGATGGTGAGCGGATCCATCGCGCGCCGCGCCTCGCTCCCGGTGCGATAGATCGTCACCGCCGCGGCGTGCCGCTTCTGCAGCGCGAGCAGCCGCGGGCACGACGCCTCCAGCCACCGCGTGTCGTGCACGATGAGGTCGAGCCGCGCATGGCGCTGCCGGCGCAGGAACGCCGCGATCTTCTCAGCCCGCGTGGGGCTGCTCCAGCCTCCCTGCGCCAGATCCACGTCGAACACGCACAGGCGTTGCTGCGCGAGATCCACGATCTCGTCCAGCGCGGCCGCTTGCGCCGCCAGGGTGTCGAGCACGACCTCGCGACCTTGCGCGGGGGCGTCGTCAGGCGGGATGGAGGTAGCCATGCCGATAGTCTGCGTAGAGCGCAGCCTGGGTGGCGGCCGCAAGCTTGCGCGCCTGCGCGGCCGGCAGCGCGCGCGCGTTGGCGAGGGCGGCATAGGCCGCACGGTCGGCGCGCGGCCACGCGCGGCACTCCCCGTTGACGTACATCGCGTCGTCGTCGTAGAGCCACTGCGTGCGACGGTCAAGGCGCACGCCCTGGCGGCCGATCGCGGCGGCGAACGCGCGCGCCGACAGCGGGGCTTCCGGCGCGTCGAAGTAGACATCCGCCTTGGGCTCCGAGAGCATCGCGCCCAGGAAGCGCTCCACCATGCGCCGGTCCCAGGTGATGCCGGCGAGCGTGCGCACGGCGTGCCGCACGAGATCGGACGTGACGCGTGCCGGCTCGCTGGCGGGGAGGAGTCCGGGATCGGCGTAGCGCCCGTCGATGGCGAGGCGGTCGCGCAGATGATCGAGGAACGCCTGCGCCAGCTCGACGTTGGCCGCGGCGCGAAAGCCGATCGAGTACGTGGTGCACTCATCGAGCGCGATGCCATCGTGGGCATGCGAGGGCGGTAGGTAGAGCATGTCGCCGCCTTCGAGCACCTCGTCGTGCGTGGGGGTGAAGGCGCGCAGGATCTTCACGGGCAGGCGGGGTCGCAGCGAGAGGTCGCGCTGGGGGCCGTAGCGCCAGCGGCGGCGGCCCATGCCCTGCAGCAGGAAGACATCGTACGAATCGAAGTGCGGTCCCACGCCGCCGCCGGGCGTGGCGTAGCTCACCATCACGTCGTCGAGCCGCGCGTAAGGGATGAAGGAGAATTCGCGCAGCAGCGCGTCCGCGGCATCGTCGTGCAGGTTCACGCCCTGCACGAGGAGCGTCCATTGCCGTGCCGGCAGGGCCCGGAAGTCCGCGGCGCGGAACGGGCCGTGCTCCAGCGTGTAGCGCGCGCCCTCGCGCAGGACGAGCCGCGACTCGACGTCGTCGCGGCCGGCGAGCGCGAAGAGCTCCTTGCGCCCGAGCATGCCGGCAAAGCCGGGAACTGCCGCGCGCACCAGCAGCGCCTTCCGCTGCCAGTGCCGCGCGAGAAAGGCCCGCGGCGAGCGGCCGCCGAGGAGCGGCGCGGGCGTGTCCCGGCGGGCGCGCGGTGCGGACATGGTCGCAAGCGTAGCATCCGGCCGTTACCGCCTTCCCGGTACAATGACGCACCTGCCTGCGCGGATCCGCCATGAACATCTTCGCCAACACCGCCGTGACGATCTCCTTCAAGCTCTACGACGCCGAGAACAAGCTGCTCGAGGAGTCGCCGGAGCCCCTCGTGTACCTGCACGGCGGGCACTCCGGGATCTTTCCCAAGATCGAGGAGGCGCTCAATACCAAGCAGGTCGGCGACACCATCTCCGTCACGCTGGAACCGGAAGACGCCTTCGGCGACTACGACCCCAAGATGGTGCGCATGGAAAACGTGACCGATCTTCCGCCCGACGTCACCATCGGCGGCTATCTCGTGGCCGAACAGGATGGCAACGAGGTCGTGTGGCGCGTGACGGACATCGCCGACGGCAAGGCCGTGCTCGACGGCAATCACGAGCTCGCCGGGCAGCGCCTGCGCTTCGATGCCAAGGTGGTCGACGTGCGTCCCGCCACCCCCGACGAGATCGCCCACGGCCACGTGCACGGGCCCCACGGCCACCACCACCACTAGCCGCGCGGCTTACAGCAGCTTGCGCAGCGCGTAGAGCGCGTCGAGCGCCTCGCGCGGCGACAGCGCGTCCGGATCCAGCGCCGCGAGCTTGTCCAGCAGCATCGCGCCGCGCGAGTCCCCGGCCTCGGCGGGCGGCGGGCTCGCCGGCCCCGCGAAAAGGTCGCCCTGATGGTCGCTCTTCGCGGAGAACTGGTCGAGGCGTGCCAGATAGGCCCTGGCCTGGCGGATGGTATCGGCAGGCACCCCCGCGAGCTTCGCCACCGAAAGGCCGTAGCTCCGGTTGGCCGGGCCCTCGGCTACGGCGTGCAGGAACACGATGCCGTCGCGATGCTCGGCCGCGTCGAAGTGCGCATTGGCGCAGCCGGGAAGCTCCGCCGCGAGCGCGGTGAGCTCGAAGTAGTGCGTGGCGAAGAGCGCGAGGCAGCGATTGCGCTCGGCCAGCCGGTGGGCGATCGCCCACGCCAGCGCGAGGCCGTCGAACGTCGAGGTGCCGCGGCCGATCTCGTCCACGAGCACGAGGCTTTCCGGCGTCGCGCGATTGAGGATGTACGCCGCTTCCGTCATCTCCACCATGAAGGTCGAGCGTCCCCCGGCGAGGTCGTCGGAGGCCCCGATGCGCGTGAAGATCGCGTCGATGGGGCCGAGCGTCGCGCTCTTCGCCGGCACGTACATGCCGCAATACGCGAGCAGCGCCACGATGGCCGTCTGCCGCATGTAGGTGGACTTGCCGCCCATGTTGGGACCGGTGACGATCACGAGCCGGCGATCGCGCGCGAGCACGACGTCGTTGGGCACGTAGCTTTCCACCTGCCGCTCCACGACGGGATGCCGCCCCCCGCGGATCTCGATGCCCGGCTCGGAAGTGAACGTGGGACGCGCATGGTCGAGCGCCTCGGCGCGCTCGGCGAGCGTGGCGAGCAGGTCGAGCTCGGCCAGCGCCGCCCCCGCGCCCTGGAGCACCGGAATGGCCGGGGTGAGCGCGTCCAGAAGCGCGTCGTAGAGCACGCGCTCGCGGGCCAGCGCGCGATCCTGCGCGGACAGCGCCTTGTCCTCGAAGGCCTTGAGCTCGGGCGTCACGTACCGCTCGGCGTTCTTGAGCGTTTGCCGGCGGCGGTAATCGTCGGGGATCTTTGCGGTGTGCGCGTTGCTCACCTCGATGTAGAAGCCGTGCACGCGATTGAACTCGACCTTGAGGCTCGCGATGCCGGTGCGCGCGCGCTCGCGTGCCTCCAGCTCGACGAGGAACGTGCCGCAGGTGGCGTCCACCGCGCGCAGCTCGTCGAGCTCGGTGTCGTAGCCAGGGGCGATCACCCCGCCGTCGCGCACCATGGCGGCGGGCTCCGTGGCAATCGCGCGGGCAAGCAGCGCGTGCCAGGCGTCGTCGAGGCCGAGGCGCGCGCGGCCCGACGCAATGAGCGACGTATCGAGGACGGCCAGCGCCTCGGCGATGGCCGGCACCTTGGCCAGCGTGTCGCGCAGCGCGGCAAGGTCGCGCGGCCGCGCGTTGCGCAAGGCGATGCGCCCCGTGACGCGCTCCACGTCCACGGTGCGCTTGAGGGATTCGCGTAGCGACTGGCGCACGCGCGGCAGGCTCACGAAAGCGGCAATCGCGTCGTGCCGCGCGCCCACCTGCGACTGGTCGCGCAGCGGATGCACGAGCCAGTGCCGCAGCAGGCGGCTGCCGGCGGCGGTCACGCACTCGTCGAGGAGCGAGCAGAGCGTGGGACCATCGTCTCCGGTGAGCGTGGCGGTGATCTCGAGGTTGCGCCGCGTGGCAGGATCGAGCGACACGAACGTGCTCTCGTGCTCCACCGCGAGCGTACGCACGTGGGCCAGGGCCGATTGCTGTGTGACGTTGGCGTAGGCGAGCAGAGCACCGGCCGCACCCACCGCCAGCGGCGCGTCGTCAACCCCGAACGGTGCGAGGCTCGCCGTGCCGAGCTGCCGGGCCAGCGCCCGCTGCGCGTTGGCGCGGTCGAACTGCCATGACGGCAGCGAGCGCACGGGCACGCGCTGGCGCAGTGCCGGCGGCTCGTTGCCGTCGGGCACGAGAAGCTCGGCAGGTCCGATCCGCTCGAGCACCGCGCTGGCCTCGGGTGCCGGCACATCGGTGAGCACGAGCTGGCCCGAGGCGAGATCGAGGCGCGCGATGCCTACGCGCTTGCCCTCGGCCACCACGGCCGCGAGCCAGCAGTCGCGCTTGGCATCGAGCAGATTGGCGTCGGTCAGCGTGCCTGGCGTGACGATGCGCGCGACCTTTCGCTCGACCGGACCCTTGCTCGTGGCCGGATCGCCCACCTGCTCGACGATCACCACCGACTCGCCCTGCTTCATGAGCTTGGCAAGATAGGGCTCGAGCGCGTGGAAGGGCACCCCTGCCATCGGGATGGGCGCGCCCGCCGACTGCCCGCGCGCGGTGAGCGTGATGTCGAGCGCGCGGGCCGCGTGCTCGGCATCCCCGAAGAAGAGTTCGTAGAAGTCGCCCATCCGGTAGAAGACGAGCTTGTCCGGATGGTCCGCCTTGA
>CALFEY010000233.1 GCA_937958295.1 uncultured Pseudomonadota bacterium
TCCGGATCCGCACCCCCTCCACCGGACGACCATTCGTCCCGGAGCGCTTCTCGTAGGGGTCGCGGCAATCGCCGCGCGCCACGGCATTGGACGTCTCCGACATGCCGAACACCCCGATGAGCTGCGGGATGCCGAGCACCTCCGTGGCAAAGCGGAACGATGCCGGCGACAGCGGGGCCCCGGTGCCGGTGCGTAGCGTCGACAGGTCATAGTCGGATCGCCGCGAGAACGCCTTGAGGTCCTGCACGATGGCATCGACCATGAACGTGACGGTGATGCGTTCCCGCTGCACCGTCTCGCAGAAGCGCTGCGCCTCGAAGCGATCGATGATGACCATCGCGGCTCCGGCGAGCAGCATCGACAGCGTGTAGCCGGTTCCGGTGGCGCTGAAGAGCGGGACGCACGAGAGATAGCGGTCGCGGCTCGTCAGCGCCATCCGCTCGATGGTGCGGAAGTTGTTCTGCAGCAAGGCTCCGTGGGTGAGCTGCGCGCCCTTCGGAAACGACGTGGTGCCGGACGTGTAGAGGATCTGGGCCACGTCGTCGGCGGTCACCGCCGCCATCCGCCGTTCGAGTACGCCGTCGTCCACACTGGCCGCACCGGCGGCTTCGATGGCCGCGAACGCGCGTCGGCCCTCGGCCGCGGGCGCACGGTCACCGAGCACGACCACGCGCCGCAGTCGCGGCAGCCCTTGCGGCCCGCCCGCTTCACGGGGACCCACGAGGCGCTCCATCAGGTCGACGTAGTTCACGCTGCCGGCGCGATCCTCCACGATGAGGACCGCCGTGTCGGATTGCTCCAGCACGTAGCGGGCATCATCCAGGCGGAAACGCGTGTTGACGGGGACGAGCACCGCGCCGATAGCGGGTATGGCCCAGCGCGCGACCAGCCACTCCACGCGATCGGACATCCACAGGGCGACCTTGTCGCCCGGCTGCACGCCTTCGGCCATCAGTCCGCGCGCAAAGGCAAGAGCCCGGCGCGACAGCTCCCGGAATGTCAGGCGCCGCGTGTCGGTGACCACCGCCTCACGATCGCCGTGGGTGGCGGCGGCCCATGCAAGCGCATCCCCGAACGTCGACTGCAGCCAGTTCGGCGATGCGGTGACCATCACTTCCAGGCGATCTCGCGCAGGTTGTAATAGCCGGAGCCCGGCGGCTGCACCCACTTCAGGCTGGAGTCGTGGCCGAAGTTGATGAAGAGCTCGGTGAGTGGCACGGAGTGCGCGTCGTCGTGGAGGATCTTCACGATCTTGCGGAAGATGCGATCGCGCTCCTCGCGGTCGGCGATCTTCTCCGACTCGGCGAAGAGGGTCTCGACCTCGGGATTGTAGTAATCCGACCACGAGCCTGCCTTGACCGCACTGCCTCCCACCGGATGACTCGGGTCGTAGATGGCGTTGGGGAAGCGCGTGATGGACATCGGGCCGCCCGCGTGCGTGTTGTCGAGACGCGCCCAGGCGGCGTAGTCGATGAACTTGATCTTGGCGCGCACGCCCACCTGCGACCAGTACGCCACGAGCGCTTCGGTGACTTCCTTCGGCATGACGCTGGAGCTGTAGATCTCGGTATCGAAGCCGTTCGGATACCCGGCCTCGGCGAGCAGGCGCTTCGCGCGCGCCGGATCGTAAGGATAGGGCTTGAGCGCAGGATCGTTGCCGATCGGGTACACCGACGACAGGAGCGTGGGCATGGGCTCGCCGATGCCGTGCAGGACGCTCTTGATGATGGCATTCCTGTCCACCGCGTAGTTGAGCGCCTGCCGCACCTTGGGATTGGCCAACGGCGTTCCGGGCGTGATCGAGTACAGCCGCACCATGAGCGGGCTGCCGACCTTGACGGAACTCACGCCGAGCCCGGCGTTCTGCTTGACGCGGGCGACGTCGGCGGCCTGGATGGCGTCCGCGAGGTCCACTTCGCCAGCCAGCAGCGCATTGACGCGGCTGCCCGGCTCCGGGATGACCCGGTAGACGATGCGCTTGACGTCCGCCTTGCGGCCCCAGTAGTCGTCGAAGCGCACCACTTCCATCGA
>CALFEY010000234.1 GCA_937958295.1 uncultured Pseudomonadota bacterium
CTGCGGCGCTTGCCAGCGCATGCCCCGGTGCGATGGCGAACACGGTGGTCATCTCGGCCAGCACGCGCAGGCGATAGCCGCCGCCAGGCGGCGGGTCGCCCAGTGCCCCGATCACGAGATCGGCCCGGCCCTCCGCCAGCGCATCCCACGTGCCACCCAGCACCTCCCGCGACAGGCGCAGGCGCGTGTGCGCACCGCGGCCCTGGGCGCAGTCGCGGTAGAAGCCCGCGACCAGCGGCAGCACGTGGGCATAGTCGATGGCGGCATCGACCGCGATGGCGAGCTCTGCCTCCCACCCCGATGCCACGCGCTGTACGCGCTGGGCGAGCTCCGCCGCCGACGTCAGCAGCTGCCGTCCTTCGTCGAGCAGCGTGCGGCCCGCCGGGGTGAGCCGGGCGCGGTGGCCGCGACGGTCGAAGAGCAGCACGTCGAGGTCGTCCTCGAGCCGCCGCACGGTGTACGTGATGGCCGATGGCACGCGGTCGAGCTCCACCCCGGCGGCGGCGAAGCTGCCCTTGCGGTCGATGGCATCCAGCACGGCAAGGGCGTCGAGGGAGAGCATCGGGTAGTCATTTATTCAGGTAATTTGAATATATTGATCGATCCTGACTCCTTACGCAATGCGTCCGCCGCCCGCATATTCCTCTCCATAGCAGTAAGCGACCCCCGCCGGATCCCGAGGGGGCCTACGACAGGAGAATAGAATGATCGTCTTTCGACCTGCCCAATCCCGCGGCCACGCCAACCACGGCTGGCTCGATTCCCATCACAGCTTCTCGTTTGGCGACTACTACGATGCGGCGCACATGGGCTTTGGCCCGCTGCGGGTGATCAACGAGGACCGGGTACAGCCGGGCAAGGGGTTCGGCACGCACGGCCACCGGGACATGGAGATCCTCTCCTACGTGCTCGATGGCGAGCTTTCGCACCAGGACAACATGGGCAACGGCTCGATCATCGTGCCCGGCGACGTGCAGCGCATGAGCGCGGGCCGCGGGGTCATGCACAGCGAGTTCAATCCGAGCGCCACCCACCCCGTGCACTTCCTACAGATCTGGATCGAACCCGCCGAGCGCGGCATTCCGGCCTCCTACGAACAGGCCCACGTGTCCGCCGCCGACAAGCGCGGCAAGCTCGCCTTGCTGGCGGCGCCGGCCGGGGAGAGCGGGGCCGTGGAGATCCACCAGGACGCTCGCCTCTACGCCACGGTGCTCGACGGTGCCGAGGCGGTGACGTATCCGCTTGCCCCCGGGCGGCGGGCGTACGTCCACGTGGCCCGCGGCGAGGTTACCGCCAATGGCCAGCGGCTGGCCGCGGGCGACGCGCTGCGCATCGAGGGCGACGCGGCCGTTCGCCTCGATACCGGCAATGGCGCCGAAGTGCTGCTGTTCGATCTTCCGTAGTACAAGAGCGGGGGAATCCCCCCGCGCCTTCTTCACGAAAGGAACTCATGAGCACTTCGCGCGACCTCGCGGCCCTCGTCGGCCGCATCCTCATCGCTCTCCTGTTCGTCCCCGCGGGCTGGGGCAAGATCGTGGGCTTTGCCGGGACGACCGGCTACATCGCGAGCAAGGGATTGCCGCTGCCGGCGGTGGCGGCGGGTATCGCCATCGCCGTTGAACTGGGCGCCGGCCTCCTCCTTCTCGCCGGCTTCAAGACGCGCTGGGCCGCCCTCGCGCTGTTCGTGTTCCTGATCCCCACGACCTTCATCTTCCACGCGTTCTGGAACGTGCCGCCCGAGCAGGTGATGGCGCAGCAGATCAATTTCTGGAAGAACGTGGCCATCATGGGCGGGCTGCTCTACGTGTGGGCTTTCGGCGCCGGCCGCTTTTCGGTGGACCGCCAGTAAGGCGCGGCGATTTGTGCGACGATTGCAGCGCGCGGCAACGCGGCGCTGCATCGTCCACAACGTTCAATAGGAGCTGTCGAGCATGAAAGACAAGAAGGTGACCGCGCCGGTGATCGACACCGGCATCGACGCCAAGGATCGCGCGAAGATCGCCGCGGGCCTGTCGAAGCTGTTGGCGGACAACTACACGCTGTACCTCAAGACCCACAACTTCCACTGGAACGTGACGGGACCCATGTTCAACACACTGCACCTCATGTTCGAGACGCAGTACAACGAGCTGTGGCTCGCCAACGATCTCATCGCCGAGCGCATCCGCGCGCTGGGCTATCCGGCGCCGGGCACGTATGCCGAGTTCGTCAAGCTCGCGAGCATCAAGGAAACGCCCGGGCAGCCCAAGGCCGACGAGATGGTGAAGCTGCTGGTGGAAGGCAACGAAGCCGTGGTCCGCACCGCGCGCTCGCTCTTCCCCGCCGTGGACAAGGCCAGCGACGAGCCTACCGCCGATCTGCTCACGCAGCGCATGCAGGTGCACGAGAAGAACGCTTGGATGCTACGCAGCCTGCTCGAATAAGCCGCCCATCACCGCCTCCGGCTGCCGCGCACCCGGCCGGCCCGTGGGGTCCCGCCGCGGCATGCGTGGCGGGCGCCGGGGGCCGTTAGGCTTCCAGCCAGATCGTGACCGGCCCGTCGTTGACGAGCCGCACTTCCATGTGCGCCCCGAACACGCCGGTGGGCACGGGCTTGCCGAGCGTGGCCGCCAGGGCGTCCACGAACGCCGCGAAGAGTGGTTGCGCGATCTCCGGGCGGGCCGCCGCGGTGTACGACGGCCGGTTGCCCTTGTCGGTGGCGGCGTAGAGGGTGAACTGCGACACCGCCAGCACGCCGCCGCCGACGTCCTGCACGCTGCGATTCATCACTCCCGCGGCATCGTCGAAGATGCGCAGTTGCGCGATCTTGCGCACGAGCCGCTGCGTTTGGGAGGAGCCGTCGGTGGGCGCGATGCCCACCAGCACGAGGAGCCCGGAGCCGATGGCACCGGTGACGCGACCCTCCACCGTGACGCTGGCCTCGCTCACGCGTTGCACGAGCACTCTCATCGCACCACCTTGCGCTCGACGTCGACGACCTTGCCTTGCTCGAGGATGACCGTGGTGAGCGTTTGGGCATCGCCGGGGTGGGGGAGGTAGGTCCAGCGCGAGGCCTTGCCGCCACCGCTCTTCATGTCCGGCGGTCCGGCCCGGGCGAGCACCTCGCCCTCCTGCATGCCGGCCGCCAGGTAGCGGCGCTGCGCGGGGTCGCCGCGCGTGCGCTCCGCACGCGCCGAGGCGCGTCGCGAAGCGCTGGTATCCACGGCGGCGCCGCGCTCGGCCGGGCGCTCGCGGCTGCGCGCGGACGGCAGCGGCGGCATGGGCAGTACCGAGACTTCGGCCGGGTCGACGGCGAAGTTGCGCAACTCCTGGCCGACCGCGCACGGCCTGTCCTGGTAGACGGGGACATTGCCGCTCCCCGTGCACTTGTAGACCTGGGCGTGCAGGCGCGGGGTGGCGCAGGCGAGCATGAGCACGACGCAGCACGCGACCGGGACGGGGGCGGCGCGCCGGGCGCGGGCTCCGGGCGGGCGAAGGAGGGTGGACGGGCGCAAGGCATGCATGAGGGTACGATACCGCCTGTCGCCCCGCCCCGCCCTACGCCGTTCGATGGAGCCCCGCCCCCTCACCGCCGCGCGCGTCGCGCAGATCGATCCCTTCCACGTGATGGAAGTGCAGACGGCCGCGCGGGCGCTGGAGGCCGCGGGCCGCACGGTGGTGCACATGGAGATCGGCGAGCCCGATTTTCCCACGCCCGCACCGGTCATCGCCGCGGCGCAGCGGGCCATCGCCAGCGGCGACCTCTATTACACCTCCGCGCTCGGGCTGCCCGCGCTGCGCGAGGCAATCGCCGGCCACTACGCGGACCATTACGGCGTGGCCGTGGATCCGGCACGCGTGGTGGTCACCGCCGGCTCCTCGGCCGCGCTGCTGCTCGTGCTCGCGCTCCTCGTGGACCGCGACGACGAGATCCTGCTCGCCGATCCCGGCTACCCCTGCAACCGGCACTTCGTGCGCACGCTCGAAGGGCGCCCGGTGGGGGTGCCAGTGGGGCCGGCGACGCGCTACCAGCTCACCGCCGAGCTCGTCGCCCGGCATTGGACCCCGCATACGCGCGGCGCGCTGATCGCCTCGCCTTCCAACCCCACGGGCACCGTCGTTTCCGCGGACGAGATGGCCGCCATCGCGCGGGTGGTGGCCGACCGCGCAGGGCACCTGCTCGTCGACGAGATCTACCTCGGCCTGACGTACGACCTGCGCCCCAACGAGCGCCCGCACAGCGTTCTTGCACTGAGCGACGACGCGTTCGTGCTCTCGAGCTTCTCCAAGTACTTCAACATGACCGGTTGGCGCTTGGGCTGGGCCGTGGTGCCCGAGCGGCACGTGCGCGACATCGAGAAGCTCGCGCAGAACCTCTACATCTCCCCCGCCTCGCCTTCGCAGCGTGCGGCGCTCGCCTGCTTCCTGCCGGAGACGCTCGCGATCCTCGAGGAGCGGCGGCAGGCCTTCGAGGCCCGGCGAGACTTTCTGGTGCCGGCGCTTCGTGAGCTCGGCTTCGGCGTGCCCGTGCTGCCCACCGGCGGCTTCTTCGTGTACGCCGACACCAGCGGCTTCGCGCGCGATAGCCAGGCTTTCTGTCGCGACGTCCTTGCCGCCACCGGCGTGGCGTTCACGCCGGGCATCGACTTCGGCGCCTACCGCGCGAGCGATCACGTGCGCTTCGCCTACACCGTCGCGATGGACAAGCTCGAGGATGGCGTCCTGCGGCTCGCGCGCCATCTGCAGTCGCGACGATGACGCGCGCGGCCGCCGTCCTGCTCGCGTGCGCGCTCGCCGGCTGCGGCGCGGCCGATACCGCCGATTACTACTGGCAGAGCGCCGCGGGACAGCTTGGCATCATGGCGCGCGCGAAGCCGATCGACATGGTGATCGGCGAGTCGCCCGACGCCGCCCTCAAACAGCGTCTCGTGCGGGTACAGGAGATTCGCGCGTACGCGAGCCGCGAGCTCGGCCTGCCTGACAACGCAAGCTACACCCGCTACGCCGACCTCGAGCGGCCCTACGTGGTGTGGAACGTGTTCGCCGCGCCGCCGCTGTCGCTCAAGGCCCGGCAGTGGTGCTTTCCCGTCGCGGGCTGCGTGAGCTACCGCGGCTATTTCAACGAGAAGGAGGCACGCGCCGAGGCGGCGCGGCTCGCCGCGGCGGGGGACGACGTCTGGGTGGCGGGCGTGCCGGCGTACTCCACGCTCGGCTACTTCGACGATCCCGTGCTCTCCACGTTCATCCGCTGGCCCGAGGTTGAAGTGGCGCGCATGGTGTTCCACGAGTTGGCCCACCAGGTCGCCTACGTCAAGGACGATTCGCAGTTCAACGAGTCCTTCGCCGTCACGGTGGAGGATGCCGGCGCCCGCCGCTGGCTCGCGCTGCAAGGCGACCCCAAGCTCGAGGCGCAGTACGCGCGCACGGAGCGGCTGCGCGGCGTGTTCCGCGACCTCATCCGCGATACGCGGGCGCAGCTCGAGGCCGTCTACGCGGGCGACGGAAGCGACCAGGACAAGCAGGCGCGCAAGGCGGCAGTGCTTTCGCAGATGCGCGCCGCCTACGAGCAGGCGAAGGCCGGCGAGCCCGGGCTCACCGGCTATGACCGGTGGTTTGCCGGGCCGGACGGCACCGGCCCCAACAACGCGAGCATCGCGTCGGTCGCTCTGTACACGGGCCGGGTGCCCGCCTTCAAGGCCCTGCTGGGGGAGGCGGGCGGCGACCTGCCGCGCTTCTACGAGGAGGTGAAGATCCTCGGTGCCCGCCCGAAGGCGGAGCGCGATGCCGTGCTGGCGGCGGCGGCGGCGCGCCACGAGGCGCGCGAGCTGGCGGCGGGGGCGGCGCACGTCCCCGTGGGCTCGACGGCGCCCCGTCTACCCACAAGCCATTGAAACTGCTACAATAGCGGGCTTACCTTGCCTCACCCGCCGCAGACGGGGAGGCCAATCGACGGCCCGGCCGGGCGCGCGCGGATGACCCCGCCGTCAGGAGCCGACCATGCGGATCGCCGCGTGGGCCGTCATCCACACGCCCGAAAGGAGAAGTCTGCATATGCGTCATTACGAAATCGTCTTCATCGTCCATCCGGACCAGAGCGAGCAGGTCCCGGGGATGATCGATCGCTACCGCGCCATGGTCACCAATCACAAGGGGCACATCCATCGCCTCGAGGACTGGGGCCGCCGGCAGCTCGCCTACCCGATCCAGAAGGTGCACAAGGCGCACTACGTGCTCATGAACATCGAGTGCGACCAGCAGTCGCTGTCCGAGCTCGAGCACGCGTTCAAGTTCAATGACGCGGTGCTGCGGCACCTCATCGTCGCCACCAACGAGGCCAAGGTCGCCCCGTCGCCGATGATGAAGGAAGAAAAGGCTCGCTCGCTCACCAGCCGCGAGTCCGCTCGCGAAGGGGAAGCGGCGCGTCCGGCCGAGGCGGCGGCAGCGCCGGCCGCTCCGGCGGCCTAGGTACTCGAAGCGCGGATGCCCGGGGCCAACCGGCTCACGCTCGACGCCACGCTTACCGCCCGCGACGACCTCCGCTACACCCCGGCCGGGATACCGGCCCTCGACTGCACGCTGACGCACGCGTCGGTGCAGGAAGAGGCAGGGGGACAGCGCCAGGTCGACTGCGAGCTGCACGCGGTGGCATTCGGAAGCGTGGCCCAGGCGTTGGCCCGGCTGCCCGCCGGTAGCGAGCTCCGCTGCGAGGGATTCCTCGCGCGCCGCTACCGCACCGGGATCAGCGTCGCGCTGCACATCACGAACATCGCCAACTGAAGCATATCGACGAAAGGAAGCACCATGCCCCGCCCGATGGGAAGAGGTAAAGGGAAAGGCAAGAAAGACCTCAAGAAGCGCGACCGCCGCAATGCGCTCTTCAAGCGCCGCAAGTTCTGCCGGTTCACCGCCGAGAAGGCCACGGAGATCGACTACAAGGACATCGACGTCCTGAAGGACTTCGTGCAGGAGAACGGCAAGATCATGCCGGCGCGCGTGACGGGCACCAAGGCCCGCTGGCAGCGCCAGCTGTCCACGGCGATCAAGCGCGCGCAGTTCCTCGCGCTCCTGCCGTTCACCGATCGTCACTAGGCAGACGCGATCATGCAGATCATTCTCCTCGAAAAGATCACCAACGTCGGCAACCTGGGCGACGTCGTGAAGGTGAAGAACGGCTACGCGCGCAACTTCCTCATCCCGCAAGGGAAGGCCAAGCGCGCCACGCCGGAGAACCTCAAGGTCATCGAAGCGCAGCGCGCGGAGCTCGAAGCCGCCGCCGGTGCCAAGCTCGCCGCCGCGCAGTCCCTCGCCGAGAAGCTCGAAGGGCAGAACTTCAAGATCTCGCAAAAGGCCGGTGTGGACGGCCGCCTCTTCGGCTCGGTCACCAACGTCGACGTCGTCGAGGCGCTCAAGGCCCAAGGCTTCGAGGTCGAGAAGGCCATGGTACGGATGCCCGAAGGACCGCTCAAGCACGTCGGCGACTTCCCGCTCGTCGTGGCGCCGCACACCGATGTCGTGGCGAACGTCACGATCACCGTGGTCGGCGAGTCGGCGCAGGGGTAGTACCCGAGCGGCGCCGGCAGGCGACACTGCACAGCGTCGTTGCTTCACGACAGAAGGGCCGCCTCGCGCGGCCCTTCGTCTTTGGCAGGACGAAGATCCGTGCCGCGCATCCGCGCAATCGCAACGTTCGGCCGGAAGCCCTTACAATCGCGGAACGTCATGCCGCGCGCTCGTGCCTTAGACGATCGCGATATGCATCTCCATCGCGTCGACTCGGCTCACACGCATCCTGCCCGCCATTCTTCGAGGTCATCAAATCGTGAGTAATCTGCTCCGCCGCTGCTGGCGAACCTTTCTCGCCGCGGGCTTCGTCGCGGTGTGCTCGGGCGCGCAGGCGGCCCCGTACAGCCTCACCATCAACGGTGTGCCGACCATCAATTGCCAAGCCACTACGTTCACGTTCAGCGGCGGCGCGACGTTCCAATGGAATCTCGCCTCCGCATCGTCGCAGGTCAGGCTCACGCGCGTCGTGAACGGAGTTCCGTTTGGCACCGCTACGGAGTTCTCTCCGGGGTCCACCACAGGTTCGGTGGCGCTCTCGCTGCTTGGACAAGGCGGAACTGCGCCGAGTTATCCTGCGCAGAGTTTTCCTTACACGCTCGAGTACTCGTTCGAAGGCCTGGACTACAACACGGATGGGGTTCGCCTGTCGTGGACTTGCACGGCCGCCGGTAATGGCACGGGTACGGGCTTCACGACCTCGGTCATCCCCGGCACGCCGCCTCCGCTCAGCGTTTCTCCGGCAAGCGTCAACTTCCCTTCGACCTCCGTGGGCTCCGTCACGGCGGCCACCAACGTCACGGTCACCAACACCAGCGGGGGTTCGCTCTCGGGAGTCTCCGTGAGCAGCAACAATTCGGCCGATTTCGACATCACCAACAACTGCGGCAACTCGCTCGCCAACGGCGCGACCTGCACGGTCTCGGTGGCGTTCAGCCCCAACTCGAGCGGCCTGCGCAGCGGCACGATCACGGTCGCGAGCAATTCCGGCAATGCCACCGTGTCCCTCGTGGGCTCGGCCACGGCCCAGCTCGCCTTCTCGCCCAGCTCGCTCAACTTCCCGGGCACGGCAGTGGGTGCAACCAGCGCGCCGCTGGCCATCAACGTGACGAACAACGGCGCAACGCCCGTGACCGTGAGCGGCGTTACCAGCAGCACGGCCGACTTCGCCGCCACCACCAGCTGCACCACGATCGCCCCGGCGGGCACGTGCGCGATCAACGTCACGTTCTCGCCCACGTCCACCGGCCTCAAGAGCTCGATCGTGACGTTCACGAGCTCGGCGGCGGGCAGCCCGAATACCTTCACGATGCTAGGCAACGGCACTTCGGGACCGGTCAGCGGGACGCTCACCGTGCCCGCGCAGGTCGCGTTTGGCACGCAGAACGTGGGCGCGTCGAGCTCGCCGTCCACGGTCACCCTCACCAATGCCAGCGGTGCGGCGGTGACAGTGTCGAGCATCGCGAGCAGCGCGCCGGGCGAGTTCGCGGTGTCCGCCAACACGTGCACGACCGTCGCGGCGGGGGGCACGTGCAGCTTCGCGGTCACCTTCACGCCGTCTGCCACGGGAGCGCGTACCGCGAGCATCACGGTCACGAGCAATGGCACGGGCAGTCCGCAGATCGTGGCCGCCAGCGGCACCGGCGCGTCCGCGCCAGTCCAGGGACAGCTCACGTTCCCGTCCACGCTCGCGCTCGGCCCGCACCTCATCGGCACCACCTCCGGGCCGCAGACCGTCACGGTCACCAACAGCGGCGGCACCGCGGTGACCATCTCGAGCATCACGAGCAGTGCGCCCGCGGAGTTCGCGGTCTCGGCGCCCGGCTGTACCACGGTGGCCCCGGCCGGCACGTGCAGCATCGCGGTCACGTTCACGCCGGCCGCCGCGGGCGACCGCAGCGCCGTGGTGACCGTCACGAGCGACGGGCTCGGCAGCCCGCAGTCGTTCACGGCCACCGGCATCGGCGTCACGCCGAGCTCGCCGGGACAGCTCTCGATGGTGGCCGCGATCGATGCCGGTGCGTTCATGGTGGGCCTCACGTCGCCGCCCGCCAGCATCACGATCACCAACATCGGCGGCACGACGGTCAACGTGTCGAGCATCACCAGCAGCAACTCCGCGGAGTTCGCCATCGTGCAGAACACCTGCGCGGCGGTCACCCCAGGTGCGAGCTGCTCCGTTGCCTTCACGTTCCTGCCCGCGGCGGTGGGGGCGCGGGCGTCCACCTTCACGGTCACGAGCGACGGCGTGGGCAGCCCGCAGGTGATCGCGGTGAGCGGCACGGGGACCGACACGGCCACCACGATCGAGCTGATCGAGTACTACCATGCCGCGTTCGATCACTACTTCATCACCGGCATCCCGGACGAGATCAGCAAGCTCGATGCCGGGGTGTTTCAGGGCTGGGCGCGCACGGGCCTCAAGTTCAAGGCGTACCCGGTCGACACGCCCAACGCGTCGAACGTGTGCCGCTTCTTCAGCACGTCGTTCGATCCGAAGAGCTCGCACTTCTACACGCCGTTCACTACGGAATGCGACATCGTCAAGCAAAACAAGGACTGGACGTTTGAAGGCCTCGTGTTCGCGATGCCCATTCCGCAGCTCAACGGCGCTTGCGCCGTGGGGACGGTGCCCGTGTACCGGCTGTACAACGACGGCCAGGGTGCGGCGCCGAACCACCGCTACACCACCGACCTCGCGGTGCGTGCACAGATGATCGGCAAGGGCTGGATCCCGGAAGGCTATGGTGACGTGGGCGTGATCATGTGCTCGCCGCTGTAGCGCGCGTAACGGGATGCAATGCAGGAGGGGCCCGCGCGGGCCCCTTTTGCTTTCCGGCGTAGAATCGAGGGTCCCGCCCGCGATGCCCCGCCATGCCCGACGATCCCCAGTTCGATGCGATCAAGCTCCCGCCGCACTCGCTCGAAGCGGAGCAGTCGATCCTGGGCGGCCTGCTGCTCGACAACGAGGCCGCGGATCGCATTGGCGACATCGTTTCGGAAGACGATTTCTACAGCGAGGCGCACCGTCTCATCTACCGGCATATCGCCGCGCTCGGCAGCGAGGGCAAGCCGGTAGACGTTATCACGCTGTCGGAGGCTCTGCTCTCCGCGCAGAAGCTCGACTACATCGG
>CALFEY010000235.1 GCA_937958295.1 uncultured Pseudomonadota bacterium
CCTGGCCAACATCCGCGAGACCGACGCCATCGCGCACGTTGTTCGCTGCTTTGCCGACGACAACGTCGTGCACGTGTCGGGCAAAGTGAATCCGGTCTCCGACATCGAGACGATCAACACCGAGCTCGCCCTTGCCGATATGGCCGCCGTTGAGAAGCAGCTATCGAAGTACGCGAAGGTCGCGCGCTCGGGCGGCGACAAGGAGGCCGCGAAGATCGTCGCGGCGCTCGAGAAGGTGCTCGTGGTGCTGAACGAGGCGCGTCCCGCGCGCACCGCGGACCTCACCGACGACGATCGCGAGGTGCTGAAGCCGTTCTTCCTGCTCACCATGAAGCCCACGATGTACGTCGCGAACGTCTCGGATCACGGCTTTCACGACAATCCGCTGCTCGACCTGGTGGCGGCGCATGCCAAGCGTGAGGGTGCGCCGGTGGTGGCGGTATGCGCGTCGATGGAGGCGGACATCGCCGACCTCGACGGCGAGGACAAGGAGGTGTTCCTCGCGGACATGGGACTGACGGAGCCCGGCCTCGATCGCGTGATCCATGCCGCGTATGCGCTGCTCGGCTTGTCGACGTACTTCACGGTGGGGCCTAAGGAAGTGCGCGCGTGGACGATTCACACGGGCGACACCGCGCCGCAGGCCGCCGGCGTGATCCACACCGACTTCGAGAAGGGCTTCATCCGCGCCGAAGTGACGGCCTACGACGAGTTCATCCGCTGCAAGGGCGAGCAGGGGGCCAAGGAAGCCGGGAAGATGCGCCTCGAAGGCAAGGAATACATCGTCCGCGATGGCGACGTGATGCACTTCCGCTTCAACGTGTGACGCGGCAAGGACTCATCGCTTGACCGGCACCCAGTCGTCGCCCTTCTCCATGTAGCTCGTCTTGTCGATGGTGATCATGTTGTCGCCGTAGGGGCTCTTCGGCCCGACCGCGATGGTGGTGCCGCACACCGGCTTCTTGAACAGCGCATACCAGGGGCCGGCGCGCGACTTGTCGTAGACGTTGATGAGCTTGCCGCTGCAGCCCGCGCCGGGCGCGGCGACCACGATCTGCTTGCGAGGGCTCGGCGTGAGCTGGAACTCGCCGAAACACGCCTTAGGGTCTCGCCCGAGGTTGAGGTCGTTGGCCGCCGCGATCTTGCGCGCGGCCTCCACCTTCGCGCCCGAGCAGGCGAATTCCACGGGCGCGGCGGACGCAACTCCGGCGAGCAGCAGGGGCAGGGCGGACACGAACGCAGCGATGCGAGTGGAGCGGGGCATGGCGATCTCCTTGTCTTGAAACCGTCGACCTTCAGTCGTTGTCGGCGGCGCGGCAGGCCGTCGTTTCCTTCGCCAGCAGCGGCTTCACGGGCACGTCCACCCACGCTGCCTTGTCCTGGCGCTCGAGCTTCTTCACCGAGTTGAGCGCGACCATGGTGTACCCGCCCGGGAGCTTCCGGTCGAGGACGACCATCGTGCATCCGGACCCCTTGTTGAGCGTGAGCTTGCCAGTGACCCACGAGCCGTCGCCCACGCCGCTCGGGATCACCCGCACGGGCGTGTTCTCGGGCAGCGCCTGCGCTGCGGCCGGCGCGGACGCCGCCAGCGCGAGCGCGAATGCGACAATGGGAGCCTTCATGAGGGCGCGACGCGACAGATGACGAAGCGGCAATCCTACGCCAACCGGCGGGCGTTTCGCGGGGTGCATGGCGCGTGGCTGACGGTCGTGCTGCTCGCGCTCACCGGTTGTGCGAGCATGCGCCTGGAGGCGCCGCGCCTGTCCGTGGCCCGGGTGGAGGTGGACAGGCTCTCGCCCACCGATGCGCGGTTCAGCGTGTTCGTGACCGTGCGTAATCCCAACGACCGCGCGATCGCGGTGGAGGCAATCGACGCGAACCTGCGTATCGAGGATGTCGTGATCGGCACCGCCCGTCTCGCGCAGCCCGTGCGGCTTCCTGCCCGGGGCGAGACGAGCGCGCGCCTTCTCGCCCGCGGCGACCTCTCGTCGTCGCTGCTCGCCGCGGCGCAGGTGGCGTCCCGGGCGCAGATCGAGGGCGATGCGTTCGCGGGCATCCGCTATTCGGTGGACGGCACCGCCGCCATCGACGGCGGCAGCGTCTACCCGTTTTCGCGCAGCGGCGAGATCGCGTGGAATCCGCGGCAGCGGTAACTCCACGATCGGTCCTCTTCCGACCTCCTCCTCCGCACGCCTCCAGATGACCTTTTCATTTACCAAGATGCAGGGGCTCGGCAATGACTTCGTCGTCATCGACGCCGTGCGCCAGCAGGTGCCGCTCGACTCGCAGACCATCCGTGCGCTGGCCGATCGCCGCTTCGGGGTGGGGTGCGACCAGGTGCTTGTAGTGGAGCCCGCGCAGGGCGACGCCGACTTCCGCTATCGCATCTTCAATGCCGACGGCGGCGAAGTGGAGCAATGCGGCAACGGCGCGCGCTGCTTCGTGGTGTTCGTGCGCGACCACGGCCTTACCGGCAAGCGCGAGATCCGCGTGGAGACGAAGAGCGGTGTGATCGTGCCCAAGCTCACCGACGACGGCCTCGTGACCGTCGACATGGGCGTGCCCCGCTTCGATGCCCGCGACGTGCCCTTTGCCAACGGCACGGGGGCCATCGTGGAGCCGCTCGAGGTCGACGGCACGCCGGTGCAGGTGAGCGTGCTGTCGATGGGTAATCCGCATGCGGTGCAGCTTGTGGACGACGTGGAGGTCGCGCCCGTGGTCACGCAGGGGCCGCGCATCGAGCATCACCCGCGCTTTCCCAAGCGCGTGAACGCGGGATACATGCAGGTCGTCGATCGCGCTACCATTCGCCTGCGCGTGTGGGAGCGCGGCGCCGGCGAGACGCTCGCCTGCGGCACCGGCGCCTGCGCGGCGGCGGTGGCGGGCATCCGGCGCGGCCTGCTCGATTCGGCGGTCCGCGTGACCACGCGGGGAGGGGACCTGCGCATCGAGTGGCAGGGCGAAGGCACGCCGGTGCTCATGACGGGCCCGGCCGTGACGGTGTACGAGGGGAGCTGGCCGCGCTGAGGAGTTCATCGCGGCCTTACAACGACAAGCGGAACGTGGACATGGATGCAGCGGCGGTCGCCGAATACCTGAAGGAGAACCCGGGGTTCTTCGCGGACTACGCCGACATGGTGGCGGAGATCTTCGTGCCGCATCCGCATGGCGGGCACGCGATTCCCATCGCCGAGCGGCAGATCGTCACGCTGCGCGAGAAGAACCAGGAGCTCGAGGCCAAGTTCCGCGAGCTCGTGAGCTACGGCACCGAGAACGACCAGATCAGCGAGAAGGTGCACCGCTCCACCCTCGCCCTCTTCGCTGCGCCTGACCTCGAAACGACCCTCGCCGTGCTCTACCACAGCCTCAAGGAGGATTTCGGCGTGCCGCAGGTGGCCGCGCGGCTGTGGGGCAAGGTCCCTGAGCAGTCCTACCTCCCCGAGCTTGCCGCCACCTCGACGGAGATCCGCCAGTACGCCGACCAGCTGGGGCAGCCCTACTGCGGCCCGGTGGCGGCCTTCGAGTCGCGCGAGTGGTTCGAGGACGGCGACATCCTCACGTCGTTCGCCTTCCTGCCGCTGCGCACCGCGCAGACCTTCGGCGTGCTCGCCTTGGGCAGCCCCGATCCCGCGCGCTTTCATCCCGGCATGGGCACGCTGTACCAGACGCGCCTGGCCGAGCTCGCGAGTGTCGCCACCGCGCGCTTCCTCCCGGCGACCTGACGCCGTCCCGCCCGCGGAGCCTTCGCCGGCCAACGCCGCGGCGCTCCACGCGTTCGACCTGGCGCTCGCCTCCCGCGCCCCCCTCACCCGCGTCGCGTACCTGCGCGACGTCACCCGCCTGGCGCGCCTGGCCGGCGACACCGTGCTCACCGCGCTCACCCGCCGCGATCTCGGGCGCCACCTCGGCACGCTGCACGCGGGGGGCCTCGGTGGCCGCAGCCTCGCGCGCATGCTCTCCGCGTGGCGCTCGTTCTACGAGTTCGCGCTGGAGCGCGATCGGGGCATGAGCGAGAACCCGTGCGTGGGACTGAAGGCACCCAAGTCACCCAAGCGCCTGCCTTCGGCCCTCACGCCCGACGAAGCGGTACGCCTCGTGGCCATCGAGGATCCCGACGATCCGTGGGCGCCGCGCGACCGGGCGCTCTTCGAGCTCGCCTATTCCTCCGGCCTGCGCCTGTCCGAGCTCGCGGGGCTCGACGTGGACCGCGTCGACCTTGTGCAGGGCGAGGTGCGGGTGATGGGCAAGGGCTCGAAGGAGCGCGTGGTGCCGGTAGGCAAGGAAGCGCGCGAGGCGATCGCGCGGTGGCTGCCGGCGCGCGCCGCGCACGCTCGGGCGGGCGAGACCGCGCTCTTCGTGGGCGCGAGCGGGAGTCGCATCGCGCCGCGCACCATCGAGCGCCGGCTGGCGAGCTGGGCCGTGCGCCAGGGGCTTGATCGCCACGTGCACCCGCACATGCTGAGGCACTCGTTCGCCTCGCATGTGCTGCAATCGTCGGGGGACCTCCGGGCGGTACAGGAGATGCTCGGGCACGCGTCGATCGCGAGTACCCAGGTGTACACGCACCTGGACTTCCAGGCGCTCGCCAAGGTCTACGACGCCGCGCATCCGCGCGCGAAGCGCCGCAAGTAGGCGGGGCTCGCGCGCAACCACCGTGAACGCGCCGGTGGGGCGTGTTCCTTAGGCCGCCACCGACTCCGGCGTGGGCGCGTTCTCGAGCTCCTCCACCTCGAGCGCGGCGGCGAGCTGGGCGAGCCGCGCGACCACGCCGTAGGCGTAGAAGCGGTTGGGCGCGCAGCCCGCGGGCTCGTGCAGGTTGGGGATGCAGGGCGACTCAAAGGCGAGCGGCACGAATTGCGCCCCGGGGGCGTTGAGGTTCTCGTCCTTGCCGCGCGCCGTGTGCACGCGATAGAAGCCACCGACCACGAAGCGGTCGATCATGTAGACCACGGGCTCGGCGATGGCGTCGTTGATCGACTCGAACGTCGGCACGCCTTCCTGGATGATGACCGAGTTCACTTCGAGGCCTTCCTTCACCACCGCCATCTTGTTGCGCTGCTTGCGGTTCAGGTCGCGCACGTCGTCCACGTCGCGCACGGTCATGATGCCCATGCCGTAGGTGCCGGCATCGGCCTTCACGATCACGAAGGGCTTCTCGTCGATGCCGTACTCGTCGTACTTGGCCTTGATGCGCGTGAGGAGGTCGTCGACGTTGCCGGCGAGGCAATCCTCGCCCGACCGCTCCTGGAAATTGATCTTGCCGCAGGCCCCGAAGTAGGGGTCGATCAGCCAGGGGTCGATGCCCACCAGCGCAGCAAACTGCTCCGCGACCGCCGAGTAGGCAGTGAAATGATGCGATTTCTTGCGGTTGTACCAGCCGGCTGTGAGCGGCGGCACCACGGGCTGGTCGATGTTGGCGAGCACCGCGGGCGCCCCCGCCGACAGGTCGTTGTTGAGCAGCACCATGCACGGATCGAAGTCGTACAACCCGACTCGGCGCCCGTTGCGCTGGATGGGCTCGACGGTGAGCGACGTGCCGTCGCCGAGGTCGAGCTTGGTGACCTGCGTGATTTCCGGATTGAGCGAGCCGATGCGCACCCGCATCCCCGCCTGGCGCAGGATCCCTTCCAGCGTGGCCACGTTGCGCAGGTAGTACGTGTTGCGCGTGTGGTTTTCCGGGACGAGCAGCACCCCGCGCGCGTCGGGGCACACCCGCTCCACAGCGGCCTGGATTGCCTGTACGCACAGCGGCAGGAACGATGGGTTGAGGTTGTTGAACCCGCCCGGGAAGAGATTGGTATCCACCGGCGCGAGCTTGAAGCCCGCATTGCGCAGGTCGACCGACGCGTAAAACGGCACTTGGTGCTCCTGCCACTGGGTGCGCAGCCAGCGCTCGATCTCCGGCATGCGCTCCAGGATGCGCCGCTCGATCTCCTGCAACGGCCCGGTCAGTGCGGTGGTGAGATGCGGAACCATGCCGCGGATTCTATCCCACCCCCGACCCCGGCCTTTGCGGCCGCGACTCCGGCCGCAACTCCGGCCGCAACTCCGGCCGCAACTCCGGCCGCAACTCCGG
>CALFEY010000236.1 GCA_937958295.1 uncultured Pseudomonadota bacterium
CCCAGAACCACCAGCCGCCCCAGCCGAGCTCGTAATACGCCCACCAGCTGCCGAGCGCGATGCCGATGGTGAGGAAGGCCCATGCGGCGATCGTCCACGGCCGCGACCAGCGCGCCCAGGTGGCGTCGAGCTTGCCCGCGAGCAGGGCCGCCACGGAAAAGGCGAAGGCCACCGAGAAGCCGACGTAGCCCATGTAGAGCATCGGCGGGTGAATCACCATGCCAGGGTCCTGCAGGAGCGGATTGAGGTCGCGTCCCTCGGGCGCGGCCGGCACGAGGCGCAGGAACGGATTGGACGTGAACAGCATGAAGAGCAGAAAGCCCACGCCGACGAGCCCCATCACCGCCAGCACCCGCGCGACGAATGGCGCCGGCAGGCTGCGCGAGCGCACCGCCACCGCGCAGGCCCAGCCGGTCAGCATCAGCATCCACAGGAGGAGCGAGCCTTCGTGCGAGCCCCAGGTAGCCGCGAGGCGGTAGTGCAACGGCAGCTTCGTGTTCGAGTGCTGCGCCACGAGCTCGACGGAGAAATCGCTCGTGGCGAATGCCCACGCGAGGCATGCGAACGCCATGGTGACGAGCGCGAACTGGACATACGCCGCGGGCCGGGCGATGGCCATCAGCGCGGCATCGCGACGCTGCGCGCCCACGAGGGGCACGATGCCCTGAGCGATGGCCACCAGCAGCGCCACGATGAGGACGAAGTGACCGAGCTCGGGAATCACTTGGCATCCTTCAACGTGGGCGTGGACATCGACTTGTGCTGGCGCGCGGCTTCCATCGCGGCCGCGGCTTCGGGGGGCATGTAGTTCTCGTCGTGCTTGGCGAGCACCTCGGTGGCGTGGAAGGTGCCGTCGGGACGCAGCGACCCTTGCGCCACCACGCCCTTGCCTTCCTTGAAGAGGTCGGGGAGGAGGCCGCTGTAGATCACGGGCACGCGTTGCACGGTGTCGGTGACCACGAACTGCACGTCGACGGTATTGGGCACGCGCACGAGGCTGCCGGCCTCCACCATTCCGCCGATGCGGAACGGCCGGCCCTGCGGCGCTTCCTTGGCGGCCACTTGCGTGGGGGTGAAGAAGAACACGAGGTTCGACTGGAAGGCGTTGAGGACGAGCACGACCGCCACGCCGAGCACGGCCACGCCGGCGCCGATCCAGGCGAGGCGGCGGTGCCGGGGCTTCATCGGGTGTCCTCCACGCCCGAGGCCGCACGGGCGGCCGCGCGCAGGCGCGCCCGCAACGAGAGGACCTCGACGGCGATGGCGAGGGCCGTCACGCCGTAGGCCGTCCATACGTAGAAACCGTAATTGCCCATGTCGAGGAACTGCATCACGTTCTCCTGGCGAGGTCGGGCGCGTCGATCCACGCCGCCCCCTGCTCGCGCTCGAGGATGATAGCCCGCACGCGGACGAGTGCGACGGCGATCGTGTAGAACCACGCGGCGAGCGACATCACCAGCATGCCTGCGAGCATCGTCGCGGCCATCGTGGGTGCGGCGGTGAGGCTCACGGAAGCGCCCTGATGCAGCGTGTTCCACCATTGCACCGAGAAATAGATGATGGGGATGTTCACGGCCCCCACGAGGATCAGCACGGAGCAGGCGCGATCGGCGCGGCGCGGATCGTCGATCGCATTGCGCAGTGCGATCACGCCGAAGTAGAGGAAGAGCAGGATGAGCTCGGAGGTCATGCGCGCGTCCCAGGCCCAGTACGTGCCCCACGTGGGGCGGCCCCAGAACGCGCCCGTCCACAACGCGATGAAGGTCATCCAGGCGCCGGAGGGCGCGAGCGCCTGCGCCATCATGGCCGACAGGCGTGTGTTCATCGACAGTGCGAGCAGGCTCCAGAACGCCATCACGAGCCAGATGAACATCGACATCCACGCCGAAGGCACGTGAATGAAGATGATCCGGTAGGCCTGCCCCTGCTGGAAATCGGTGGGCGCGACCACGAAGCCGATGTACAGGCCCACGACCGTGCACACCGCGGCGGCGATCGCGAACCATGGCATCCAGAAGCCGGCCACGGGGTAAAACGCGGCGGGGGACGCAAAGCGGTAGAGGTTCATGGGGCCGTGGCTTCGGTCGTCGTCAGTCGAGCGCGATGCGCACGGCGGCTGCGGCAGCGAATGGTGCGCCCACGAGCGCCACCAGGAGGCCGGCGCCGAGCAGCGACAGGTTCGGCGCCGCGGACAGGCCGGCGCGCAGCGCGTCGGCCGAGCCCGCCCCGAAGATCAGCACGGGCGCGTACAGCGGCAGCACGAGCAGCGCGAGAAGTCCCCCGCCGCCCCGGGTGTTGAGCGTGAGCGCCGCGCCGATCGCGCCCACGAGCGACAGGATGGGCGTGCCCAGCAGGAGTGATCCCACGAGCACGACGAGCGTGTCCGCCGGCAGCGCATATTGCAGCCCCAGCAGGGGCGCCAGCACCGCGAGCGGCAAGCCTGTGGCGAGCCAGTGTGCGAGCACCTTGCCGAAGACGAGCGCCGGCAGCGGATACGGCGACAGCGCGATCTGCTCCAGCGTGCCGTCGGCAAGGTCGCCCGCGAACAGGCGGGGCAGCGATAGCAGGGCGGCGAGCAATGCGGCCACCCACAGCACGCCGGGACCGAGCGTTTGCAGCAATTGCCGCTCCGGCGAGGTGGACAGCGGAAACAGGCTCACCACGATCACGAAGAACAGGAGCTGCACGGCGAGCTCCGCGCGGGAGCGCAGCGCGATGCGCAGGTCGCGGGCCACGGCCCAGCGCACCGCCGCGAACACGCCGAAATCGGCCGGCGCGGGCAGGTCGGCATCCTCGCGCCGCGAGGCCGAGGCCGGATGGCTGGTCGCGCTCATGCCATGGCCAGCGTTTGCACGCGGTCGGCGGGCAGGTCGAGCGGCTGGTGCGTGGCGGCAGCAACGGTGCCGCCGGCGGCGAGGTGATCGCCCGTGAGCGCGGCGAGCAGGCGCAGTCCATCGGCGTCGAGGGCGGTGGCGGGCTCATCGAGGAGCCACAGGCGCGGTCCCCCGAGCGCCATTCGGGCAAGCGCGATGCGCCGGCGTTGGCCCTGCGACAGGGTGCGCGCCGGCAGATGACGCTGCGCCTTCAGGCCGCAGGCGTCGAGCGCGCGCTGCGCGGCCTGCGCCGACAGCGGCGTGCCGGCGAGTTCCGCCAGCGCAAGGAGATTCTCGATGACCGTGAGCTCGTCCTTCAGCGCGGGCGCGTGACCCGCGAAGAGCGTGTCGGCGCGCGTGGCGGGGGCGGGGGACGCAAGGTCCTGGCCCAGCCACGTGACGCGGCCCTCCGCGGGCTGGGTGAGCCCGGCGAGGATGCGCAGCAGCGTGGTCTTGCCGCTGCCGTTGCGCCCGGCGATCACGAGCACCTGCCCGGGGGGCACGCGAAACGACAGCCCCTGGAAGAGGAGGTGGGCGCCGCGTCGGGCGGCGAGGTCTTGCGCTTCGAGCATGACGAGGGCCGGCCCAGGGGCGACCGCCAAGGCGGCGGGCAGTGGCACCCGCGCAACCCATAGATTCTAACATAAGTACCTGATTTTTGATACTTTTACGGCACCGTTCGATCGATGCGCACGGTGATGCCGCGCGTACCCGGCGCGACCGGCGCGCTCGTTCCCACGAGATCGCCGCTCGCCGCCCGGGCATCGCCGGACTTGCTTACGCGCGCTTCCACGACCACCCGCGCGGCCTTGGACACCGTGGCGCCGGGGGCCATGGCCATGGCATCGGTGAGCTCGAACGCCCGCGGCAACTCGCGTGCCTCGACCTTGAGCACGGCGAGGGGCATCCGTGGACCGTCGGGATCACGCGCCAGGATGAAGACCGTCTCGCCCGGTCCGACGTTCCCCGCGAGCTTGGGATCGAGCTCTACGCGACCGCTGACGCCGGTGGCGGCCGCGGCAGGGGCATTCGCCTGCGCAGGCGGCATGCCCGCACCGGTTGCGGCGGGCGGTGCCGTGGCCGGTCCCGCGCCGGTGCTCGAGGCCGGTGCCGCACCGGTGGGGGCCGGTGCCGCGTTGGCGCGCGCGAGCGCCGCGTCGATCTGGGCGATCTGCGCGCTGTCCGCGGGCAGCACATTGCGCAGGCGAGTCCACAAGGCGATCGCTTGCGGCCGATCGCCCCGCTCCATGGCGGCTGCGCCCGCGAGCGCGAGGGCCTTGGGATTGTCCGGCTCGAGCTTCAGCGCGCGATCGAGGAGCTCGGTGGGGGGGCCTAAGAGGCTGCGCCCTTGCGCCTGTGCGACTGCCTCCGCCCAGTCCACGAGCAGGCCCGCCTGTTGCGGCAGCCGCTTGGCGGCTTCGCCGTAAGCCAGCGCCGAGGCTTCGTAGCGTCCGAGGACGCGATACGAGCGGCCCAGCATGGCCCATCCTTCGCCGTCCTCGGGATTGGCTTTCAGGCGCGCGGCGAGATCCTCGACCATCGCGTCGACCTGCGCATTGGTGACGGGTGCCTCTCGGGCGGGCTGCGGGGTGAGCGCGGCCGGATTGCCGAGGACGAAGTACAACACGCCCGCGGTGACCGGCACGCACGCCACGAGAACGAGCGCAGCCACGAAGCCGCCGCGGCCCGGCGTGGGGGGGGCCTGGGAGGCGGGCGCGGCGGCGAGCTCCGCGCCGAAACGCTGCGTGATCTCAGCGAGGGAAGCGGCGTGCTCCGCGGAGGAGATCGAGCCGCTTGCAAGATCGGCATCGAGCTGCCGCTTGTGGTCGCGGAATACGGCGGTGGTGGCGACCTCGTCGGCGGGGTCGCGCCCGGACGCGGTACGCCGCAGGAGCGGGACCACCAGGAGCGCGAGCGTGGCGGCGAGCACCACGACGGCGAGGATCCAGAAGAGCGGAGACGGACCCATGGCGGTCGGCGGGGTTCTATGCGGGCGGCAACGACGAGGAGGGAAGCGCGCGGTGCCCATGCGAATCGGCGTCGCGCGTGCGTGGATTATACCGGTGCATGCCGCAGTGCCGCAGGCGCCGCGCGACACGATGGATTATGATGGCGCCCCCTCACCGCAACCCCATCGGGTGCCCGTGCGCATTGCTGCCGCGGCGCGTACGGAGTCCCACGACCATGGCCGACAAAGAGATCCGCGAGGCGTCGCTCGAGTACCACCGGCAGTATCCGCCGGGCAAGATCGCGCTCCTCCCCACCAAGCATCTCGTCAATCAGCGCGACCTCGCACTGGCCTATACGCCCGGCGTGGCCGCCGCCTGCGACGAGATCGTGCGCGATCCGCAGGAGGCCTCCAAGCTCACGGCGCGCGCCAACCTCGTGGCCGTGATCACCAATGGCACCGCGGTGCTCGGGCTCGGCGCCATCGGACCCCTCGCGGCCAAGCCGGTGATGGAGGGCAAGGCGGTGCTCTTCAAGAAATTCTCGGGCCTCGACTGCTTCGACATCGAGCTCAACGAGCGCGATACCGACAAGCTCGTCGACATGATCTGCGCGCTCGAGCCCACCTTCGGCGGCATCAACCTCGAGGACATCAAGGCGCCCGAGTGCTTCGAGATCGAGCGGCGCTGCCGCGAGCGGATGAAGATTCCCGTCTTCCACGACGACCAGCACGGCACCGCCATCATCGTGGGCGCGGCGATCCTGAACGGCCTGCGCGTGGTGGGCAAGGACATCGACAAGGTCAAGCTCGTGTGCTCGGGCGCGGGCGCCGCGGCACTGGCCTGCCTCGACCTCCTGCGCGCGATGGGCATGAAGCGCGAGAACATCTTCGTGGCGGACATCGAGGGCGTTGTCTACGCCGGCCGCACCACGCTCATGGACGATCACAAGATCGTCTACGCGCAGGACACCGCGGCGCGCACGCTGGCCGAGGTGCTGCCGGGGGCCGACATCTTCCTCGGACTGTCCGCCGCGCGCGTGCTGAAGGCGGAGTGGCTTGCCACGATGGCGCCGTCGCCGCTCATCATGGCGCTGGCCAACCCCGAGCCGGAGATCATGCCGGACCTCGCCAAGGCGGCGCGTCCCGACGCGGTGATCGCCACCGGTCGCTCCGACTTCCCCAACCAGGTCAACAACGTCCTGTGTTTCCCGTTCATCTTCCGGGGCGCGCTCGACGTGGGCGCCACCACGATCAACGAGGAGATGAAGCTCGCCTGCGTGCGCGCGATTGCCGACCTCGCCATGGCCGAGCAGTCGGACATCGTGGCGCACGCCTACAACATCGAGAACCTGTCGTTCGGGCCGGACTACCTCATTCCCAAGCCGTTCGATCCGCGGCTGATCGTGATGATCGCGCCCGCGGTGGCCAAGGCCGCCATGGACTCGGGCGTGGCCACGCGCCCGATCGAGGACTTCGACGCATACCGGCAGCGGCTCACGCAGTTCGTGTATCACTCGGGGCTCCTCATGAAGCCCATCTTCGCCGCCGCGAAGAAGTCGCCGCAGCGCATCGTGTACGCCGAAGGCGAAGACGAGCGCGTGCTGCGCGCCGTGCAGGTGGTGGTCGACGAGGGGCTCGCCAAGCCCATCCTCGTGGGGCGCCCGGCGGTCATCGAGCGGCGCTTGGACCGTTACGGCCTGCGCATGAAGCCCGCGAGGCATTTCGAGATCATCAATCCGGAGCAGGACGACCGCTACCGCGACTTCTGGAGCGAGTACTACCGGCTCACGCAGCGCAAGGGCGTGTCGCAGGAATACGCCAAGATCGAGATGCGGCGGCGGCTCACCCTCATCGGGGCCATGGCCATCCATCTCGGCGAAGCCGACGGCATGCTGTGCGGCACCTTCGGCACGCACGCATTGCACCTGCACTACATTGACCAGGTGCTGGGCTTGCGGCGCGGCGCCAAGACCTACGCCGCAATGAACGCGCTGATGCTGCCCACGCGCGTGATCTTCATCGCCGATACCTACGTCAATCCCGATCCCACGGCCGAGCAGCTGGCGGAGATCACGCTCCTCGCGGCGGAGGAGATCAGGCGCTTCGGCATCACGCCCAAGGTGGCGCTGCTGTCGCACTCGAGCTTTGGCTCGTCGGTGCTGCCGCAGGCCAAGAAGATGCAGGCCACGCTCGCGCTCATCAACGCCATGGATCCGGAGCTCGAGGTCGAGGGCGAGATGCACGGCGACGCGGCCCTCGACGAGGAGGTGCGCATGTCCGCGCTCCCTAACTCGCGGCTGAAGGGCGAGGCGAACCTCCTCATCATGCCCACGGTGGACGCGGCCAACATTGCCTTCAACCTGCTCAAGGTGGCGGCCGGGCATGGCGTGACCATCGGCCCGATCCTGCTCGGCGTGGCCAAGCCGGTGCACATCCTCACGCCTTCCGCCACCGTGCGTCGCATCGTCAACATGACGGCCCTCACGTGCGTGGATGCCACCATGCAGCGCCAAGCGGCTTTGCTCTAGCCTAGCCTCGTCGGCGTCGCCGCGGGCCGCACGCGCCCGCCGTCCGGGTAGGCACGTCGGCGGTTGGCGGACATGCGGATGCGGCCGCGTCCGGCGGTGGTCGCGATCGCCGCCGGCGACAATGCCCTACCCTCAACAGGAGAATGCGGCATGAATGACTTGGCGATCGAAGTCCCCGCAGCACAGGAGGACACTTCTCAGGACACGCGGCGCGAGGAGCTCTTCGACCGCCTCAAGAAGACGCCCACCTGCATGCTGATCACGCACGATGCCTCCGGCTCCGCGCACGTGCGACCCATGACCACGCAACAGGTCGAGCCGGCCGGGATCGTGTGGATGTTCACGTCGGTCAGTGGCCATCTCGCGAGTGAGGTCGCCGCCCACCCGGCCGTGCTCCTCACCTATGCCGACACGGGCGACGGGGCGTATGCCGCCCTGCGCGGCCACGCCGTGATCATGCGCGACGTGGAGAAGCAGCGCGAGCTGTGGACGGCCCTCGCCGGCGCCTGGTTTCCCGGCGGTGCGGAGGATCCGGACCTGGCGCTGCTGCGCGTCACCCTCTCCTTCGCCGAGCAGTGGGAGCCCACGTCTGGCAAGGTGGTGCAGTTCCTTGAGATCGCTGCCGCCGCGCTCACCAAGAGCGTGCCCGACCACGACGGCGTGTACCGGCGTATCGATTTCTAGTCGCTCCGGGCCGGGCTGCCGCGACCGCCAGGCCAGCGGCGGGCTCATCGGACCGACACTGGCAAGCATTTCGCTACACTTCTCCCAGACGCCTCATTGGAGGCATGATTGCGCCCGGATGGTGCAAAAGGCACCGTCCCCGAGCGCCATTGCGGTGCAACTCTGGGAGACACCATGACTTTCATCCGGGCCTCGCTTCGGGGCTTTACCGTGCTCGCGCTCGCCGGCCTTGCCCTGGGAGCCTCGGCGCAGGACACCAAGATCGCCTTCCAGCTCGACTGGCGCTTCGAGGGGCCGTCGGCGATGTTCCTGCTGCCCAAGGCCAAGGGCTACTTCGCGGCCGAGAAGCTCGATGTGACCGTCGACGCCGGCAACGGCTCCGGCAATGCCGTGAATCGGGTGGCCTCGGGCACCTACCAGATGGGCTTCGCCGACCTCGCGGCGCTCATCGAGTTCGTGGGCAACAACCCCACCGCACCGAACAAGCCGGTGGCGGTGATGATGGTCTACGACTACACGCCGGCGGCCGTGCTCTCGATGAAGAAGACGGGCATCAAGGCACCCGCCGACCTCCAGGGCAAGAAGATGGGAGCGCCGGTGTTCGACGCCGGCCGCCGCGCCTTCCCGCTCTTCGTGAAGGCCAATAAGCTCGACGCCAGCAAGATCGCCTGGACCGCGATGGACCCGCCGTTGCGCGAGACGATGCTGCTGAAGGGCGACGTCGACGCGATCACCGGCTTCTACTTCACGAGCTTGCTCAACCTCAACGCCCGCGGCGTGAAGGACGAGGACGTTGACGTGATGATGTATCCCAAGTACGGCGTGGACCTGTACGGCAACGCGATCATCGTCTCCGAGCAATTTCTCAAGGAGAAGCCCGAGGCCGTGAAGGCCTTCCTGCGCGCCTTTACCAAGGGCATGAAGGACGTGCTCGCCGATCCGGATGCCTCGATCAAGTACGTGAAGGAGCGCGACGCGCTGGTGGACGAGACGCTCGAGAAGCGGCGGATGAAGCTCGCCATCGAGAGCGTGATCGCCACGCCGGAAGCCAAGCGCGATGGCCTGGGCGGTGTCACCCAGAAGCGCCTCGACGGCATGGTCACGCAGGTATCGAGCGCCTTCGAGGTGAAGAACCCGGTCAAGCCCGACGCGATCTTCAACTCGACCTACTTGCCGCCCAAGGCGGATCGCATGGTCTTCGGCAAGTGACCGCGGCGGGCGCCGCGATGACCCCGGAGGCCGCGGCCACGCCCTTCGTCGATTTCCGCGACGTGGCGCTCGCCTACGACGAGCAGTCAGGCTTCGCGGTGGAGGACATCTCGCTCACGATACGGCCCGGCGAGTTCGTGGCGATCGTGGGCCCGTCGGGCTGTGGCAAGTCCACGTTCATGAAGCTCACTACGGGGCTCAAGCCACCCACGCGTGGCTCGGTCACCGTGGCCGGGCAGCCGGTGACGGGCCCGCTCAAGTTCGTGGGCATGGCCTTCCAGGCGCCCACGCTGCTGCCGTGGCGCACCACGCTCGACAACGTGCTGCTGCCCCTCGAGATCGTGGAGCCCTATCGCTCCACATTCAAGCGCGACCGCGCGAAATTTGCCGACCGCGCGCGGGCTCTCCTGCGTACGGTAGGCCTCGACGGCTACGGCGACAAGTTTCCCTGGGAGCTCTCGGGCGGGATGCAGCAGCGCGCGTCCATCTGCCGCGCGCTCGTGCACCAGCCCAAGATGCTGCTTCTCGACGAGCCCTTCGGCGCCCTCGATGCCTTCACGCGTGAGGAGCTGTGGTGCCTCCTGCGCGACCTGTGGTCGGAGCAGCGCTTTACGGTGATTCTCGTCACGCACGACCTGCGCGAGGCGGTGTTCCTCGCCGATACCGTGTACGTGATGAGTGCGCGTCCCGGGCGCATCCTCGCCCGCCGCGAAGTGGACCTGCCGCGGCCGCGCGACCTGGAGGTCACTTACAGCGACGCGTTCTCGCAGATCGTGTTCGACCTGCGGGAGAAGATCGGCCGCGTGCGCAAGCCGGTCGACCTCGCCGCCGCCAAGGCCGCCGCATGAACCGCGCCACGCTGCGCAGGCTCGAGGCGTGGGCGCCCTGGATCATCCTGCTGGCGCTCCTCGCGGTGTGGCAGGCCATCTGCTCGATCTTCAAGGTCTCGGACTTCATCTTCCCGAGCCCCTACACGATCGCGCAGGCCCTGGTCGAGTACGCCGGGCCCATCGCCGGCCACGCCTGGCAGACGTTCTGGACGACGATGATCGGCTTCACCATCGGCGTTGCGGTGGGTCTTTCGCTGGGCATCGCGGTCGGGACGTCGCGCTTCGTCTACCGCGGGCTGTATCCGCTGCTCGTGGCCTTCAATGCGATCCCCAAGGTCGCGTTCGTGCCGATCCTCGTGGTGTGGTTCGGCATCGGCTCCGTGCCCGCGGTGCTCACCGCGTTCCTCATCAGCTTCTTCCCCATCGTGGTGAACGTGGCCACCGGGCTCGCCACGCTGGAGCCCGAGCTCGAGGACGTGCTGCGCTCGCTCGGTGCCACCAAGTCGGACATCCTGTGGAAGGTGGGGTTGCCGCGCTCGCTGCCGTTCTTCTTCGCCTCGCTCAAGGTCTCGATCACGCTCGCGTTCATCGGCACGGTGGTCTCGGAGACCGTGGCGTCGAACGAAGGCATCGGCTACCTCATGATGTCCGCGGGCTCGTCGATGAAGATGCCGCTCGTGTTCGCGGGCCTCGCGGTGATCGGCGTGATGGCGATGGCGATGTACGAATTCTTCGCGTTGCTCGAGCGGCGCATGACGGGCTGGGCGCACCGCGGAGGACATGCGCCGGCTTGAGGCCTTGAGCCGCTGGCAGGGGCGCTGCTTGCGCTCGACGTGGGCGTCAAGGGCGTGGCCGAGACTCCCTTCGCAGGTTAACAGGGGCTCCGGCAGGCGGGACGCCCGCCTGTGCGAAGATGGCCGGATCGCTTCGCTTCCGGATTCGTCGTGTCCTCCCAGCCCCGCTCGCTGCTGTTCACCCCGCTGACCCTGCGCGGCCTCACGCTGCGCAATCGCACCGTGCTCTCGCCGATGTGCCAGTACTCCGCCCACGACGGGCTGGCGGGGGACTGGCACTTCGTTCATCTTGGCCAGTTCGCCACGGGGGGCTTCGGTCTCGTCTTCACGGAGGCGGCCGCCGTCAGCGCGGAAGGGCGCATCACGCATGGCGACATCGGGCTGTGGTCCGACGCGCAGGTGGCGCCTCTGGCACGTATCGCGCACTACGCGCGCGAGCATGGCGCGGCGCTCGGCATCCAGCTTGCCCACGCCGGGCGCAAGGCAAGCATGCAGCGTCCGTGGCACGGCAATGGCCCGCTCGCGGCGGCCGACTTCGACCGCGGAGACCTGCCATGGCCCATCGTGGGACCGGTGCAGCGGCCGCATCACGAGGGCTGGCTTGCGCCCAGCGCGCTCGATACCGCCGGCATCACGCGCATCGTGGGTGCCTTTGCCGCGGCCGCGCGCCGGGCCGACGCCGCCGGCATCGACGTGGTGGAGATCCACGGTGCCCACGGGTATCTCCTTCATTCGTTCCTCTCGCCCGTGTCCAATACGCGCACCGACGATTACGGCGGCGACCTTGCCGGGCGCATGCGCTTTCCGCTCGAGGTGGCCCGTGCCGTGCGCGCCGCGTGGCCTGCGCACAAGCCGCTCTTCTTTCGCACGTCCACGCTGGATGGCATCGAAGGCGGTGGCACGCTCGACGATGCCGTCGCCTTCGCACGCGAGCTGAAGCACGCCGGGGTCGACGTGGTCGATTGCTCCGCGGGGGGCTTCCTCGCGTCGCGCTTCGACGTGCGGCCCGGCTACCTCGTGCCGAACGCGGCGCGAGTGCGCGCCGAGGCGGCCATCGCCACGCAGGCCGTCGGCTTCATCACCCGGCCCGAGCAGGCCGAGGAGGTGCTGCGAAGCGGCGCCGCCGATCTCGTGGCGGTCGGGCGGGAGGCGCTGGTCGATCCGCACTGGGCCGCGCAGGCCGCGCTGGCGCTCGAAGGCGATGCCGGGTGGGCGCAGTGGCCGGCGCAATATGCGTGGTGGCTCGAGCGGCGCGCCACCACGATGCGCAAGTTTTAGCGCGCCGGTCGCGCGCCGTCCAGCACCCGTGGACCGTCGCGCAGGATGATCTCCTGCACGCGCCGGCTGGCCGGGGAGAGGTAACCATCGCGGCGCCAGAGCACCGCGAAGTTGCGCGACATCGTGGTCGCCCGCAACGGGATCTCGCGCAGCGAAGCGCCCACGTTGGGGATGGCGAGGTTGCGTCTCGCGATGAAGCTCAGCAGGCGCGTCCCGGCCACCAGGCGAGGCGTGAGCGAGATCGAGGCCGACCGGATCTGCGCGACGGGCGCGGGGAGCCCGCGCGCGGTAAAGACCTGGTCGAGCCAGATGTTGCTCGCGGCCGATGCCGAGGGCAGCACCCAGCGGTGTCGCGACAGGTCCGCGAGCGAGATCGAGCGTTGCGCGAAGAGCGGATGATCGCCGCTCGCCACCACCACGACCGGATCCTTGGCGAACGGCCGCACGGCAAGATCGGGGTCCGCGGCCACCACCGGGCAAAGGACGAGATCGAGCCGGCCGGCCTTGAGCTCCGCGCACAGCGTGTCGTTCATGCCCACGGAGATATCGAGCATCGCATCGGGCATGGCCTCGACGATCGTCTTGGCGAAGCCAGGCAGCAGGAGCTCGACGGCCGTGGCCGACGCGCCGATCCGGACCAGGCCGGCGGCACCCGAGGCGAAGTCGTGGACGTGGCGAGCGGTCTCGGCCACGGACTGCAGCAGCGATCGCGCGTGCTGCAGGAGCACGAGGCCGGTCTCGGTCAGTCGCACGCGGCGTCCCACGGGCTCGAACAGCCGAGCCCCGCTGGCGGCTTCCAGCCTGCGCACGCATTTGGTCAGCGCCGGCTGCGTGATGTGCAGCCGTTCCGCCGCGCGAAGGAAGTGGCCCATCTCGGCGGCCGTGACGAAGTAGCGAAGGTCGCGGAGCTCCATGGGACAAATGATATCCCGTGGCTATCGAATCATGAAAATTCGACATTGGACGTCATGGGTCATCCCCCTCACCATGCCGGACCCCGAACACCGTGTGATTTCCTGTCCCTCGCCATGAAGGTCGCCTTCCACCTGCACGCCGTGCGCAGTCACTTTGCCGCTGCGCTGCCCACATCCGCCGAGCAGGCGAGCGCCTACGACTGGATTGCCGCCCACGGTTTCGACGGCGTGGACATCTCCGACAGCTGGGGCTTCGCGAACCTGGATGCGGCCGCCGTGGCCGCCACGCGGCGCCTGCTTGCCGAGCGCGGGCTCGCGGTGGGCACGGTGAGTTGCATGGGCAAGACGCTGTGCCATCCCGACCTCGGCGAGCGCAACGCCGCGGCGATCGTCCACGCGCTCGACATTGCCGCGCGTCTGGACTGTCGCCTGGTGAATATCGCTCTCGGCAATCCCCGGGTGCCCGGCGTGGTGCCGCGCATGGGGGCAGCCGATTCGCCGGGAGGCAGTCGGCTGGCCATCGATGCGGACTACGCGATCACCGCGAAGCGCTTGCGCGCGATCGCGCATCGCGCCGGCGAGCTCGGCATCTCGGTGTCGATCGAGATGCACGATCGTGGCCTGCCGGACACCAGCGCGTCCCTGTTGCGGATCTTAGATGAGGTCGGCCTGCCCAACATCGGCGCCAATCCCGACCTCACGAACGGCTACCGTGCCTACGACATCCCCCCCGAGAGCTGGCAGGACGCCCTGCGCGCGCTCGCACCACGCACGAACCTCTGGCACGTGAGCAACATGCAGCGGGTGCACTTCGCGGAGATCGCGCGGGCGGCCTTCGTCGAGCGTCCCCTCGGACAGGGCGACGTGGATTACCGGCGGGCGCTCCACATGATGCGCGAGGCCGGTTTTGCCGGCTGGATCGTCATCGAGTACAAGGGCAGCGGCGACGCGTATGCGTGCATCGCCGAAGGCAAGCAGTATCTCGACGCGCTCCTGGCCGCGCGCTGAAAACAGGCAGTTCATCGGACGATCGAGGAGACCGGCATGAAGGGATGGAGGCTGTTGGCGGGTGCGTTGTTGTTCGGTAGTGCAGTGGCGGCGGGCGCGCAGTCGTTTCCGTCGAAGCCCATCCGGATCATCGTGCCGTTCCCAGCCGGCGGTGCTGGCGACGTCGTGCCGCGCGTCATTGGGCAGCACCTGCAACGGACCCTCGGGCAGCCGGTCGTGGTTGAGAACAAGACGGGCGCCGAAGGCACGATCGGCGTCGACGCCGTGGCCAAGGCCCCGCCTGATGGCTACACGCTCGGCGTGGCCACGTCAGGCCCGGTGGTGATCGGCAAACGCCTCTTCCCCAACATTCCCTACGATCCCAAGAAGGACCTGGTGCCGCTCATCCTCACGTACGAGACGCCGTTCGTGCTCGTGGTGAATCCCAACTCGCCCGCCAAGTCCGCCCCCGAGCTCTTCGCGCTCGCCAAGAAATCTCCTGGCAAGCTCAACGCGGCCATTCCCAACAACGGGTCGATCCAGCATCTGCTGACGGAGATGATGAAGAGCACGGTGGGACTCGAGATCGCGAACATCCCCTACAAGGGCGGCGCGCCCGCCGCCACCGACGTGGCCGGCGGACAGGTCGACCTCACCTGGGGCGCGCTGCCCAACGTGATCGGCCTCATCAAGGGCGGGAAGCTCAAGGCCCTCGCCGTGAGCAGCCGTGGCCGCACGCCCCTGCTGCCCGACGTGCCCACGCTCGCGGAGCTCGGCTGGCCGGAGCTCGTCGCGACGAACTGGAACGGCCTCATCGCCCCCGCGGGTACGCCCGCCGCCACGCTCGACCTCCTGAACAAGGAGATCAATGCGATCCTGCTCCTGCCCGAGGTCCAGCAGAAGTTCTCCGAAATGGGCGTGACCGCGCTCGGTGGAACGCGGCAGCAGTTTGCCCAACTGCTGGCCGAGGAGGAGAAGAAGTGGGCCGCCGTGATCGTCAAGTCCAACATCAAGCCGGAGTGAGCGCGGTGCGAGGAGCGGGGCACGCGCCATGACCATGCGCGGCATGGCATTCCTTCCGATATGGCACGGCATCGCCGACGGCCACGACGACGAGTTCGAGCGCTGGCATACGGAGGAGCACCTGCCCGAGCGCGTTGCCACGCCCGGCATCCTCGCCGGACGTCGCTACGCCAAGGCCGCCGGCGAGCGGCTGCGCTACTTCACGCTCTACGAGGCGGCGTCCTTCGAGGTGTTCGCCTCCGAAGGCTACTATGCAACGGCCAACGCTCGCTCGGCCTGGACGATGCGGGTGCATCCGCATTTCATCGACTTCCTGCGCGCGCCGTGCCACCTCGTGATGACGCGCGGACGCGGCCATGGCGGCGCGCTGCTCACGGTGCGGATCCGCTTTACGTCGTCGCAAGGCGCGGACGGGCTCGCCGCCAA
>CALFEY010000237.1 GCA_937958295.1 uncultured Pseudomonadota bacterium
GCGTCCGTTCTCGCGCGAAGTGATGGACGCCTGCTACAAGGCGGCACACGAGCAATACGACGAGGACGCGGCGAAGAACCCGGCGTTCAAGAAGGTGTACGAGCCCTGGCGCAAGTACCGCGACGAGCAGCTCCTGTGGTTCCGCGTGGCCGAGGCGCAGTTCGACAGCTTCATGCAGGCGGTGTCGTCCCGCCCGGCGGCCGCCAAGAAGTAAGGCACGCCGCACGCTCGCCCCGTCGTGCGGGGCGCGGGGCACGGAAAGGCCGGTGGGCGTGATGCCCCCGGCCTTTATGTCGTCCGGGCGACATTCCGGCGCGGCGCCGAGAGGCCATGACACGGCGCCTCACATGGGCCTAGAATCGCGGCGGGCCAGTACAAACGTCCCATCCACAAAACGCGGTTACCCATCCATAGGAGGAGGGAAAATGAAGCGTCGTTCGTTCATAGCACACGGCGGCATGGCGGGCATTCTCGCGGCCGGCACGGCTCCCGCATTCGCCCAGGCGTCGCCCACGATCAAGTGGCGTTGCGCCTCGAGCTTTCCGAAGTCCCTCGATACCATCTACGGCGCGGCGGAGCAGGCGGCCAAGGTGGTGAGCGACGTCACCGGGGGCAAGTTCCAGATCCAGGTGTTCGCGGCGGGCGAGATCGTGCCCGGCCTGCAGGTGGCCGATGCCGTACAGAACGGCACCGTCGAGTGCGGCCACACCGCGCCTTACTACTTCGTGGGCAAGGACCCCACGTTCGCGTTCGGCACGGCGATCCCCTTCGGTCTTAACCAGCGACAGTTCGATGCGTGGTGGTACTTCGGCGGCGGGGAGCAGCTCTACAACGACTTCCTCAAGACCTACGGCATCACGAGCATCCTGTGCGGCAACACGGGCGCGCAGATGGGCGGCTGGTTCCGCAAGGAGATCCGCACCGTCGCCGACCTCAAGGGCCTCAAGTTCCGCGTCGGCGGCTTTGCGGGCCAGGTGCTCGCCAAGCTCGGCGTGGTGCCGCAGCAGATTGCCGGCGGCGACATCTATCCCGCGCTGGAAAAGGGCACCATCGATGCCGCGGAATGGGTCGGCCCCTACGACGACGAGAAGCTCGGCTTCAACAAGGTGGCCAAGTTCTATTACTACCCCGGCTGGTGGGAAGGCGGCCCGGCGCTGCACTACTTCGTGAACACCGCGAAGTACAACGAGCTCCCGGCCGAGTACAAGGCGGCCCTGCGCGCCGGCTGTGCCGACGGCAATACGTGGATGATGGCGAAGTACGACGCGCAGAACCCGCCCGCGCTGCGCAAGCTCGTGGCGGGCGGCACGCAGCTGCGTCCCTTCTCCAAGGCGATCATGGACGCGTGCTACGCCGCCGCGATGGAGCTGTACGCCGAGACCTCCGCCAAGAACGCGAACTTCAAGAAGCTCTGGGACAACATGTCCGCGTTCCAGAAGGAAGAGGTGCTCTGGTTCCGCGTGACCGAGGCCACGTTCGACAACTTCATGGCGCAAGTGCTGTCGGGCAGCAGCGCCGCCGGCAGCGGAGCGCCCAAGAAGTCCTGATGCCGCAAGGCACGCCGCAACAAGCGAAAAGCCCCGCGACTGCGGGGCTTTTCGTTGGTGCCGTCCACCCGGGCGCTACTTCTTGAGCGCGTCCTCGAGCGCCTTGCCCTCGGCCTCCTCGTTCGCCGGCGCCTGGTTCAGCATGTCCTGCAGCGGGTCGCCGCTCTTGGCGGGCGGGTCGGAGGTGCCGCCTGGCGGCGCGGCCGGATCGCTCGTGCCGTAGGGGTCGCCTGCCGGTAGCCCGCTGTCGGGCGGCGGGATCACGATCTCGATCTTGCTCGGATCCACCGTCGACGCGTCGTCCTTGTACACCATCACCATCTGCGGGAAGGCGATCACGAGCGACACCATGATGAGCTGGATGATCACGTAGGGCACCGCGCCCCAGTAGATCTGGCCCGTGGTGATGGGCGCCATGCGCCGGCCGGTGACCTTGTCGAGATACTCCTTCGCGGGCGCCACGCTGCGCAGGTAGAAGAGCGCGAAGCCGAACGGCGGATGCATGAAAGACGTCTGCATGTTCACCGCCAGCAGCACCCCGAACCAGATGAGGTCGATGCCGAGCTTGTCCGCGACTGGGCCGAGCAGCGGGATGATGATGAACGAGAGCTCGAAGAAGTCGAGGAAGAACGCCAGCACGAACACCAGGATGTTCACGACGATCAGGAAGCCGAGCTGGCCGCCCGGCAGGCTCGTGAGCAGGTGCTCGACCCACTTGTGGCCGTCCACGCCGTAGAAGCTCAGGCTGAAGATGCGCGCGCCGATCAGGATGAACACCACGAACGTGGTGAGCTTGGCGGTGGTATCCATCGCCTGCTTCATGAGCTTCATGCTGAGGCGGCGGCGGCCGACGGCCATCACGAGGGCGCCGAGCGCGCCCATGGCACCGCCTTCGGTCGGCGTGGCCACGCCGAGGAAGATCGTCCCCAGCACCAGGAAGATGAGCGCCAGCGGCGGAATGAGCACGAACGTGACCTGCTGCGCGAGGCGCGACAGGAGGCCGAGCTTGAAGACCTTGTTCACCACCGCGGCGGCAAATGCCAGCGCGGTGCCCACGCTCACGCAGACGACGAGTCGCGTGTCGGTGGACGTCTCCGGATGCAGGCGGTTGTAGTACAGGTACCAGAACGTCACGCCCGCGGCCACCGAGATGAGGAACAGGACGAGCAGCGAGCGGTTGCCCGCGGTGCCGTCGGGCTCGCGCAGCGTGCGTGCTTCGGGCGGCAGTGCCGGCACCCACTTGGGCTTCACGAGCGAGATGAGAAGCGTGTAACCGGCGTAAAGCGCGGCCAGCACGAGGCCCGGGATGAAGGCGCCGGCGTACATGTCGCCCACCGAGCGGCCGAGCTGGTCGGCCATGATGATGAGCACCAGCGACGGCGGGATGATCTGCGCCAGCGTGCCGGAGGCCGCGATGGTGCCCGACGCGAAGCGCCGGTCGTAGCCGTAGCGCAGCATGATGGGCAGCGAGATCAGGCCCATGGCGATGACCGAGGCGGCCACCACGCCGGTGGTGGCCGCGAGCAGGGCGCCTACGAAGATCACCGCGTAGGCCAGGCCGCCGCGCACCGGTCCGAAGAGCTGCCCGATGGTTTCGAGCAGGTCCTCGGCCATGCCGCTTCGCTCCAGTATCAGCCCCATGAAGGTGAAGAACGGGATCGCCAGCAGGGTGTCGTTGGACATCACCCCCCAGATGCGTTCCGGCAACGCGCCGAACAGCGAGGGCGACAGAAGTCCGAGCTCGATGCCGATGAGCCCGAATACGATGCCGTTGGCGGCGAGGGCGAAGGCGACGGGATAGCCCAGGAGCAGGAACACGATCAGCGCCATGAACATCAGCGGCGCCATGTTGGCGGCAATGAAGGCGCTCATACCTGTTCTCCCCGCTGCCGCAGGATTTCCTCGGCGAGCTCTTCCTCGGGTGTCTTCTTCACGATCTTTTCCGTGGGATCGGGCCCGGCCCCCGTCAGGAAGGCGATCCGTTTGAAGAGCTCGGAAATGCCCTGCAGGCCGAGCAGAGCGAAGCCGAACGGCACGAGGATCTTGGCGGGCCACAGGATGAGGCCGCCGGCGCTGGGGGAGACTTCACCGCTCTGATACGTGCGCACGAACCACGGCCACGCCTCGTACAGGATCAGCGCGACCATCGGGAAGAGGAAGAAGATCGTGCCGAAGACATCGATCCACGTCTGCGTGC
>CALFEY010000238.1 GCA_937958295.1 uncultured Pseudomonadota bacterium
CACGCCGACGGCGACATCGACCTCGCGCAAGCCTTCGCCGACGTCCAGAAGCTCGCACCGTCCAATCGCGCGCGCATCGAACGGGCGCGTCCGGCGCCGATTCCGCAGCACACGCTCGCCGATGAGCGGGACGTCCTCATGGCGTCGAAGTACGGCGACCAGCCCGCGCCTCAGGCCTGGGACACCGGGCAGGAGTACGAGCACGAGCAGACGTTCGTACGCACCGGCCTCGGCACCGACATCGCGAGCAAGCTCCGCCGCGGACACTGGTCGGTGCAGGGCGAGCTCGACCTGCACGGCATGATCGTCGACGAGGCCCACGACGCTCTGTCCGACTTCATCATGGCCGCGCGCCAACGGCGCTACCGATGCGTGCGCGTGATCCACGGCAAGGGCTTGACCTCGCCAAACAAGGAGCCGGTACTGAAGGGCAAGGTCCGCCGCTGGCTCGCGCACTGGGACGACGTGCTCGCCTACACCGAGGCACCGCGTCATGCTGGCGGCGGCGGCGCCATCCTCGTGTTGCTGAAGGGTAGCTAGCCGTGCGCCGGGTCGGTCCTTAGCGCGCGGAGGCTTCAGGGGGTGGCCGCGGCGTCGCCGGCGGCGGCGCCTGTGCTCCAGGCCCCGGCAGCACCGTGCCGGTCGCCGCGGCGGGATTGGTCGGTGTGCCCACCGACTCGGGTGCGCCGATCGCGGTGCGCGACGCGCGTTCCACGTGCGGATCGGACCACGAGCCGGTCACGAGGTACTCGTAGCTGAAGATCTGGTCGATCGGATTGTTGAGGAGCTTCTGGGCGAGGAGCGTGCCCGCGCCCACCGCGGCCCCGACCACGGGGTTGGCGAGGAACAGCACCGCGGCGCCCGCGGAGAACATGGTGGATACCGCAGGCTTCACGCGCACCGTGAGCTTCTGCGTTTCCCGCGACAGATCGATGTCCCCGCGCAAGGTCACCTGCGCCGCGGGGCCGGTGAGGTTGAGGTTGTCCGTGGTCATCACTCCCTCGCGAATGCCGAAGTCGCCGCGCACTTCGTCGAAGGCGAAGCCCTCGCTGAACACGTCGCGGAAGTCGAGCGTGATGCGACGGGGCAACTCCTGCAGCGACAGCACCCCCAGGAGCTTGCCGATGCCAGGATCGATCTTGGTGAATTGGCCGGGACCGGTGCGCAACGACAGCGCGCCAGTGAGCGTGGGATAGTCGAAGTCGTTCGGCGCACCGGCCCACTGCAGCTCGCCGGCGATCTTGGTGGGCGCGTTGCGTACCGCCACGGGATACCCGAAGCGCTCCAGGAAGGCACCCGCGTCGGCCGCCTCGATCGACAGCGCGAGCTCCGTGGTGGGACGTTCGCGCGCCACCCGCCACCAACCGGTCGCGTCGATATGGCCGGTCGAATTGGTCAGCGCGAGCGTGTTGATGCGCCAGTCAGGCCCCGACGGCTGGGCAAGGAGCTCGAGGCGACCCACGTCGTGACCGCGCAGGATGAATGCATCGGCGACGATGTCGAGCGCCGGCCATGTGTTGCGCGCCTTCTCGTTGGGCGCGATCTCGGTGTGCGGGGGGTGGAGCTCGTCGGGTCCGGGCGGCACGAAACGCGTGAGGCGCGCGATCACCTTGCCGTTGGGCTGACCGGGCGTGGCCGCGCTCCACGTGGCGGTGCCTTCCATCTCGCGCCCCTTGGTACGGATGCGCCACTCGTCGCCCACGCGCGTGGCGTCGAGGGCAACGTCGTGAAGCGCGCGGCCGAACACGTCGAGCTGTTGCACCGTCACGTCGAGGCCGTTGAAGGCAAAGCCCGAGGCCATCGTCGCCCCGCTCGCCGCGCCACCAGCCGGACGAACGCTCTCACGGCCGTACAGCGCCAGCCACTCGTCGAGGTCGAACTCGCGCACCACGCCGCGCACCCACAGCCCGGGACGGTCGGCCGTGGCCTCGCGGGCGGCGCCCGGCCCCAGCACCAGCAATGCGCGGTCGACCTCGGCCCCGTGCCCCTGCAGCCGGCGCTGCGCCACCAGGCGCATGTTCGACCGGTAGTCGACGAGCAGGGTGTCCTCCACGCCCTTGCCCGCCACGTCCCGCCGCTCGATACGCAGCGCGGCGCTGTCCGCAGCAGCCTTGCCGATCGGCGCCGGCATGGCCACCGTGACGCCCACGAGGTCGGAGGTCACCGTCCACGAGAGCGCGCCGGCGCGCGACGCGGCATTGAACGTCCACGGCGCGCTGCCCGCGACGCGCTCGAACAGCGGATGGTCGAAGTCCTTGCGCAGCGCGGCGATCTCCGCGTGGCCGTTGGCCGCGATCCGCAGGCCACCGTCGGCGTTGCGCACGTCGATGCGCGCCTCGCCGCCATAGAGCGAGGCGGACAGGCTGCGCGACTGCATCCCGTGCTCCCCGAAGACGAGATGCCCCGCCACGTCGCCGAGCGGCGGCACGCCCGGGATCACGATCTCGTTGCCGAGGAACTCGTAGTCCCCGGTGACCTTCACGCCCTTGGGCGCGCCGAGAGGCAACGTGAACCGGAGGTCGAGACGGCCCTCGCCCGTGGCCTTCACGCCCGTGGTGAAATGATCGATCCGCTCCGCGACCGGGCTCGCGTCGACGAAGGCGAGGAAGGCGGCCGAAGGCCCCTGCGCCTTGCCGGCCACGGTGAGGAGCGGATGCTCGGCGCCGAGATCGGGAATCGTGACCGCGACCGGGCCAATGCTGGCCCCGCGCATCTCGCCGCTGCGGGCGTCGATGGACATGCCCGCGCCTTCGAACTTGACGTCGGCGTCGATTCCCGTGATGGCCGGCCAGCCCTGCGCATAGTCGAGCGTGGCGCCCGCGACCTTGAAGGTGACGAGGAACTGCCCCCGCTTGGGGTCGGCGAAGGGAAAATCCGCGAGATTGCCCGACAGCGCCATGCGCACGTCGCTCGCGCGCCCCTCCTTGATCGAGCTGCGCAACCAGTCGCGCACCTCGGCGCTGAGCGCGAGCGGCAGGTAGCGATAGAGATTGTGCGCATCGGCGCGGGCAAGTTGCGCGCGCAGGTCAAGGATGCCCGGGCCCTTCGGGCGCGAGCGCCAACT
>CALFEY010000239.1 GCA_937958295.1 uncultured Pseudomonadota bacterium
GGAGGCATCGCGGCCGGTCCGCGCGGCTGCCGCCGCTTCGAGGTGGGCGTGCAGCGTTGCGATGCCTTCGCCGGTCCGCGCGGACACGGGAAACACCGGCGCTCCGGCCAGTGCCGTGGGGGCGAGCAGGGCATGGACGTCCTGTGCGACTGCCGACACTCGCGCGGGGTCCACGCGATCGGTCTTGGTCAGCGCCACCGCGCCGACGCGCACGCCGAGGAGATCGACGATGGCGAGATGCTCGCACGTCTGCGGCATGATGCCGTCGTCGGCGGCGACCACGAGCAGCACGAAATCGACGCCGGTGGCCCCGGCGAGCATCGCGTGCACGAAACGCTCGTGGCCAGGCACGTCGACGAATCCGAGCACGTCCCCGGAGGGCAGCGGCGTGAAGGCATAGCCGAGCTCGATAGAAATTCCGCGCGCCTTCTCCTCGGGCAGCCGGTCGGCATCGACGCCCGTAAGGGCGCGCACGAGCGCGGTCTTCCCGTGGTCGATGTGCCCGGCAGTGCCGACGATCATGGCGCGGCACCTTCGCCCATGCGCGTCGCACCGGGCGCCGCGAGCAGCGGTAGTTGTGCGCCGAAGGCATCGACGTCAATGAGCGTGCGCAGGTCCAGTACGAGCGCGCCGTCGCGCACGCGCCCGATCACCGGCAGCGGTAGGGCCCGCAGTCGCGTTGCGAGGGCGGCGAGCGCGCGGCCGCTGCCCCTGCCCAGCGGGCGCAGCGCGATGCCCGCGCTCGGCAGCACGTCCACCGGCAACGAACCGCTGCCGATCTGGCTCTGCACGGCAATCCGCTCGACGGCGAAGTGCGCCCCCAGGACCGCGGCGAGCAACGGGGCCACCTGTGCCGCCACCGACTCGATCTGCGCCAGCGGCCGGGTGAGGAGCTGCAGCGTGGGCAGGCTCTCGCGCAGATGCTCCGGATGACGGTAGAGCTCGAGCGTGGCCTCGAGCGCTGCCAGCGTGAGCTTGGACACGCGCAGCGCGCGCTTCAACGGATGCTTCTTGATTCGCGCGATCGCATGGATGCTGCCGACGATGATCCCGGCCTGCGGTCCACCCAATAGCTTGTCGCCGCTGAAGGTCACCACGTCCGCGCCGGCGGCGAGGGATTCCTGCGGGAGCGGCTCCCGCGGCAGGCCATAGGGTGCGAGATCGACGAGGCTGCCGCTGCCGAGGTCCACCGCGAACGGCACGCCGGCGGCGTGCGCGATCTGCGCGAGCTCGATCTCCGGCACGGCGGCGGTGAAGCCCTGGATTGCGTAGTTGCTGGTATGCACCTTCATCACGAGGCCGGTGCGCGGCGACAGCGCGCCGGTGTAGTCCTTCGCATGGGTGCGGTTGGTGGTGCCCACCTCGATCATCCGCGCGCCAGCGCTCTTCATCACGTCGGGCATGCGGAAGGCCCCGCCGATCTCCACGAGCTCGCCCCGGGAGACGAGCACTTCCTTGCGGCTGGCGAGCGCAGCGATGGTGAGCAGCACCGCCGCCGCGTTGTTGTTGACGATTGTGGCGGCCTGCGCCCCGGTGAGCTCGCAGACGAGCGCGCTGACGATATCGTCGCGATCGCCGCGCTCGCCGGTGGCAAGATCGAACTCCAGGTTGGCGGGCGCGCGCATCGCGCTCGCTACGGCGGTGATCGCCCGCTCGGCCAGGACGGCTCGGCCGAGGTTGGTGTGCAGCACCGTACCGGTGAGGTTGATGACGGCCTTCAGCGCCGGCGCCATGCGCGTGGCCACGTCGCGCTCGACCGCAGCGGCGATCGTGGCGTTGTCGAGTGGGGGCACGTCGCCGCCCGCAAGATCCGCGCGCCATCCCTCCACCTGCCGGCGCACTGCGGCAGCCACGAAGGTGTGCCCGTGCGCCGCCACGAGCACGCGCACCGTGGGCAACGACAGCACGCGATCGATCGCAGGAAGCTCCCGGAACGCTGCCTTCGAACCACGGACCGTGGACTCGTCGGGCGTCATCGATGGCTAGCTCACGTCCATCGCGTCACGCCTCGCCGGCGCCGGGGTCGCCGTGGATCAGCATGAAGTTCACGCCGGCGCTTTGCTTGCCGGTATCGCTCACGAGGAGGTCGAGCGCCACGGTGGCGAGGTCGTCCGCGGTGGGCTCCGCGCCGGGATCGCGTTCCATGGAGACGATCTTGAGATAGGTGCCGCACTCCTCGCAGCACTCGGCGCGCACCACCTGCTCAACGGCGCGCGCGCCGTCGTCGAGGGACTGGTAGGAGATACCCTTGGTCGACTCGCAGTTCGAGCACTTGATGCGAACCATGTGCCACTGCGCGCTGCACAGCGCGCAGTGCAGGAAGCGATAGCCTGCCTCCACGGAGCCGATCCGCGCGACGCTCGCCGTGGGCCTGCTGCCGCAGCAGGGGCACACGGTGCCTACGTCGAGGCGGGGGAAGGCGCTCTCGCCCAGCGCGATCACAAGATGCGAGAAATAGACCTGCAGTCCGGCGGCGATCAGCGGCGCCGTGGCCGGATCCAGGCCGAACGTGATGCCGCCGAGGAGCTTGCTCGCCTGCGCCTCGTAGAGCTCGTCGCGGCTCTGCTCCAGGCGCACGATCACCTCGCGCGCCACGCCGGCCGTGCGCTCGGACAGCGCGCGCAGCAGGCGGCGCGTCACGTCGCACCAGTTGGGATCGCGTGCGTGCGTGGCGTGGTTGAGGGGCGGCATGCCGTGCTCGTTGCACTGGTCCACGAGCTCCGGCGCCGGCAGCCGCACCGGCGGCATCGCGGCGAGCGCCTCATGCTGCGCGCGCGCCACCTCGGCCATCAGCGCGAGGTAACCCTGCATCGGGTGCCCGGGCGCGAGCGCCTCGAGGCGGGAAGCACGATCGGCGAACACGCTCGGGCGAGCCGGCAGCCGCAGGTATGGGATCTTCGATCCCGCCTGCGCGGCGATCTCTTCGGGAGTGAGGACCTGGTGGGTTGCCATGGCGGATGCGAGCGCCGCGCCTCGCGGCGAGGCGTGACCTCAAAGGGGGATGTTACTGCAACGGACAGGCGCGAGGTTCGGACCGCGCGGTGAGCCACGGTCCAACCGGCAGTGCCTGGCGGGCGCGACGCTGCGACAGGCGCGCGCTACTGCCCGGTCTTCTCGCGCAGCCACGCGCGATGGTGCTTGGCTGCCCAGCGCCGGGAGACGGTACCGCGCGTCATGGCGCGTACGGAGCCCTTTACCCAGATCGCGGCATAGATGTGCACGATGATGCCGATGATCATGAAGGTCGCCGCCGCCGCATGCAGCACGGTAGCGGCACGCACCACCCAGATGGGGAAGGAGTCCGCGAACCAGGGACGCCAGAAGAGGATGCCGGTGACGAACAGCACCACCATGCAGATCACCATCAGCCAGAAGATGAGCTTCTGTCCGGCGTTGTACTTGCCGACCTCGGGCAGCTTGTCCTCGCGATTGCCCACCACGTCGCGCCACTGTCGCAGCCACTGCTTGTCGCGGGCCTGCAAACGGTTCACATGCCAGAAGCGCAATGCCATCGACAGGAATGCTGCGGCCATCACGCAGCCGATGAAGGGATGCAGGATGCGCGTCCACGGCCCGCCGCCAAAGAGGTTGGACAACCAGAACAGCGCCGGATGGAACAGCGCGAGCCCGGACAGCGCCGCCAGCATGAACGAGATGGCGACGATCCAGTGATTGATGCGCTCGCTGTCCGTGTAGCGCTGGATGGGAAAACGGGGATCGTGTTCCATGGCTCTTGCTCTCCTAGCGCGGTCCGGCGGACGAGTCGGGATGGGTCTCGTCGGCGGCGTCGGCATCGGCGTCGTTGGGGCCGACCTTGACGTAGTGGAAGAAGCCGAAGAGCGCCGTAAAGCCCATGGCGAGCAGCGCGAGCGGCTTGAGGGCGCCCTTCCACACGCTCACCAGCGGGCTGATCGAAGGGTCGTTGGGCAGGCCGTGGTAGATCTCCGGCTTGTCGGCGTGCTTCAGCACGTACATGACGTGCGTGCCGCCCACCCCCGGCGGATCGTAGAGGCCGGCGGTCTTGTAGCCTCGCTCCTTGAGGTCCACGATCCGCTCGGCCGCATGCACGTGCATGTCCTCTTTGCTGCCAAAGGTGATCGCACCGGTGGGGCAGGTCTTGACGCACGCGGGCTCGAGGCCCACCGCCACCCGGTCGGAGCACAGCGTGCACTTGTAGGCCTTGTTGTCCTTCTTGTCGATGCGCGGGATGTTGAACGGGCAGCCGGTGATGCACGACCCGCAGCCGATGCAGTGCTCCTCCACGAAATCGACGATGCCGTTGGAGTACTGCACGATCGCGCCCGGCGCGGGGCATGCCTTGAGGCAACCGGGGTCGGCGCAGTGCATGCAGCCGTCCTTGCGGATCAGCCACTCGAGGCGCCCGTCCTGCTCGACGTACTCCGTGAAGCGCATGACCGTCCACGACTTGGCGGTGAGGTCGGCGGGGTTGTCGTAGACGCCCACGTTGAAGCCGATCTCGTCGCGCAGATCGTTCCATTCGCTGCAAGCCACTTGGCAGGCCTTGCAGCCGATGCACTTGCTGACGTCGATAAGCTTGGCGACGTCGACCGTATTGCGCACCTGCGGCGACGGCGTGGTGGTGGCCGAGCGGCGCGTGATATCGAGCGATTGCAGCGATGACATGCGGTGGCTCCCTTAGGCTTTCTCGAGCGACACGATGAACGCCTTGTACTCGGGCGTTTGCGTGTTGGCGTCACCCACGAACGGCGTGAGCGTGTTGGCGAGATAGCCCTGGCGGGTGGCGCCCACGAAGCCCCAGTGATTGGGGATGCCCACCGTGTGCACCTTGGTGCCGCCGCAGTCCAGGACCGGGATGCGCTTGGTCACCACCGCGACCATCACGACCTCCCCGCGGTTGCTCTTCACCCGCACCTTGTCGCCGGCCTTGACCCCTTTTTCCTTGGCGAGCTCCTCGCTGATCTCCACGAACTGCTGTGGCTGCGTGATCGCATTGAGCTCCGCGTGCTTGGTCCAGTAGTGGAAGTGCTCGGTCAGGCGATACGTGGTGGCGGCGTAGGGGAAGTCCTTGGGCTTGCCGAACGCCTCGAGGTCATCCTTGAAGACGCGGGCGGCCGGATTGGAAAACGCCTTGGGATTGTTCGGCGTGACCGGATTGACAGGCAGGGGCGACTCGAACGGCTCGTAGTGCTCGGGCAAGGGGCCGTCGGCCATGCCGCTCGGCACATAGAGCTTAGCGACGCCTTCGGAGGTCATGATGAACGGGCCCACGTTCTGGTCGGGCGCGGCATCAAGACGCATGTCGGGCACATCGGAGCCGCCCCAGCTCTTGCCGTTCCAGAACACGAGCTTGCGCTTGGCGTTCCACGGCTTGCCGGCGGGATCCGCCGACGCGCGGTTGTAGAGGATGCGCCGGTTGACCGGCCACGCCCACGCCCAGTTGAGCGTTTGCCCGATGCCCCACGGATCGCTGTTATCGCGGCGCGCCATCTGGTTGCCAGCTTGCGTCCAGGCGCCCGAGTAGATCCAGCAGCCGCATGACGTGGACCCGTCGTCACGGAGGAAGGCGAAGCTTGCAAGCTGCTGTCCGGCGGGGACGATGACCTTGGTGGGGTCCTTCGGATCGGTGAGCTCGGTCAGCGCCCGTCCATTGAACTCCATCGCGAGCTCTTCCGCGGACGGCGCCAGCGGCTGCTTGTAGGGCCACGTCACGCTGAGGATGGGATCGGGATACGCTCCGCCGTCCTTGGCATACATCGCGCGGATGCGCGTGAAGAGGCCGGCGATGATCTCGGCGTCGCCCAACGCCTCGCCCGGCGCGTCTGCCGCCTTCCAGTGCCATTGCAGCCAGCGACCGGAGTTGGTGAGCGAGCCTTCCTCCTCGGCGAAGCAGGTGGACGGCAGGCGGAACACCTCCGTTTGGATCTTGCTTGCATCGACGTCGTTGTACGGCCCGAAATTCTTCCAGAACTCAGCGGTCTCCGTGTTGAGCGGATCGATGGTCACGAGGAACTTGAGCTTGGCGAGCGACTCGCCGATCTTCTTTTTGTTGGGGAACGACGCGAGCGGATTGAAGCCCTGGCAGATGTAGCCGTTCATCTTGCCCTGGTGCATGAGCTCGAACGCCTGCAGGATGTCGTAGCCCTTGTCGAGCTTGGGCAGGTAGTCGAACGCCCAGTTGTTCTCTTTGGTGGCCGCGTTGCCGAACCAGGCCTTCATGAGGCTGACGTGGAACTTGGGATAGTTCTGCCAGTAGCTCATCTGGTTCGGACGCAACGGTTTCAGGGCGCGCGCCTTGATGTACTCCTCGTAGTTCTGCTCGCGCTCCACCGGCAGCGTGAGATAGCCGGGGAGAAGGTTGGAGAGCAGCCCAAGGTCGGTGAGGCCCTGAATGTTGCTGTGGCCCCGCAGCGCGTTCATGCCGCCGCCCGGGACGCCGATGTTGCCGAGCAGGAGCTGCATCATCGCCGCGGTGCGGATCATCTGCGAGCCGGTGGAATGCTGCGTCCAGCCGAGCGCGTACATCACCGTCATGGTGCGGTCGGGCGTGGACGTGCTGGCGATGAACTCGCACACCTTGCGGAACTGCTCGACCGGCGTCCCGCAGACCTTGCCCACCATCTCCGGCGTGTAGCGCGCGTAGTGCGCCTTCATGAGCTGGTAGACACAGCGCGGATCCTGCATGGTCTCGTCGACCATGGCGTAGCCGTCCTTGTCCTTCTGGTAGGCCCACTGCGACTGGTCGTAGCTGCGCCGCTCGGCGTTGTAGCCGGAGAACAGGCCGTCCTCGAACTTGAAGGTGTCGGCGACGAGGAACGTGGCGTTGGTGTAGGCCTTGACGTACTCCTTCTGGATCTTGTCGTTGGCGAGCAGGTAGTTGATGACCCCGCCGAGGAAGGCGATGTCGCTGCCCGCGCGGATGGGCGCGTAGTAGTCGGCCATGGCCGCCGAGCGCGTGAAGCGCGGGTCGACCACGACCAGGCGCGCCTTGTTGTGCGCCTTGGCTTCCGTGACCCACTTGAACCCGCACGGATGGGCTTCGGCGGCATTGCCGCCCATGATCAGCACTACGTCGGCATTCTTGATGTCGACCCAGTGATTCGTCATTGCTCCACGGCCAAACGTCGGGGCCAGACTGGCCACCGTCGGGCCGTGTCAGACACGGGCTTGATTATCGAATACGAGCATCCCCTGGCTGCGCGCGAACTTATGCGTGATGTAGCCGGATTCGTTGGACGAGGCCGAGGCCGCCAGCATGCCGGTGGTGGTCCAGCGGTTGACCACCTTGCCGTCGCCGGCGGTGGCCTGGAAATTGGCGTCCCGATCGGCCTTCATCAACTTGGCGATGCGATCGAAAGCGTCGTTCCACGAGATGCGCTTCCACTCGTTGCTCCCGGCGGCGCGGTACTCGGGATACTTGAGGCGCGTGGGACTGTGGATGAAGTCGAGCAGGCCGGCGCCCTTGGGGCAGAGCGTGCCGCGGTTCACCGGATGGTCGGGATCCCCCTCGATGTGGATGATCTCGGAGTGCGCGTTCTTGGACTTGTCGCCCAGGCTCGAGAGGATGATGCCGCAACCCACGGAGCAGTACGGGCAGGTGTTGCGGGTCTCGGTAGTGCGCGTGAGCTTGAAGGTCCGCACGTTGGCCAGGACCTCCTGCGCGGAGAAGCCCAGCAGCGCCAGGCTCGAGCCCCCGAGCCCGGCCGCGCAGGCCTTGAAGAACTGCCTTCGATTCATGTCCATGCTCGAGCTGACCTCCGCCAAAGGGAAGAACGCGCGGACTCTCTCGATCCGCAACGCGCAGCGCATGCCATCCGCGGCAGTCACCGCATTCATCGACTATAGGAGGGATCTTGGCCTTTGGCAATTGATGCACTGCACCCGTTGTGCGTCGGGGCGTGGCTGACGCGCGTTTCGGACAAACGCCGCTGGTCCGCGCGGCGCGTGCGCGCGAGCATGGAAAGGTGCCGCGGCGCTCCCGCGGTCTACACCCACGACAACAGATGAGGGACCCGCGATGAAGATGCTCGTGACAACGGCGTGCGTGGTACTGGTGACGGCCCTGGCCGCCGGTTGCGATCAAGCCAAGGCACCGCCTGCCGTGCCGCCCGCGGTGTCGTCGGGAGCGGGCACGTCGTCGACCGGGCGCGCGCCCTCGGCGGTGGCAGTCAATCCGTCGCCGTCGGATGCGCCCAAGGGCTCCATGACGGACCGTCCCAACGAGGCGGGCAGCGCCTTGGGCGGGACGGCCCCCGGCAACGTGAGCGATCCGAAGCCCGCCACCGAGGGCGGCGCTGCGCGGAACAGTGCTGCGCCGGAGCCGACCGGAGGCGACGGCACGAAGGCGACGGCGAAGTCGGAAGGCGACAACAAGGCGGCCAAGTCGGCGCCTTCGAACTAGCGGGGCGGCGCAAGCGTTTACCATACGGCTCCGGCCTTCCGCCCTCCGTGGCGGGGCCGGCGGCGGCCTCGCGGCGCCGTTGCCGCCTCGCGCGCGGCCGCGGACCGCGACATGCCCACTTCCTCGCCAGAGCCACTTTCCGGAGGCGGCGCGCAGCGTGCTGGAATCGTGGTTGTACGAGCCGGGGCCGCAGGGCACGCGCTCCAAGGTCGTGACGCCCACATGGCGCGGCGAGGTGGCGGGGGGCGCCATCGGCGCGCTGGTGCTCTTCGCCATCGGGGTGCCCGTGGGGGCGCTTGCCCTGGCGCCGTTGGGACCGGCGCATACCGGACTGGCTGTGGCCGCGGGACTTGCGAGTGGCGTCGTGGCGAGCCTCGTGTCTTCCCTGGCCGGAGGCAATCCCATCGTGCGCACCGGACCCATGACGGCCGTCGCGCTGGTGCTTGCCTCGGTGCTCGCGAGTCTCCTTGCCATCCCCGCGTTGCAAAGCAACGACGCGTTCGGCTTGCCGCTGGTGCTGCCCGTCGCTCTCGCCGCGATGGCCGTGGGTGGCCTCATTCAGATCGCGCTCGGCGCTTCGCGCGTGGGCGGGATCGTGAACTTCACCCCGCGCCCGGTACTGGGCGGCTTCCGCAACGGCGTGGCGCTGCTCATCGCCGGAGCACAAGTGCCGGTGCTGCTGGGGTTGCAGGGATGGCCTTTCGGCCACGACCTCACGGCGCTGCGCAACGCGTGGATGCCCTGGACGATCGTCCCGGGACTCGTCGGCATCGTAGCCATCGTGTCCGCCCGCGCGCTCGGTGCCATCGCGCTATCGCCCGTGGGGGGCATCGCGGCGGCGACCGGAACCTACTATGGGCTGCGGGCCGCCGGCCTGGAAGCGCTCGGTCCCGTGATCGGCCCGTTGCCCTCGCTCGCCGATCTGGCCGGCGCATGGCACTGGACGCTGCCCTTGCCGGGCAACGGCGTGCACTGGCCGGTCCTGCCGCTCGTTTCCGGGGCGTTGTCGATGGCGGTCGTGGGCGCGGTGCTCACGCTGATGGCGGCCAAGGCGATGGAGGGCTCGCCGCTGGTGCGCAGTGACGGTAATCGCCTCCTGCGCGGGCAGGGCCTCGCCAACATCGCGGCAGCGCTCGCGGGCGGCGTGCCGGTGGCGGGCTCCCTCGTGCAGTCGCAGGCGATGCATGGCGGGGGAGGCCGGGCCCGCCTGGCCGGCATCGTGGCGGCCGTCCTGCTCGCCGCGGCCGCGCTCCTGCTCCACCGGGCGATCGCGCACATTCCCCTCGTCGCGCTCGCGAGCGTGATGCTGGCCATTGCCTGGGATACGTTCGATCGCGAGACGATCCCGCTCGTGCGCGACCTCCTGCGGCCCGGCAGCCACCGGTCGCGGCGGCTGCAGGATCTCCTCGTGATCGTCACCGTGGCCGTGGCCTCCCTCGCCTTCGACGTCGTGGTGGGCGTGGCCACGGGTGTCGTGGTGGCGGTCGTGCAGTTCGCGGTGGCGAGCAGCAACGTGATCGTGCGTCGCCGCTCGTCGGGCGCCTTCCGTCGCTCGCTGCACAAGCGCAGCGAGTTCGAGTCGCGCCGGCTCGACCACGCGGGTACGCAGGTCGCGATCTTCGAGCTTCAGGGCGCGCTGTTCTTCGGCACGGCGGAACAGCTGGCCGACGAGGTCACGCGCGAGGCGGCGCATGCGCGCTTCGTGATCTTCGACCTGTCGCGCGTGCACAACGTCGACGCCACCGGGGCGCACCTGCTGCGCCAGTTGCGCGTGCACCTGCGCAGCAGTGGCGGCGAACTCCTGCTCTCCGGCTGGCGCGAGCGCACGCCGGTGCGCGCCTCGCTCGCCCCCGCGGGCGACGAGGAAGCTTTCCGCTGGTTTCCCGACGTCGATCGCGCGCTCGAGTGGTGCGAGGCGCAACTCCTGGCCGAGCTCACGATGGACACCACCTTCCGCGACGAGCTTCCGTTCGAGCAGATGGACCTGTGCCATCGCCTGGATCCCGAGCTCGTGGCCGCCCTGCAGGCGCGCGCTGTCCGCGTGGCGTCCCCGGCCGGCACCAAGCTCTTCATGCAGGGTATGCGCGGCGACGAGATCTTTCTCCTCGCCCACGGCCGCGTGAGCCTCATGCTGGAGCGCGACGACGGCCTGCCGTCGCGTCGCCTCGCCACCTTCGGGCCGGGGGTGGTCTTCGGCGAGATGGCGGTCCTCGAGTCGCGAGTGCGCACGTCTTCGGCGCGCTGCGACACCGACGTCGTGGTGTGGAAGATCGGTCGCGCGACGTTGCGCACGATGGCGCGGGAGCATCCCCCGCTCGGCGTGGCGGTGTATCGCGCGCTTGCGCGGATCCTCTCCGCCCGCCTGCGCGAGACGACACGCGAGTTGCGCGACCTCGCGGATCCGTAGTGCGCGGCGTCGGCGCGTGAGGCGCGGGCATCCGCGGCGCTAAGCGGCGCCGCCGCGTAACTGCGGGGGCCGCGCGCGCGGGTGTAGGCTTGAAGAGTGCATGTCGACAACACGAGAGGTCATGCAATGGCGAACTATGTCGATGGTTTCGTGCTCCCGGTGCCGCGCGCCAAGGTTGAGGCGTACCGCAAGATGGCTGAGGACGCGGGCAAGGTGTGGATCGAGCACGGCGCGCTGGAGTTCCGGGAGTGCGTGGCCGACGATGTGAAGGCCGGCGAGGTCACGTCCTTTCCGCAGGCCGTGAAGCTCGAGGCCGACGAGGTCGTGGTCTTCAGCTGGATCGTGTTTCGCTCACGCGAGGAGCGTGATCGCGTCAACGAGAAGGTGATGGCCGACCCACGCATCAGGGAAGGGATGAAGGACATCCTTCCGCCCTTCGATGCCCAGCGCATGATCTACGGCGGGTTTACCACGCTCGTGTCGCTCGACGCTTAACGCGAGACTTCCGCAAGGCCCCGCCGCGTGGCGCTGGGGCGTCCTGCTACCCTGGGGCCATGGCCCAGGGATCGATCATGTTCAAGGCCGATGTCGCGATTGCCGACATCGACCGCGGGTATTACCACGACCACGTGCTGCGCCTCGCGCTGCACCCGTCCGAGACGGGCGAGCGGATGATGCTGCGCTTGCTCGCCTTCGCGCTACATGCGGACGATGCGCTCGAGTTCGGTCGCGGCTTGAGCGCGGAGGACGAGCCCGACCTCTGGCAGCGCGACCTCACGGGCAACGTCCTTACGTGGATCGAGGTCGGCCTGCCGGATACGCGTGAGCTCCGCAAGGCGAGCGGACGCGCGGCGTCGGTGCACGTGCTGGCCTACGGCGGGCGCGCCGTGGACGTGTGGTGGAACGCCAACCGCGGCGAGCTCGAGCGCATGGGGAAGCTCGGCGTGGTCGAGGTGCCGCTGGAGGCCAGCCGCGCGCTGGCAGGGCTCGCGGGGCGGTCGATGCGACTGGCCGTCACCATCCAGGAAGGCGGCGTGCTCGTGAATGCCGGCGAGGCCACGGTCGAGGTGCCCCTGCACGTGCGCAAGGCTGTGGCCTGACGAGGCGCGGGGTCGCGCTCACTCCGCGGTGCGCGAGTGGGCGATGGCGGGCGCGTCGGTTTCCGTGGCCGCCTCGATGCCTTGCTGCATGAGCGCGAGGGCCTTGGCGGGGTCGTCGGCAAAGCGGAAGAGCGCAAGATCCGCGCGATCGATCATACCGTGCCGCGCGAGCGCCTCGAAATCGATGATCTCGTTCCAATACTCCGAACCGTAGAGAATCACCGGGATGTGCCGCGCGATCTTCTGCGTCTGCATCAGCGTGAGGATCTCGCTCAGCTCGTCGAGCGTGCCGAACCCGCCGGGAAATACCACGAGCGCGCGGGCAAGATGCGCGAACCACAGCTTGCGCATGAAGAAATAGTGGAACTGGAAGGACAGGCCCGGCGTGATGTACGGATTGGGCTGCTGCTCGTGCGGCAAGCCGATGTTGAGGCCGATCGACTTGCCGCCGGCATCGGCGGCGCCGCGGTTGGCGGCTTCCATGATGCCGGGTCCTCCACCGGTGCAGACCACGCAGTGGCACAAGGCGGAGGAGAGCTCCATCGACCACAGCGTGACGAGGCGCGCGAGCTCGCGCGCCTCGGTGTAGTAGCGGCCGAGCGGGCCATCGGGCTGGATGCGGGCCGAGCCGAAGAACACCACGGTGCCGCACACGCGCTGGTGCGCGAAGGCGTGCAGCGGCTGGATGTACTCCGCGAGGATGCGCAGCGGACGCGCATCCTCGCTGTCGACGAAGGTCTCGTTCTTGTAGGCGAGCAGCGGACGGACGGGATCGTGGGCGCTCATGGCTCACTTCACCGCGAAATCGATGTAGCCGCGCAGGACGTCCGTGTGCACCAGGCGTACGGTCACGAGGTCGCCCACGTCGAGCCCGCGGTCGCCTTCCACCACGCGGCCCTCGGTCGTGGGTCCGGAGATGCGCACCCACACGCCCTTGTCGGACGCGCCCGTCACGATCCCGCGGAACGTGGCACCGATGCGCGACGAGAGGATAAGCGCCGCCGCCGACTTGGCCACCTGGCGCTCGACCTTCTCCGCGTTCTTCTGCTGCAGCGTGCAATGCAGGGCGAGGCGCTCGAGCTCGCCGTTGGAGTAGGGCGAGCGCACGCCGGCGAGCGTGGCCTTGACGATGCGTTGGGTGACGAGGTCGGGATAGCGCCGGTTGGGCGCCGTGGAGTGCGTGTATTCGCGTACGGCGAGGGCGAAGTGGCCGGGCGACGCCTTGCCGGGGATCTCCAGCGCATACTCGCCGGCGCCCAGGAGCTTCACCACGGCGAGGGAAAGATCGGCAAAGCGTGTCGGATCGGCCTGCCGCCGGCGGCGCAGGAAGGCGTCGAGCGCCACGGCGTCGGGCATGGCGGGCAGCTCGTCGCCGTACTGGGCGGCGAGGGCGGCGATGCGGTCCCACCGTTGCGGCGTGCGCAGGATCCGGCGCAGCGAGGGCACTCCCTGGTCGGCGAGGAAGTCGGCGACCACGCCGTTGGCTGCCACCATGAAGTCCTCGATGATCTCCTTGGCGCGGTTGGTCTCGTCCGGGGCGAGGTCGGCGAGCACGCCGTCGGAGAAGATGGCCCGGGCCTCGCCGGTATCGAGCTCGAGCGCGCCGCGTGCGCTGCGCCGCGCCTTCAGCCGTTGCGCCACGCGGTCCTGGCGACGCAGCTGTTCGTCGAGTCCGGGGACCGCGGCCAGCGCCTCAGGCGGGGGACCGCCGGCGAGCCATGCGGCGACGCTGTTGTAGGCGAGCTTGGCGTGGTTGCGCACGCGGGCGCGGTAGACCGCGGAATGCTGCACGGCGCCCTCGTCGTCGACCGTCATCTCGACCACGAGCGCGAGGCGGTCGGTGTCCGGATTGAGGGAGGTGAGCCCGGTGGACAGCTTCTCGGGCAGCATCGGGAAGATCTCGGCGGCCGTGTACACCGACGTGGTGTTGACGGCCGCGTGACCGTCGATGGCGGAGCCCTTGTGCACGAGGGCGTCGACATCGGCCACCGCCACGTACACCGTGTCAGCGCCGTGCGCGCGGGCGCCGGCCACGGAGAGCTGGTCGAGGTCGAGCGAATCGTCGTTGTCGATCGATGCCCATGGGAGCTCGCGCATGTCGCGCACCGTGCCGTCGGCAGCGGTGGCGGGCGCGTTGAGGCGGGCCGCCTCGGACAGCACGGCCGACGAGAACTCGGGCAGGAGGCCGCGATCGCGCATGGCAGCGTGGGCGGCGCGCGAGAGGCGAGTATCGCCGCGGAAGCGGCGGGCAGGCGTGGACATGAGGGCCGGGCTGGGATGCGGTGCGTCATTGTAGGGGAGCGCCCGCGGCCGTCCCGGACTGCGCGCGACCACGGACGGCGCGCAGCGCAGGGCATCGGCGGCGTCGGGCGGTCGGGCCGTCCCCTGTTTCGTCCGGACCGGCCTCGCTTCGTCGGCCGCCCTCTCGACAGCCGGCGGGGGATCGCTATGCTCCGCTCATCCGCAATTCTGTCGAGCGTTCCGATGTCTGGCACTTTCTACGTGTTTCGCCTCTACTTCGCCTGGCTGCTGCTCCTCATCGGCGTGATGATGCTGTACACCGCGCTCTTCCACAAAAGCGTGGGCTGGATCGTGTTCGTGTGGGTGATCGCGATGATCTTCGTCACCGCCTCGGCCGTGTCCCAGGTGCGTCGCGTGCGGCTGACCAACGGCACCGTCAACGCGGCCACGCTGGCCAACCGCCAGCGGCGGCTGATCGAGATGCCGTTGCGCAGCGAGGAGGCGTTTGCGATCCTCGATGCCACCATCCGCGAGCTGCCCCATGTGGAGGACGTGCAGAGCGCGCGCGACAGCCTGCAGGTGCGTGCGAAGGTGCGGCGTATCGAGCCCTACGGCAAGCGGGCGTCGTTTCTCATGAAGTTGCTCGGCTGGTTCGGCACCGCGCGCAACCAGATCTTTGCCACACTCACCCCGCATGGAAGCACAGGGACCGTCAACCTCGTGTGCGAGCCGGAGAGCGGCGCGTGGCTCGACTGGTTCACCGCCGACGGCGCCACCAACCTCGAGAACGCCGAGGCGATCACGCGGGCGATCTCGCGGCGCATCGCCGAAGTGCGCCGCGGCGAGGAAGTGGTCACCCGCGAGACCGCCACGGAAAAGGAGCTCGCCGTGGCGAAGCTCAAGCTCCTGCATGCGCAGGTCGAGCCGCACTTCCTCTACAACACGCTCGGCAGCGCGAAGTACCTCGTGCGCAGCGACCCCGCCCGGGCGGAGGAGATCATCGACAACCTGATCCTCTACCTGCGCCACTCGTTGCCGCGGGTGGACGATGCCGCGTCCACGCTCGGCGCCGAGCTCGAGCGGGCGCGCGCCTACCTCGACATCATGCGCATCCGCATGGGCGACCGACTGCACATGCACTTCAATGTCCCCGAGGCGCTGCTCGCCACCCCGTTCCCGACCATGATGCTGCAAACGCTGGTGGAGAACTCGATCAAGCACGGCCTCGAGCCCAAGACCGGCGGCGGCACGATCTGGATCCTCGCGGTGGAGAAGGGCGACCGCGTGGCGGTCACGGTGGCCGACGATGGCATCGGCCTCGGGGCCAAGACCAGCGGGAGCGGCGTCGGCCTGCGCAACGTGCGCGAGCGGCTTCACCTTGCCTATGGCAGCGCCGCCGCGCTCGACCTGGCTGCCAATTTTCCGGCGGGCGCCGCGGTCACGATCACGCTGCCGAAGACGCCGCGCGCGGAAGACGCGTCGTGAGCGCCCGCACGACGTGCGTGGTCGCCGAAGACGAAGCGCTCTTCCGCGATGCGCTGCTCGCGCTGCTGGGCGAGGAGTGGCCCGACCTTGACGTGGTGGCGGTATGCGAGGACGGCGGCAGCGCGCTGGAGGCCATCGGCGAGCGCAAGCCCGACATTGCCTTCCTCGACATCCGCATGCCGGGGCTCACCGGCCTCGAGGTGGCCGCCGCCGTGGCGGAGGCGAGCCCCGCCACGCAGGTGGTGTTCGTCACGGCCTACGACCAGTACGCGATCCAGGCCTTCGAGCGCGGCGCGGTGGACTACCTGCTAAAGCCCATCTCCCGCGAGCGGCTGGTGGCCACGATCAAGCGGCTGCAGGCGCGCAGCGGCGCACCGTCGGCGACGCACGCCGCCACCCTTGCGGCCCTCCTGAAGGAGCTTGGGACGGCCGCCCCCTCCGCTCCGCCCGCGGAGGGCCCTCTCGCGTGGGTGACGGCGAGCGCGGGCAAGGAAACGCGCCTCATCATGATCGACGACGTCGCCTACTTCCGGGCAGAGCACAAGTACACGACGGTGATGACGGCCGAAGGCGAGGCGCTCGTGCGTACTCCACTCGTGGAACTACTGCCCAAGCTCGATCCGCGCCACTTCAAGCAGATCCACCGCTCGACCATCGTGAACATGCGCATGGTCGCTGCCGTGACCCGCGACGACAGCGGCCGCGGCACGCTGCGGCTCAAGAACCGCCCCGAGACGTTGCCCGTGAGCCTCACGTTCATGGCGCTGTTCCGGAACATGTGAGGCTCGCGCTCGCATCGCCTATGGGGCCGGCCCCACGAGGTTGCCGGTGACCGTGTAGCTCGTGCTGTGCTGCGGCAATTGCCCCGGGCCGCCGCCGCCCAGCGTGACTTCTCCGGCGAGCTTGCCCGAGGCGCGGTCGAGCGTCCCCGTGAAGGTGGCGGGCACGCTGGGGAATCCGGCGGCTGTCCCGCTGCCGGTGGCGGTGAAGGCGCCATTGGCTGCGCTATAGGGCCCGGCCACTGCGATCCACTTGCCGGTGCCGTCGCCGGTGATAGTGACGATGCCAGTGTCGTTGTCGAGCCGGAACACGAGGAAGCCGATGGACGAGTAGCCGACGAACGGCTCGTGAGAAGGCAGCGGGTCGAGCGCGACCGCGACCGTCACGCTGACGAGGCAGCCGCGGCCGGCGACACCGGGCGTGAACACGGGCGGCGCGATGTCGGTGCCGCCGGCGATCTGGATACCGTTGCTGCCGGCCTCGCCGCGCTTGCCCGGGCCGAAGCCATGTCCGCCGTTGCCGCCGTTGCCGACCGTGAACTCGTGCGTGATGCCTGCGGTCCCGGTGGCGATGCCCATGCCGCCGGGGTAGGTGCCCCCCGTGGCGCCGCCGCCGCGGCCGCCGTTGCCCCCGGCCACCATCGGCAGCGCGCAGTCGGCAAAGCCGTCGCCGCCGCGTCCGCCGCGGAAGAGCGCCTCGCCACTATCGCCGCCGTTGGCCACCAGCGCGCCGGCGAGGTTGCGCGTCTGCGCGTTGCCGCCATGGCCGCCGCGCGCGTGTACGCCGCCG
>CALFEY010000240.1 GCA_937958295.1 uncultured Pseudomonadota bacterium
CGGGCGCTGCCGTCAATGCTTAATTACCTCCTGCGTCGCTTGGGGCAGTCGGCCATCACCGTGATGCTGGTGACGCTGATCATCTTCGTCATCATCCGCCTGATCGGCGATCCCACGCATCTCATGCTGCCGCCCGAGGCCACGGAAGCCGACCGCCAGTTGCTGCGCGTGCAGATGGGCCTCGATCGTCCGATCATCGTGCAGTACGGCATGTACCTGCTCGATCTCGTCCGCGGCGATCTCGGCATGTCCTATCGCTTCTCGCGTCCCGCCCTCGGGGTGGTGATCGAGGCTCTTGGCCCCACCCTGATCCTCACCACGTCCGCGTTGATGCTGGCCATCGCCATCGGCGTTCCGCTGGGCGTGCTCTCGGCGGTGCATCGGGACGGGCCGATCGACCAGTTCGCCAAGATCTTCGCGGTGCTCGGTCAGGCGGCACCGCCATTTCTCTTCAGCCTCCTCTTCATCAAGCTCTTCTCTCTCCAGCTCGGCTGGTTTCCTACCGGAGGCTACGGCCGGGTGGTCAATCTCATCTTGCCCATGCTGGCGCTCGGTTGGTACTCCGCGGCCGGCATCATGCGCCTCACGCGCTCCAGCATGATCGAGGTGCTCGACTCCGAGTACATCAAGCTCGCCCGCATCAAGGGCGTGCCCCAGCGCGCCATCGTGTACCGCCACGCGCTGCGCAATGCGCTGCTGCCGGTCATTACCTTCACGGCCCTGCAGTTCGGGATCCTCATGGGCGGGGCTGTCTCGGTCGAGTTCGTGTTCTCCTGGCCGGGCGTGGGGCGACTCATGCTCGAGTCCATCTCGAACCTCGATTACACGGTGGTGCAGGCCGCAGTGACGGTCGGGGCCCTCCTCTTCACGACCCTCAACCTCGTCGTGGACATCATCTACGCCATGATCGATCCGAGGATTCGCTATGCCTGACGTCATCCATGACGCTCCCCTGCCAGTGATCACGCGCAAGCCCGCGGACCCTCGGCTGCCGATGGCGACCGGTGCAGGGCGCGGCCGCCGCATGATGCTGCTGCAGCTCGGCGTCGCCAGCGCGATCGCCATCGTGCTGGTCACGGTGTCGCTTTTCCCCGGTCTGTTCGCTCCCTACGATCCCACGGGGATCTCTCTTTCCGACGCGCTGAAGCCGCCCTCGGCCGCGCATCCTTTCGGCACCGACCAGCTCGGGCGTGACCTGCTCTCGCGGATCATCTACGGCTCGCGGGTATCGCTGTTCGTGGCCTTCTGCGCCGTGCTCCTGGCGGGCATCGGGGGCGGCCTGTTCGGCATCGCCGCAGGCTATCTGGGCGGCGTGGTCGACAGCATCGTGATGCGCCTCGCCGATATCCAGCTCGCGCTGCCGGCGGTGATCCTCGCGCTGGTGCTCGTGGGCGCCATCGGGTTCTCCATCTTCAACCTGATCGTGGTGCTGAGCCTCGCCAACTGGGCGCGCTTCGCGCGGGTCACGCGCAGCGAGGCGCTGTCGTTGCGGCAACGCGACTTCGTGCTGCTGGCCAAGCTCGCGGGAGCGTCGCGCCTGCGCATCATGCTTCGCCACATCGCCCCCAACGTCACCAACACCTTCATCGTGCTGGCCACGCTGGACATCGGCGTGATCATCATTCTCGAGGCCACCTTGAGCTTCCTCGGCCTGGGCGTGCAGCCTCCGACGCCATCCTGGGGCGCCATGATCGCCGACGGCCGTGGCTACCTCGAGACCGCGTGGTGGATCTGCGCCTTCCCGGGGTTCGTGCTCATGGCGGCGGTGCTCTCGGCCAACCTGCTGGGCGACGCCCTGCGCGATCGCCTGTCGCCCACCCTGCTGCGGGCCTGGTGAACGCGATGGAACCCATCCTCGAGGCCCGCAACCTCACCACCATGCTGCGCGGTCGCGCCGGCGTAGTCACGGCGGTGGACAACGTCAGCCTGTCCGTCTACCCCGGCCGCACGCTCGCGCTGGTCGGCGAGTCGGGGTCGGGCAAGAGCATCACCTGCCTGTCCATGCTGGGGCTCCTTCCCTCGAGCGGCAAGCTCGTGGCCGGCGAGGTGATGTTCAAGGGGCGCGACCTCGCCAAGCTCTCGCAGCGCGAGCTCGAGGCTATCCGCGGCCGCGAGATCGGCATGATCCTGCAGGACGCGATGACCTCCCTCAATCCGCTCTTCACCATCGGTGACCAGATCGGGGAGGTGTTCCGCTACCACCAGGGCATCCGCGATCGCGCCGAGCTGCGGCGTCGCTCGATCGAGGTGCTCGAGAAAGTGAAGATTCCCGCGGCCGCAGAGCGGCTGGACAGCTATCCGTTCCAGTTCAGCGGAGGCATGCGGCAGCGCGTGTCGATCGCCATCAACGTCGCGCTGTCGCCCGATCTTCTCATCTGCGACGAGCCGACCACGGCCCTGGACGTCACGGTCCAGCTCCAGATCCTGCGCCTGCTCGGCGAGTTGCAACGCCAGCAGAACATGGCGATCGTCTTCGTCACCCACGACCTGCAGATGGCGGCCCAGTTCTGCGACGACGTCGCGATCATGTACGGCGGGCGTGTCGTGGAAAGCGGCCCCATCCGCGAGGTGTTCGACAATCCGGTGCATCCGTACACGGTCGGCTTGCTCGAGGCGGTCCCCACGCTCGAGAACTTCGGCAGTCGCCTGGTGGCCATTCCCGGGCAGCAGCCGGCGCTCAGCGCGATCCCGCCCGGGTGCCGCTTCGCCGCCCGCTGCGCCAGCGCCAACGATCAGTGCCGGGCCCAGTATCCGGACTGGTTCGAGTGGAACGAGGGCTCGCGCCGCGTCGCGTGCTGGCGCACGGAGGAGCGCGTGCAGGCCTCCGCAGCGCGCAGACGAGCGGAGGCCGCTCATGGCTGAAGCCGCCGCGCGCCCCTTCATGCGCGTCGAGGGACTGCGCAAGACCTACGAGGTGCGTCGGGGTCTGTTCGGCCGCGCCCGTCCCCTCCACGCGGTCGCCGGGGTCACCTTCGAGGTGCAGCCCGGCACCACCTTCGGTCTTGTCGGCGAATCAGGCTCCGGCAAGACGACCATCGCCAAGATGCTGATGCTCGCCGAGCCCCCGTCGCAGGGGAGCATCGAGGTCGCGGGGCAGGATCTCACGCAGCTGTCAGGTGCCGACCGTGAGCGTTTTCACAGCGAGGTGCAGCCCGTTCTGCAGGACCCCTACAGCTCGCTCAATCCACGCATGCGCATCGGTCGCATCATCGACGAGCCCCTGCGCATCCACCGGCGAGCGGAACGCATCGATTACGACGCCCGCGTGCGCGAGCTGCTCGAGCTCGTGGGACTTCCCGGCGACGCCGGGAGCCGCTTCCCGCACGAGCTTTCCGGTGGCCAGCGCCAGCGCGTATCCATCGCGCGGGCGCTTGGCCTCGGTCCCAAGTGCATGATCCTCGACGAGCCCGTGTCGGCGCTCGACGTGTCCATCCAGGCGCAGATCCTCAACCTGCTGAAGGATCTGCAGGCGCGCCTCGGACTCACCTACCTTCTCATCTCGCACGACCTCGCGGTCGTGGCGTACATGAGCCAACGGGTGGGCGTGCTGTATCTCGGCGAGTTCATGGAGATCGCCGACACCGCCGAGATCGTGGGTAACGCCCGCCATCCGTACACGCAGGCGCTCATCGCCGCCGTGGATGCCCGCAGCGGCGCGGTGGATGGCGCCACGGTCGCCGGCGAGATTCCTTCGCCGATGAACCCGCCCTCCGGCTGCACGTTCCACCCGCGCTGTCCCTATGCACAGGCGCGCTGTCGAGCGGAGAAGCCGGGACTGCGGGAGATCGGCCCGTCGCACTTCGTGGCATGCCACTTCGCCGAGCAGGTGCCGTCGCGAGGCCACCCGCACGCTTCGTCTTCCATCGCGCCCGCGCCGATGGCCCCCACCTTCCCCCCAATCGATCAGCCGAAGGAGAACCCATGAAATTCGACGCCCATGCCGTGCTGCAGACCTCCCTTCTGCAGGAGCTGAACCAGCACGTGCTGACCAAGTTCCGCGAGCGTGAGCGCGCATACCACGACGCGGCGGCCATGCCGATGGAGAACCTGCAGGAGCTGTGGGAGCGAGGCCTCCTCACGGCCACGGTCAAGCGCGAGCATGGCGGCCTCGGCAGCAACGTCATGAGCGAGGATCCAGCCACCTTCCTGCAGGCGATGCGCACCGTCGCCCGCGGCTCGCCCGGTACCGCGCACTGCATGCAGGTCCAGAACCACGTCGCGTGGGCGATCGACGAGATCGGCACGGACAAGCAGCGCGAGCTCTTCCTCGCCCCGATGATGAAGCAGATGCGTCTGTGCTCGTTCGTGGGCAGCGAGGCCGGCCGCAAGCATATGTACGTGCTCAAGACCACCGCGAAGAAGGTCGACGGCGGCTATGTCGTGAACGGGAACAAGAACTACGCCACCAACGGCTACGAGAACGGCTGCGCCATCATCTTCGCCTCGGTCGAAGGCGAGACCGATTACATGAAGAGCCACCTCATGGTGATCGTGGAGCCCGGCATGGAGGGCCTGTCCATCAACCACGACTGGTACCGGCCCACCGGCATGCGCGTGTGCCCCAGCCCGGAGATCTATCTCAACAATGTCTTCATTCCGCACACCCACGTGCTTGGGGAGCCCGGTGCGTATCCGAAGGGACGCTGGCAAGGCCGCTTCCATCTCGGCTTCACTGCCAACTACCTCGGCACGATCGAGGGAGCCTACGCCTGGGTCGTCAACGGGCTGAAGGAGCGCGGCCGCAGCAAGGATCCCTTCGTGCAGATGCGCGTCGGCGAAGCTTCCACGCAGATCTACGGTGCGCAGAGTGCCTTCGAGGCGGCGATCGCATCCTGGCGCGCAGGCGACGTGGTGGCGGCGGAGCTCGCCTCGATGCGCGCGAAGTCGATCTGTGCGCACGCGGCACTGAACGTCTCGCACACGCTGCTCGCGCTCGCGGGATCCACTGCGCTCTTCGACGAGTATCCCCTCGGCCGCCTGATCCGCGACCTCAACACGCACATTCTGCACGTGGGCCACGACCGCACCGCGCAGATCGTGGGCTGCGCCGAGCTGGGCGAAGTGTTCGATTCCACGCTGCAGCGCTAGCCGGCGGATCACGTGGACTTCCAGATCACCTCCGAGCAACGGTCGCTGCTCGACGCGACCGAGCGCATCTGCCGCGGGCTCCTGCCGCTCGCGCAGGAGGCGCACGAGAGCGGAACGCTCGAATCTCTAGCCCGCCTGCGCAAGCAGATGGCCGCCGATGGCCTGCTGGGCCTCAAC
>CALFEY010000241.1 GCA_937958295.1 uncultured Pseudomonadota bacterium
TTTCGCTCGCGGCGCTGGCGATCGGCGGCGGCGCGGACATGATCAGCGTCGTGATCCGGCAGACCCTGGTGCAACTCGACACGCCGGACGCCATGCGCGGTCGCGTGAGCGCGGTCAACAGCGTCTTCATCGGGGCCTCGAACGAGCTCGGCGAGTTTCGGGCGGGGACCATCGGAGAATGGCTGGGGCCGGTGGGGGCCACGGTGGTGGGCGGCGTGGGTACGCTCGTCGTGGCGGCACTGTGGTATCGCGCCTTCCCCGGGCTGGCGCGCCGGGACCGGCTGCTGGAACGCGACCCCTGACCCTGGGGGCGTCGCTTCCGACGCGCCTCGCAGCCGATGGCGCGTGACGCCAAGTGCGCCGCTCACACGCCCGCGCGCTTGCGCTTCTGCCGCCGCCACGCCCGCCACGCGAGCCACGGGAGGCCGATTACGGTCACCATGCCCCACACGATCGTGGCGAAATCCGAAGGGTGCCAGGGCGCTGGAAGAAGGTCGGGATCGCGCAGGTCTGCGGGGAACGGACGCGGTGGCACGGGCACGATCTGCGCCAGCGCCGGATCATCCGGTACGCGCGCCTTGTACTCGGCGAGGGTCACGGCGGGCGCGTCGCCGAACTTGCGGCTCGACGGAAACTGCGGGATGCGCACGAAGGCGAGGGCGTGGAGGTCTTCGGCGAGCAGGCGCGCGAGCGGTCCCGCGTCCTCGGGCAATTCGCCGCGACTCAGTGCCAGCAACCCCTCGAACGCTTCTTCGAGCGCCGCCGCGGGCAGCAGGCGCGTCTGGTCGGTGTTGAGGTAGTCGAAGGCCACCTTGCCCTTGTCGAGCGAGCGCTCGCCCACGGCAACGACGGGCAGCGAGCCCCATGCGAGCAGGCGCCCTGAGGGACCGCGAGCCCGCACTGGCCAGCCAAGGGCCCGCAGGACGTCCACGCTGATGCTCGCGCAGTTTGCATCGGGATGGTAGTAGACGAGCTGGTGCCGGTAGAACTGGTTGAATACGCGATTGAGGGCGGACTGCACGAGCGCGGCAGCGCGGTCGTCGTGCAGCACGGCCACCACCATGTGCGTGGGCCGGTACCAGTTCTGCCCGGCGTTGAGATCGCCGAGGTAGTTGTCGAGCGGCACCGGCGCCGCGATGATGCCCTTCTCGCTCTCGATGTCGAGGGAGTAGAAATTGTTGACGAGCCAGTGGTCGATCGTCCCGTTCGCGCTCACCCGCCCGGTCACGATCGCGAAGTGCCCGCCATGGGCTTCATCGTCGTCGCCTTGCGCGCCGTTGACCATCAGCGCGAGCACGGGCTTGCCGGTCCAGTCGGACGCCGCGCCTTCACGTTGCCAGAGCGTGCTCGCCGCGTAGGGGCTCTGCGCGCCGCCGCGGGGCATCTCGCGCATGAGCTCGCGCAGCGCGAGCCCCGTCGAGGCGGCAACCGGCAGGGGACGCGGCGCGGGGGCCACGGGGCCGACGGTGAAGTCCGCGGGCCACAGCGTACGCATGACCAGCGTGTGGCCGGCCAGCGTGCCGCGCACGGTCAGGGGATGCTGCGCGAGCCAGGCGATCGACGACGCGTCGTAGTAGGACCGGTTGAGCGGGATCTTCTCCACGGCCCTCGCTTCGATGGCGGCGTCGCCGATCTGCACGTGCGTGCCGTCGACGGCAAGGCGCGCGCCCTGCGCCACGAGCGGCGCTGCCACCCACACGAGCGGGGGATAGTCGATCGGTGCCGCGGCCGGCCGCGCCGCGATCCACTGACGCAGGTCGTCGAAGGCCGTCACGCCGGGCGTGAATCCCGCCACGGGTCGGCCGGCCACCGGTACCGCGATGATCTCGTCGCGAAAGTACCAGCGTGCCTGACGGCTTGCCGGACAGTCGCCGCACAGGTGGCCGGCGACGATGCGGAAGTGGCTCGCGGGATAGAGCCCGAACGGACCCGCGGCGTTGGCGGCGAGCAGGGGCTGCGCGGGCGTGTCGGGAGCGAAGGATGCGGCCACGACGGCGACGAGCGCAAGGATGCGCCGTGTCGCGCGCGTGGCCGGCGCGATCAAGCGGTGACTTCGCGCACCGTGATCTTGTACTTGAAGGTCTCCGGATCGAGGCTGTCGATGCGCTGCCCCCTCGTCTCGCCCTGCGGATACATGAGGAATCCTACAGCCGGGCCGCGGGAACCCGGCAGCGGCACGTCATGAGCCGTGTTGTAGCCCATCCAGTTGCCTTCCCAGGTGCCGAACAGCGCGGTGTAGACGGGCGCGGCCACTTCGTTCTTCGGATCCTTGATCCACTCCGGGGTTTCCTGGCGCATCACCTTGGCGACGTCGGCCGGGTCCATGGCGACCCAGCCGTAGTCGTTGAGCCATACTTCGGCGCGACAGTGCTGTGCCTTGCTGATGTCGGTGCTGCCGGCCCCCAGCTCCTTGTACGGGAACGCCGACTTCGCGACGCGGACGCCGTACACGTCGCGCGCGGGTACCCCGGCCGCGCGTGCGAGTCCCACGAAGAGCGCATTGAGGTCCGCGCACTTGCCGCCCATGTTCTTCGTCTCGAGCATGCCCTTGATGTCGCCCACGCCACAGCCCGCGACCTTGGGATCGCGATAGGTGTTGTACACGACCCAGTCGTAGATCGCGCGCGTCTTGTCGAGGTCGGTGGCCTTGCCGGCCACGATCTGCGCGGCGGTGGCCTTGACGATGCCGTCGGTGGGAATGAGCTCCGTAGGCGCGAGGTTCTGCGCGAGATCGGCGGGCGCGGCAGGGCGGGTCTTCTTCGCCCAGTCGATGGTGCGATCGCGCGTGCGCACGCGGCTCACGACGGTCAGCGCGGGCGCTTTCTCGCCGTCGGCCCAGGTGGCGCGCACCATCTTCGCACCGTACTTCTTGTCGGTGTCGAGCGCGGCCTCGCGCATGTTGCCGGTCCACGTCGCGGGCTGGGACTGCTGCCAGTCGGTGTCGATCGCCGGGACCGGCACCCACACGCGGGTGACGCCGCCGGCATTGGCCACATCCACCTGCGTGGTGATCTCGAACGTACGCCAGCCTGCCGCGCCGGGGGCGAACTGTCGCGCCTGCGCGAGGACGAGCGAGGGAAAGGAACCTGCGAGCGGCAGCGCGGCCGCAGTGGCAATGAAGGTTCGACGATGCATGGGGACCCCCGATGGCAGCGGACGCGGCCCCGACGGAGCACTAGCGCAGGCTGCGCAGGCGCGATTCTACCGTCGGATCGTCCCAGTCGATCTCCCCGGTCACGACGAAGGCCACTCCTCCCTTCGGACCGACCACGAACGTGGAGGGGAACACGTTGACCTGCCACGCCTTGCGCAGCGCGCCATCGTGATCGCGCACGATCGGGAAGCTGAGGCGGAGCCGCTGCACGAACGGCTCGATACGCGCGGCGTTCTCCTGGAAGTTGACCCCCACGATCTCGAGGGCCGCCGGGCTCATGCGCCGGCGCAGGCGCTCGAGGGACGGCATCTCGGCCACGCAGGGCGCGCACCACGTGGCCCAGAAGTTCACGAGCACGATGCGGCCGCCGAAGTCGGAGAGCCGCAGCTCGTTGCCCGCGAGCGTGCGCGCGGCCAGCGGCGGCGTGGGACCGCGGGTCCACGGCACGAAGGTGGCAGCCCACGCGGGGCCGCTGGGCGTAGCGAGGACCGCGCCAGTGGCCAAGGCAAGGCCGGCGGCGAGCGCGCGCCGGCGCGACTTCGAGTCGGCATTCATGGCCGCTGGCAGGTCGGGCGCACGAAGAGCCCGCGTCCGCCATGCGCGCGGCGCGCGATGGGGCTTGCGCGGTCCCAGCAGGCGAAGTGCGCAGCGTCGATCTGCCCGGTCAGCACATGGGCGAGCGCATCTGCGGCGCGGCGGATCTCGGGACCCTCCGGCATGTCAGTGCGCCTTCACGGGCGGGCGTAGGCCCTGCGCCTGACACGAACGGGCAGGCCCGGCACCGGATCAGCTAACCCGCACGCGCGCGGGTCCGGCCGTGATCTCGCCGATGTCGGCGGCGCCGGCGAAGCCGTCGCGGCGGAAGATGTCGAGGACGTCGCCCACGGCCTGGGGCGCGACCGCCACGAGCAACCCGCCCGAGGTCTGCGGATCGGTGAGGAGCGCCCGCTCAGCGTCGCCGAGGTCGGGGCCGAGGTCGACGTCGGCGCCGTAGCCCGCCCAGTTGCGTGCGGAGGCTCCCGTGAACACCCCGGCGCGGGCGAGCTCGAGCGTGTCCGGATGCAGGGGAAGCTGCGCGAAGTCGACGCTGGCGCCGGCCTGCGAGGCGCGACAGATCTCGAGCAAGTGCCCGAGCAGGCCGAAGCCGGTCACGTCCGTAAGCGCGTGGACGGCAGGAAGCTTGCCGAGCGCGATGCCGGGCGTGTTGAGCTTGGTGGTGCTGTCGAGCATCGTGGCGTAGTGCGCGGCGTCGAGCTTCTCCTTCTTGAGTGCGGCGCTGTAGATGCCCACGCCAAGCGGCTTGCCGAGCACGAGGCGATCGCCCGGACGCGCGCCGGCATTGCGCTTGAGGTTCGCCGGATCCACGAGCCCGATGGCGACGAGGCCGTAGATCGGCTCCACCGAATCGATCGTGTGGCCGCCCGCCACGGGGATGCCCGCACGCGCGCACACGCTCTCGCCGCCTTCCAGAACTCGACGGATCACCTCGACGGGCAGCTGGTTGATCGGCATCCCCACCAGGGCGAGCGCGAACAGAGGCGTGCCGCCCATGGCGTACACGTCGGAGATCGCATTGGTCGCGGCGATGGCGCCGAAATCGAACGGGTCGTCGACGATCGGCATGAAGAAGTCGGTGGTGGCGACGATCGCCTGCCTGTCGTTGATGCGGTACACCGCGGCATCGTCGGAGGTCTCGATGCCCACCAGAAGCTGCGGCGGCAAGAGACCGCCTTTGGCGCTGCCGAGGATCTCGCGCAACACGCCTGGCGCGATCTTGCAGCCGCAACCGCCGCCGTGGGAGAACGAGGTGAGGCGCAGTGGAACGGGATCGGGAGCGTTCATGGCGATTCCAAGAGCCAGAGTGACCATGATTCTAGCGCGCGACGCCGATGGTGCGACGCAGCACGCGCGCTCCCGCCCTCGACCGGTTTCACGCGAGGCGCGATTCGGCGTAGCATCCCGGCAGCCGGAACGAAGGCACGCGGCGGGGGCCCGTCGCAAGTGCACGCCGGCGTTGTGGAGGAGGTGCGTTTGAACCCGACGGATATCGCGCAACCCGAATACTTTCACAAGGTCGTCGACTGCCAGTGGGCCTGTCCCGCCCACACTCCCGTCCCCGAGTACATCCGGCTCATCGCCGCGGGACGCTACGGCGACGCCTATCTCGTCAACTGGCACTCCAACGTGTTCCCCGGCATTCTCGGGCGCACGTGCGATCGTCCGTGCGAGCCCGCGTGCCGACGCGGCCGGGTCGAGGAGGGCGGCGACAAGAAGGGCAAGCCCGAGCCGGTGGCCATCTGTCGCTTGAAGCGCGTGGCCGCGGACTTCAAGGACGACATCACCCCTTTCCTGCCCCGTGGCACCGCGCAGAAGAACGGCAAGCGGGTGGCCCTCGTGGGCGCCGGCCCCGCCTCGCTCACCGTGGCACGCGACCTTGCGCCGCTGGGCTACGACCTCGTCGTGTTCGATGGCGATGCCAAGGCCGGCGGCATGATGCGCACGCAGATTCCCAAGTTCCGTCTTCCCGAGCGCGTGATCGACGAGGAGATGGGCTACGTGCTCGACATGGGCATCGACTTCCGCCCGGGGCAGCGCATCGACAGCCTGCGCCATCTGCTGGGCCAGGGTTTCGATGCCGTGTTCGTGGGCAGCGGTGCGCCGCGCGGGCGCGACCTCAACGTGCCGGGTCGCGCCGAAGCGGCCGCCAACATCCACATCGGCATCGACTGGCTGTCGAGCGTGTCGTTCGGACACGTCACGCGCATCGGCAAGCGCGTCATCGTGCTGGGCGGCGGCAACACCGCGATGGACTGCTGCCGCAGCGCGCGCCGCCTGGGCGGGGATGATGTGCAGGTCGTGGTGCGCTCCGGCTACGACGAGATGAAGGCCTCGCCCTGGGAAAAGGAGGATGCGCGACACGAGGGCATCCCGATCCACAACTTCCTCGTTCCCAAGGCGTTCACGCACGACCGCGGCCGGCTCACCGGCGTGACCTTCGAGAAGGTTGCGCCGCAGCGCGACGCCAAGGGCCGTCGCCAACTCGTGCCCACCGGCGAGCCCGACGTCCACTTTCCCTGCGACGACGTGCTCGTGGCCATCGGCCAGGAGAACGCGTTCCCCTGGATCGAGCGTGACCTGGGCCTCGCCTTCGACGAGTGGAGCATGCCGGTGGTGGACACCGCGACCATGGCGTCCACGCTGCCCAACGTCTTCTTCGGCGGCGACGCCGCCTTCGGCCCCAAGAACATCATCTGGGCGGTCGCGCACGGCCACGAGGCCGCGATTTCCATCGACCTCTTCTGCCGCGGCGAGGACCTGCGGCGGCGCCCGCCGCCGCACGTGAACCTGTCCTCGCAGAAGATGGGCATCCACGAGTGGAGCTACGACAACGCCATCACTGGTGACCGGCGCTTTCGCGTGCCACTCAAGGATACCAAGCTTGCACTGGCGAGCATCAAGGTGGAGGTGGAGCTGGGCTTCGATCCGAAGCTCGCCTTCGCCGAGGCACAGCGGTGCCTCAACTGCGACGTGCAGACCGTATTCACCGACAAGCTGTGCATCGAGTGCGATGCGTGCGTGGACATCTGCCCCATGGACTGCATCACGTTCACGGACAACGGCGAGGAGCCCGACCTGCGTCGACGCTTGCAGGCACCGGCGCCAAACCTCGCGCAGGACCTGTACGTGTCGGGGACGCTCAAGACCGGCCGCATCATGGCCAAGGACGAGGACGTGTGCCTGCACTGTGGCCTGTGCGCCGAGCGCTGTCCCACCGGCGCGTGGGACATGCATAAGTTCCTCCTTGAGACGGCGCATGCCGACGACCGCTGCCGCAAGCAGCACGCCCGCGAGCGGGAAACGGCGAGGGTGGCCTGACCATGCGCAGCGATGTCTCTTCCAACGCGCGCGTGAACGACTTCGTCGTCAAGTTCGCCAATGTGAACGGGTCGGGCTCGGCGTCGGCCAACGGCCTCTTTGCCCGCTCCATCCTGCGCATGGGCGTGCCGGTGGCGGCGCGCAACATCTTCCCCTCGAACATCCAGGGCCTGCCCACGTGGTACGAGGTGCGCGTGGTGGGCGATGGCTGGCGCGGACGCCGCGGCGGCGTCGACCTCATGGTGGCGATGAACCCGCAGACGTGGGACCAGGACGTCGCGGAGATCGATCCGGGCGGCTGGCTCTTCTACGACTCCACCCGGCCGCAGCCGCCGTCGCGCTTTCGCGAGGACGTGTCGCTGCTCGGCCTGCCACTCACCGCGATCTGCAATGCGGCGTACACCGATGCCCGCCAGCGGCAGCTCTTCAAGAACATCATTTATCTTGGCGCGCTGTCCGCATTGCTCGACATCGCGCCCGAGGAGATCGACCAGCTCTTCGGTGAGCAATACAAGGGCAAGGAAGCGCTGCTCGACTCCAATCGCAAGGCCTTTGCGATGGGACGCGAGCATGCGCTCCAAGCCTTCGATTGCCCGTTGCCGATCCGCGTTGCCCGCAGCAACGGCGTGGGCGAGCGCATCTTCATCGACGGCAACAGCGCAGCCGCGCTGGGCAGCGTGTACGGCGGCGCCACGGTCGCGGCGTGGTATCCGATCACGCCGTCGTCGTCGCTGGCGGAGGCCTTCCAGACCTATTGCCGCAAGTTCCGCACCGACCCCGTCACCAAGCGCAAGCGATACGCGATCATCCAGGCCGAGGACGAGCTCGCCTCCATCGGCATGGTGATCGGCGCCGCCTGGAACGGCGCTCGCGCCTTCACCACCACGAGCGGACCCGGCGTATCGCTCATGCAGGAATTTCTGGGCCTCGCGTATTTTGCCGAGATTCCGGTGGTGCTCTTCGATGTGCAACGTGGCAGCCCGTCCACGGGCATGCCCACGCGCACCCAGCAGGCGGACCTGCTGTCGTGCGCCTATGCCTCGCACGGCGATACCAAGCACGTGCTGCTGCTGCCCGAGGACCCCACCGAGGCCTTTGCCTTCGGCGCGCAGGCATTCGACCTCGCCGACCGGCTGCAGACGCCCGTCTTCGTGATGCTCGACCTCGACATCGGCATGCAGGACTGGCTCACCGCGCCGTTCGCGTGGAACGATGCCCACGCCATGGACCGCGGCAAGGTCATGACCGCGGCCGAGCTCGACGCCGGCCGGGACTTCGGGCGCTACCTCGACGCGGAGGGCGACGGCATCGCCTACCGCACTTATCCCGGCACTCACGCCACCCTGGGAAGCTACTTCACGCGCGGCACCACCAAGGACCGCTACGCCCGCTACACCGAGGAGGGGCCGGCGTACGTCGACAACATGCAGCGGCTCTTGCGCAAGTTCGAGACCGCGAAGTCGCTCGTGCCCGCCCCCGTGCTCACCAAGGCCAGCAAGCCCACGCGCAATGGCGTGATCTACTTCGGCTCCACCGGCGCGGCGATGGACGAGTCGCTCGCCGCCCTCGAGCTCGACGGCATCCACCTCGATCGTCTCCGGCTGCGCGCCTTTCCCTTCGCCGACGCGGTGGCCGACTTCATCGCGGCTCACGATCGCGTGTTCGTGGTGGAGCAGAACCGCGACGCGCAGATGAAGTCGCTCATCGTCAACGAGTGCGGCATCGATCCGTCGCGGCTCATCTCGGTGCTGCACTACGACGGCACACCCGTCACCGCGCGCTTTATCACGCGCGAGATCGCCGAGAAGGCGCGCCTGTTCAACGTGACCCCGCTGCGCCGGTCGGGCGCGGCCTGACGGAACGACCATGACCTACCTCGCCAAGCCGAAGATCCATCACCCGGGACTGCCGCGCAATGCGCTCGGCTATACCCGGCGCGACTACGAGGGCACCGTGTCCACGCTCTGCGCGGGCTGCGGCCACGACTCGATCAGCGCCGCGATCATCCAGGCCTTCTTCGAGCTCGACGTGCCGCCGCACCGCGTGGCCAAGCTCTCGGGCATCGGGTGCTCGTCGAAAACCCCGACGTACTTCCTCGGTAATTCGCACGGCTTCAACAGCGTGCACGGGCGCATGCCCTCGGTGCTCACCGGTGCGGCGCTCGCCAATCGCGACCTCATCTACCTTGGCGTGTCCGGCGACGGCGACTCGGCCTCGATCGGCATCGGGCAGTTCGCGCACGTGATGCGGCGCGGTGTGAACATGGTCTACATCGTGGAGAACAACGGCGTGTACGGCCTCACCAAGGGCCAGTTCTCCGCCACCGCGGACAAGGGCAGCAAGAGCAAGCGGGGGGCTGTCAACAGCGACGAGCCCATCGACCTGGCCGTGCTCGCCCTCACCCTTGGCGCCACGTTCGTGGCGCGTGGCTTCTCCGGCGACAAGGCGCAGCTCGTGCCGCTGATCAAGGCAGCCGTGGCCCATCGCGGCGCGGCGTTCATCGACGTCGTGAGTCCGTGCGTGGCCTTCAACAACCATCACGGCTCCACCAAGAGCTACGACTATGTGCGCGAGCACAACGAGGCGGTCAATTTCCTCGATTTCATCTCGCCGCGCGACGAGATCACCACCGAATACGCCCCTGGCGACGTGCGCAACGTGGTACTGCACGACGGCGGGAGCATCCGCCTACGCAAGGTCGGCGAGCACTACGACCCCGCCGACCGTGCGGCGGCACTCGGCTATCTCGAGGCGCGGCGTGAGGCCGGCGAGGTGGTGACGGGCCTCCTCTACCTGCACGCCGACACCGCCGACATGCACGATGCCCTGGACACGGTGACAACGCCGCTGAATGCGCTGGGGGATGCGGACCTGGTCCCGGGGCAGGCGGCCCTGGCGAAGGTGAACGCGTCGCTGCGCTAGGTCGTCCCTTCCCTGCCGTATTGCGGAGTTACCCCAATCCGTTGCACAGTCGCGCTCCCACTCCTGTCAAGGTGAAGGGCCGTGCAACGATTGCAACCGATCCGCGGCTGCGGCCGCATCCGTTCGCTTGTGCTGGGAGTGGCGCTCGGCGTTTCGCCGCTGCTGGCGGCTGCCGTGGGACTCAGTGAGCAGGAAGCTCACGGCGTGGCCACGGCGACCGGACCCTCGTCGTCGCTGGCCATTGACCGCAACCGCGGCACGGTGATCGAGCCCATCGTCACCCAATAGGGCAGTGCTGTGGCCAGGAGCGAAGGCGGGATCGACATCGCGCAGCTCCGACGCATTCTGGAGGCCATGCGCGCCGACCAGTTGCTGGCGGCGTGCGAGCGGTAGCGCGCGGCGTATGCGGCGCGCCAGGCGTGGCTCGCCTCCGAAGTGGCGGAGCTCCCGCGCTCGGTCGAGACGCTCGTGGCGGAAGCGCGCCGCAATGCAAGCGTCGCCGCGTCGCGCTAGCCTCCCGTCACATCTGCTTGAACAGATGCACGTAGCTCTCGCCCACCGGCAGCGTCTCCTGGCGCTGCTTGAGGCGCACGGTGAGGTGGCCGCGAAAGTCCCGGTTGACCCCCGCGATCTCCTTCACGCTCACCATCGCCGAGCGGTGGATCTGCCAGAACGCCTGCGGGTCCACCTCCTCGGCCAGCGCCTTCAACGGCCGGCGGATGAGCGCCTCGGTGTCGGCGGTGACCACGAGCGTGTACTTGTGATCGGCCTTGAAGTAGCAGATCTCGTCCACGGTGATGAGGCGTAGCGTGTCACCCTGGGCGGCGGTGATCCAGCGCAGGTAGTCCTTGCGCTGCGCGAGGGTGGTGGCGAGGGACTTGAGGAGGCCGTCGAGGTCCGCGGGCGGGGCCGCCAGGCGCGCCTTCAAGCGCTGGATGGTGGCCGCGAGGCGCGCCTCGGAGAAGGGTTTCATCACGTAATCCACCGCACCCTGCTCGAAGGCGGCCACCGCGTATTTGTCGTAGGCGGTGACGAACACGACATGGCAGCGGCCGCTCGCCCGACGCGCCACTTCGAGGCCGGTCATGCCCGGCATCTCGATGTCGAGGAAGAGCACGGTGGGAGCGTGCGCATCGACGGCGCGCGTGGCGGCGGGGCCGTCGCCCACCTCGGCACGCAGCTCGAGCTCCGGCCACTTCGCGGCGAGGAGCTCGCGCAGCTCGGCGCGCAGGACGGGCTCGTCCTCAGCGAGGATGGCGGTCGGTCGGCTCATGGGGAACGTCGAGGGTCACGGTGACGGCATCGGGGGCGGCATCGCCCTGCGCGAGCGTGGCGGCCTCGCCATAGAGCAACGCCAGGCGCTCACGCACGCCTTCCAGTGTATCCGCAGCGCGGCCGACACGGTTCGGCGCCGCGCCGCGGAGGGTGAGCACGATGCGCAGGCGGCGATCGCGCGCATGCGCGACGATGCGCAGCGCTGCGCAAGGATGCCGCGACGGGTCGCCTAACAGGTGATCCACGAGCGGCAGCAGGATCATGGGCGGCAGCCGTGCGGCGTCGGCATCGGTGCCCACGTCGATCTCGAGCGCCGGTCCGCTGCCTGCCCGCAGGCGCCGGATGTTGAACCAGGCGAGCGCGAGCCCCGCTTCCTTGGCCACGGTGGACGTCGACTCGCGCAGGTGGGGCAGGGCGGCGCGCAGGTACACGATGAGCTCGTCGATGAGACGGATGGCGATCCGTGGCTCCTGCCGATGGAGGCGCTCGATGTCGCCCAGCGTGTCGAACAGGAACTGCGGTTCGATGCAAGCCTGCATCGCCTGCAGGCGCGACTCCACCATGCGCCGGGTGATCTGGGCGCGTTCGAGCTCGCGCGCACGAATGCGGGCCAGGCGCTGCGAGGTGCGTTGCTGGAAGCGGTAGCCCGCGGTGACGAAGCCGCAGATGAGCACGCTGTCGGGCAGCATGTTGGCGCTGCGCGCGGCGGCTTCCCACCGATCCATGGAGCAGGCGCAGTCGGCGAGCCCCAGCCATGGGGCGGTGGCCGTGAAGAGGATCTCGCCCCCGAGCGCGGCGGAGATGGCGGCAACGGCGAAGGGCGCCACGGCGGTGGGGTCGCCGCGCGCCGCGCTCTGGGCGATCGCCACGGTGACCACCAGGAGCAGCATCGTGAGGCTGGCCTCGTACACGAAGTGGGCTGCGGTCAGGCCGACGTTGCGCGTGCCGTTGCCGAGCCACCATCCGAACGCGTTGGCCAAGCCCCACGCCAAGGCGAGAGCCACCGCCCAGGCCACGTGCCGCGGCCGGATCGCCGCGAGCCCGTGGCGGATCATCGCGCCCGCTCCCGCGGACTGCGGGGGCATCGCTTCCGCAGGATCGTCGACGGGCGTCATGCGGCGCGCGCCGTCGGGGCGGCGGTGACGGCGGGGAGCTCGATCGTCGCGGTGACGCCACGCCCCGGGTTCTGCGCGAGCAGGAGCCGTGCGTTGCCACCGTGCAGCGTGGACAAGCGGGCCCGGATGTTGGCGAGGCCCACCCCGGAGCCCGAGCTCTCCGCGAGGCCGACTCCCGTGTCGGCGACCGCGACACGCAGGCGGCCATCGCTCCTGCGCGCGAGGATGCGCACTTCGCCGCCCTCCGGCAGCGGCGTGAGGCCGTGCCGGATCGCGTTCTCGACGAGCGTCACCAGCATCATCGGGGGAAAGGGCTGCGCCTCCAGAGCGTCCGGGACGTCCACTCGCACGACCAGACGCTCGCCCATGCGGATCTCCTGCACGGCAAGGTAGGCCATGGCGAGGGCGAGCTCCTGCCCCAGGGTGGAGTCGCTGCGGCGCATGCGCGGCAGCATCGCGCCGAGGTAGCGCGACAGGTGCTGCAGCATCGCACAGGCGGACGCGGGGTCGGTCACGAACAGTCGCCGCACGTTGGCGAGCGTGTTGAAGAGGAAGTGCGGCTCGACCTGCGCCTGCATCACGGACAGGCGTGCCTCCGCGAGCTCGCGATCGAGCGCCTCCCGGCGCATGTCCTCCTCGTGCAGATGCGCGACGGTCTCCTCCTCGCGGGTGGCGAAGAAATAGCCGAGCACGCCGGCGGCGATCACATGGCTCCACAACACGATCGCCGAGATCTCCTTCTGCAGGGACGCCGGGTCCTTGTCCATCGGATTCATCCATCCAGTGGCGTACGGTGCCACGACGTACCCCACGGCCAGGCCCGCCAGCACGCCGGCGAAGAGCACCAGCACGCGCGGCCCCGTGCGGCGCGGCGCCCAGTTGCCGAATGCCACCACGCA
>CALFEY010000242.1 GCA_937958295.1 uncultured Pseudomonadota bacterium
GCCGTCGAAGTGGCGGGCCGCACGGCCTACGTGACGCTCGACATGTCGCCTGGCTACGGCTATACCGGGATCGTCATCGCCATGCTGGCGGCGCTCAATCCGCTGGGCGTCGTCGCGGCCGCGATCTTCGTGGCCGGCGTGCTCGTGGGTGCCGACAGTATGAGCCGCGGCGTGGCGGTGCCCACCTACATCGCCGACGTGATCGTGGCGATCTCCCTCATCTCGATGCTGGTGGCCACCGCGTTCGCGCGCTACCGGCTGCGCTGGCGCTGATGCTGGACGACATCGCCACCATCCTCGCCAACGCCGATTTCTGGGCCGCGGTGCTGCGCATCGCCACGCCTCTCATCTTCGGCACGCTGGGCGTGCTCCTGTGCGAGCGCGCGGGCGTGCTCAACCTCGGTATCGAAGGAATCATGGTGGCGGGCGCGCTCGTGGGCTGGCTCGTGGTGTATTTCGGCGCGGGGCTGTGGGTGGGCGTGCTCGCGGCCGCGCTCACCGGCGCTGCCTTCGGCCTGCTGCATGCGCTGCTCACGGTGCCGCTCGCCCTGTCGCAGCACGTGGCGGGTCTTGGCATCACCCTGTTCGCCACGTCGGTGTCGTATTACGCGTATCGCGTGAGCTTCCCCGCCGTGACCACGCCGCCCACGATCCAGCCGTTCACCGAGATGAGCTTCCTGCCGCTGCCGATCCTCGCGCAGCAGACGCCCATGACGCTGCTCGCGCTCGTCACGGTGCCGGTCCTCGCGTGGGTGCTGTATCGCACGCCGGTGGGTCTCGCCGTGCGCATGGTGGGCGAGAACCCGGCCGCTGCGGAGGGCCAGGGGTTGAGCGTCAACGCCGTGCGCACCGGCGCGATCTGCGCCGGCTCGGCGCTGATGGGCGTCGCGGGCGCCTTCCTCACGCTGTCCGCCTTCAACGCTTTCTTCTTCAACATGATCAACGGCCGCGGCTGGATCTGCGTGGCGCTCGTGGTGTTCGCGAGCTGGCGTCCCGGCAAGGCGCTCGCCGGGGCGCTGCTCTTCGCGTTCTTCGATGCCATGCAGCTGCGCCTGCAGCAGTCCGGTGCCGGGGGCGTGCCCTATCAGCTGTACCTCATGCTGCCGTACCTGCTGTCGATCCTCGCACTGGTGCTCGTCGCGCGGCGCGCGGCGTATCCGCAGGCGCTGATGAAGGCCTACCGGAAGGGGGAGCGCTAGGGGCGGGCATTGGGGTTATAGTGAGGTCGCCATGAGCATGGAAACGCAATCCGGCAAACACATCCGCCTCACCTCGCATCCGAACGAGGGCGAGGGCACGCCGGTCATCCACTGGGGCGCGGCCGATGCGCAGGTGCGCGGCCCCGTCATCGGCAGCACCAGCAACCGCAGCCAGCGCAACGTCATCGGCACGCACAGCGGCTCCTACGGCGTGTACCGCGCGCTCGCGGTGGCGGCGGGCGCGCTCACCCGCGGGCATCGTCCCGATCTCACCGATACCGCGCCCACCGATCCGATCGGGCCGTTTCCCGCATGGGGCAACCCCGACAAGATCGTGTCGATGGACCCGTTCGGGGCGGTGGTGGCCGACGTCTTCGGCGAGCAGATCGCGCAGGGCTTCGACATCCGGCCCACCATTGCCGTGACCAAGGCGCACATCGACTTGCCGGAGGTGCGCGAGGCCATCGCCGCCGGACGTCTCGTGGCCGATGGCCGCGTGCTGCTCGCCAACGGCTCCGCCGTGGTGACCAAGGCGGCGATCGAGCCGGTGTGGTGGCTGCCCGGCGTGGCCAAGCGCTTCGGCTGCATGGAGGCGGACCTGCGCCGCGCGCTGTTCGAGGAGACGGGCGGCATGTACCCTGAGCTCGTCACGCGCGGTGACCTCACGGTCTTCCTGCCGCCCATCGGCGGGCAGACGATGTACGTGTTCGGCAATCCGAAAGATCTTGCCGATCCGGGCGTGACCCTCACCGCCCGCGTGCACGACGAGTGCAACGGCTCCGACGTCTTCGGCTCGGACATCTGCACGTGCCGCCCGTATCTCACCCACGCGATCGAGGAGTGCATCCGCGGCGCGCAGGCCGGCGGCGTGGGGCTCGTGGTGTACTGCCGCAAGGAGGGCCGCGCGCTGGGCGAGGTGACCAAGTTCCTGGTCTACAACGCACGCAAGCGCCAGCAGGGGGGGGATTCCGCCTCCAACTATTTCCTGCGTACCGAGTGCGTGGCCGGCGTGCAGGATATGCGCTTCCAGGAGCTGATGCCCGACGTGCTGCACTGGCTCGGCATCACGCGCATCCACCGCCTGGTGTCGATGAGCAACATGAAATACGACGCCATCGTGGGCTCCGGCATCGCGGTGGACGAGCGCGTCAAGATCCCCGACGAGCTCGTGCCCGCCGACGCGCGCGTGGAGATGGACGCCAAGAAGGCCGCGGGCTACTTCAGCGACGGCGACGTGCCCGATCCGCAGCGCCTCGCCCTGACCAAGGGCCGCGGCCTGTGACCCTGGCGCGGGCCGCGGCCGACATCCTGTCGACCGCCGCGGTGCGCGAGCGCTGCGCGAACGTGACGGCGGCGGTGTCGGCGGGCGAGTCGCGCTGGTTTCGCGTGGACCGCGCGCAGCTGCCGGCGGTGGCGCAGCGGGTGGCCGCGGTCACGCGGCGTCGCTATCCCTCGCTCGCCATTCCCTATCACAGTCGCTGGCGCCACTTCGAGGCCGGGGGCGTGGATCGCCCCGGCGCGCTCGCCGCCGCGCTCGCGGGCCGCTCGCCGGCCGACCAGGCGCGGGCGCGCATCGACCTTGCGGTGGTGAGCGTGTTGCTCGATGCCGGTGCCGGCCCCGACTGGCGCTACGCCGAGGCGCGCTCCGGCGCGCAGTACACGCGCTCCGAGGGCCTCGGCGTGGCGAGCTTCGACGCCTTCGCCGCCGGGCTCTTCTCGGCCACGGCCGATCCCCTGCGGGCCGATGCCGCGGCGCTCGCCCACATCGACGAGGCGGCGCTCGCCCGCGCCTTCCAGGTGAGCGAGCGCAATGCGCTCGTGGGCTTGCCGGGTCGCGCCGGGCTGCTGCGCCGCCTGGCCGCGAGCGGCCTCGCGCGCCCGGGCGCGCTCTTCGACATCGTGACGGACGGGGGAAAGGCGCGTGCCGTCGAGGCGCACGCGATCCTGCGCGCCGTGCTCGATCACCTGGGATCGATCTGGCCGCGCGGGCTGCGCGTGGACGGCATCGCGCTGGGCGACACGTGGCGGCATCCGGCGGCCGGTGGCCACGGCGTCACGGCCGGTCTCGTGCCCTTCCACAAGCTGTCGCAGTGGCTCACCTACTCGCTGTTCGAGCCGTTCGAGTGGGCGGGCATCGACGTCACGCAGCGTGAGGCGCTCACGGCGCTGCCTGAGTACCGCAACGGCGGGCTCCTGATCGACGGCGGCGTGCTGCGTCTCACCGACCAGGTGTTCACCGACGTCGCGATCCCGGTGGAGCGGGAGATCGTCGTGGAATGGCGCGCGCTCACGGTGACGCTCCTCGACGAGCTCGCCCCGCTCGTGCGCGCCGAGCTCGGCCTGCTCGATCTTCCACTGGCCTGCATCCTCGAAGGCGGCACCTGGGCCGCGGGCCGCGAGCTCGCGCAGGTGCTGCGCAAGGGCGCGCCACCGCTCACCGTCGACAGCGACGGCACCGTGTTCTAGGCTTCGCGGTCCGCCGCCGTCCGTCTTCGCGAACCGCCTCTTTCCGACTTCCAAGGATCTCTTCGCCATGCCCACGAAAGTGCACGTCTTCGACCATCCTCTCGTGCAGCACAAGCTCACGCTCCTGCGCAAGAAGGAGACGAGCACCACGAGCTTCCGACGCCTGCTCACCGAGATCGGCTCGCTCATGGCCTACGAGGTGGTGCGCGACGTGCCCATGCACGACGTGATCATTCAGACGCCGCTCGAGACGATGAACAGCAAGCTCATCGACGGCAAGAAGCTCGTGTTCGTGCCGATCTTGCGCGCCGGCATGGGGCTGCTCGACGGTTTCCTCACCGTGGTGCCCGGCGCGCGCGTGGGCCACATCGGGCTCTACCGCGATCCCAAGACGCTCGTGGCGGTGGAGTACTACTTCAAGATGCCGGGCGGGATGTCCGAGCGCGATGCGGTGGTGCTCGATCCGATGCTCGCCACCGGCCATTCGGCGGTGGCCGCGGTGGACCGGCTGAAGGAGACGAGGCCGCGCTCGATCCGCTTCGTGTGCCTCGTGTCGTGCCCGGAGGGCGTCCGCACGTTCCAGCAGGCGCACCCCGACGTGCCGATCTACACGGCGAGCATCGATCGCGAGCTCAACGACCACGGGTACATCCTGCCGGGCCTGGGCGACGCCGGCGACCGCATCTTCGGTACGAAGTAGGCTACTTCGTACCGAAGAAGGCCGTGATGAGCGGGATCACCTGGTCCGGCGCCTCGTCGATGAGCCAGTGCCCGGAGCCGCGGATCAGCACGCCTTCGACCTTGTCCGCCACGAGCCTGCCCTGCGAGAGCAGGAAGTCGCCGCCCGATTTCTCGCCACCCAGCACGAGCAGCGGCATCGGCAGCTTGGTGCGGGCGAGCTCGGCGTTGTCCTTCGCATCCTGCTCGAAGGCGCGGAATACCTCCATGCCCGAGCGCATGGCGCCCGGCTGCGCATAGGCTCTCGCGTAGAACCGGCGGTCGGCGGGCGACACGGACCGCCTTGCGTCCGCAGCGAAATCGTTCCAGAAGTGGTCGAGGTAGGTCCTCTCGCGGCCCGTCACCAGCGCGAGCGGCGTGGGGCCGTAGAAGTGAAAGTGCCATAAGTCCCGCAGCAGGAAGAGGTTGGTGGTGTCGCCCACCCCCGGAATGAACGCGTCCATCAGCACGAGCCGCGTCACCGCGCCAGGGAACTGGGCGGCGTAGGCATACGCGACCATGAGCCCGATGTCGTGTCCCACCATGCCCACCCGCGCGTGCCCGAGTGCTTGCGCCAGGGCCCGGACGTCCTGCGCCATCGTCTTCTTCGCGTAGCCATCGGCGGCTTTGGTGCTGGAGCCGAAGCCCCGCAGATCGGGGGCCACGACGGTGTGCGTGCGGGAGAGTGCGGTGATGAGCGGACGCCACATGTGGCTCGTCTGCGCAAAGCCGTGGAGGAGGTAGATCGGGTCGCCGGTGCCGGCGGTGAGGTAGTGCATGCGGATGCCGTTGACCTCCGCGTAGCGGCTGTGGATCACGGCCTCGGCGCGGGCCGGGCACAGCATGGCCAAGGACAACCCCAGCGCAACGATCGCGCAGACCACGGGTACGGGAATTCGTCGCATCATCTTGGGGTTGCGCTCGATCGGAAAGGGCACAGGATAGGATCGGGCGACGCCGCCGGCCAGCCGGTGCCGTCCGGACCAGGCTTACGGAAACAGCGAACGATGATGAAACTCGACGGTGTCACCGCCTTCGTAGCGGCGGTCGAGGAGGGCTCGATCAGCGGCGCCGCGCGCCGGCTCGGCGTGTCGAAGTCGGTGGCGAGCGACCGCCTCGCGGAGCTGGAGCGCGCGCTCGGTGCGGCACTGCTGCAGCGAACCACCCGCAAGCTCTCCGTGACCACGGATGGCGTGGCGTTCCTCGAGCGGGCCCGCCGGATCGTGCACGAGGCCACCGAGGCCGTGGCCGAGCTCTCCGTGCGCCGCGGGACGCTATCGGGCCCGCTGCGCCTGTCGGCGCCGGTCAGCTTCGGCACGCTGCATCTCGGCCCCGCGCTGTATCCGTTCCTGCGCGAGCATCCGCGCATCGAGCTCACGCTCGAGCTCGGCGATCACTTCGTCGACGTGGCCGCCGACGGCTTCGATGCGGTGATCCGTCACGCCGACGTGCGCGACCGTCACCTCGTAGCCAAGCGTCTCGCCTCGAGCCGGCGGCTCCTCGTGGCGGCGCCTTCCTATCTCGCTCGGCACGGCACCCCGCGTACGGTCGAGGAGCTCGCCACGCACGCGGCGATCCTGTACACGGGGAGGGAGGCCGACTGGCGCTTCACGGATCGGGGCAAGGTGAGTGTCGTGCGTCCTGCGCGTGCCTTGCGGGTGAACAACGGCCTCCTCATGCGCGATGCTGCCGTGGCCGGCCTGGGCATCACGCTGCTGCCCACCTTCATGAGCCACCCCGAGCGGGTGCGCGGCAGTCTCGAGGTGGTGGCCCTCGACGCTGCCGCCGATGCCGCGGAGGTGCACCTGCTCCACTCCCGGGAGCAGGGCAACTCCGCCAAGCTGCAGGCGCTGGCGGCGCACCTTCGCGACGCATTCGGCGACCCGCCTTACTGGGACCCGGCGCCGTAGTCGCGCCGCGGGTCGAAGGGCGGACGGTGCACCCGACCGCGCATCATCCCTTCTCGCTGTCGAGGTGCGCGAGCTGCAGCGGCGCGTAGCGCTCGCCGGCCACCGCGCCAGGCGGGATCGCCGCGGTGATCGCCTCGAGGTCCGCGGCGTCGAGCGCGAGGTCTACAGCGCCGAGCGCCTCGGCAAGACGGTCGCGGCGACGCGCTCCCACCAGCGGCACGATGTCGGTGCCCTGTGCCGCCACCCAGGCGATGGCCACCTGCGCAACGCTCGCGCCGAGACGCTCCGCGATGGCTCGCACGCGCTCCACGAGCTGCAGGTTGCGCTCGACGTTGCCGGCCTGGAAGCGCGGGCTCACCGCGCGGAAGTCGTGCCCGCTTGCGCGCGCCGGCGACCAGTGCCCGCTGATGAGGCCGCGCGACAGCACACCGTAGGCCGTGATGCCGATGCGAAGCTCGCGCGCCGCGGGCAACAGCGACGCCTCGATGCCACGCGACACGAGCGAGTACTCGATCTGCAGGTCGCTTACCGGATGCACCGCGTGCGCGCGGCGCAGCGTGTCGGCGCCGACTTCGGACAGCCCGATATGGCGGATCCATCCGGCCTTGACGAGGTCCGCGAGCGCGCCCATGGTCTCCTCGATCGGCACGTGCGGATCGAGGCGCGACGGGCGGTAGATGTCGATGTAGTCCACGCCCAGGCGCTGCAGCGAGTAGGCGAGGAAGTTGCGCACGGCCGCCGGTCGCGAGTCGTAGCCTGCCCAGCCGAGCGCGGGGTCGCGCAGCGCGCCGAACTTGACCGACAGCGTGTAGCTGTCGCGTGGCCGGCCGGCGAGCGCCTCGCGGATCAGCATCTCGTTGTGGCCCATGCCGTAGAAATCGCCGGTGTCGATGAGCGTGACGCCGGCGTCGACGGCGGTCCGGATCGTGGCGAGGCTCTCGCCGCGATCGGCCGGGCCGTAGAAATCGGACATGCCCATGCAGCCCAAGCCGAGGGCGGACACGGTGGGGCCGGCGGCTCCGAGCTTGCGTGTGTTCATGCGCTGACTCCTTCGCGGTGCTTCGAGGGGCGCGGACAGCGCGCCGATGGAGGCAAGATACGGCCGCGCGGACGGCGCGATAAGCCGTGCAATCGTGGATAGATTGTTCGTCATGACGCACAATGAGGCATGAGCGCCCATGCGAGCGACCTGGACGACCTCGCCGCCTTCGCGGTGGTGGGCCGCACGCGGAACTTTCGCCGTGCCGCGCTCGAGCTGCGGATGTCGGCGTCGAGCCTCTCGCAACGCGTCCGCGATCTGGAGGCGCGGCTGGGCGTGCGGCTTCTCCACCGCACCACGCGGTCGGTGTCGCCCACCGAGGCGGGCGAGCGCCTCCTGCGGCGTTTGAGCCCCGCCCTGCAGGCGGTGAGCGATGCGGCGCTCGAGGTGCGTGGACTGCGCGACCGGCCGTCGGGACGGCTGCGCCTGAACGGTCCCGAGCCCGCGCTGCGGCACGTCCTCGCGCCGATGGTGGGACCGTTCCTGCAACGCTATCCGGAGATCGAACTCGAGGTGGTGGCGGAGTCGTCGCTCATCGACATCGTGCGCGAAGGATTCGATGCCGGCATCCGCTACGAGGAAACGCTCGCGCAGGACATGATCGCTCTGCCCCTCGGGCCCCCTGAGCGGACGCTGCTCGTTGCCGCACCGGGCTTCCTGCGCGGCCGGTCGCCGCTGCGGCATCCGAAGGACCTCGTGGGCGCGCCGTGCATCGCCACGCGCTTTCGCAGTGGCGCGCTCTTGTCGTGGGAGTTCCGAAAGGGACGTAGTCGCGTGCGCGTCCTGCCCACGGGGCCGCTCACCGCTTCATCAATCGAGGTCCAGGTCGCCGCGGCCTGCGACGGCATAGGTTACCTGCTCACGCTCGAGGGCAACGTGCGCGCCGCGCTCGCCGCCGGCCGGCTCGTGCGCCTCCTCGACGACTGGCGTCCGCTGGAGCCTGGCCCGTTTCTCTACTACCCCGGACGCCGCCAGCCGCCGCCCGCGCTGGCGGCATTCATCGCCTTCGTGCGCGAGTGGAACGCCGCGCGCGCCGCGTCGCGCGCTTGACCAAACGGGCGGCCGCCGAAATACTCGACCGCTTTCCCTCCCGCGCTTGAGCTCCATGGCCGATCTGCTCGTTACCAATGCCACGCTGCCCGACGGTCGCACGGGCATCGACGTGCTCGTGGCCGACGGCCGCATCGTGAACGTATCGCCGCGCCTGAACGCCGCCGCCGCCCGCACCGTCGATGCGCAGGGACAGCTGTTGTCGCCGCCGTTCGTCGATCCGCACTTCCACATGGACGCCACGCTGTCCTACGGCCTGCCGCGCGTGAACCGCAGCGGCACGCTGCTCGAGGGCATCGCGCTATGGGGCGAGCTGAAGCCGCACCTCACGCAGGAGGCGCTGGTGGAGCGTGCGCTTGCCTACTGCGACTGGGCCGTGGCCCGCGGCCTGCTCGCCATCCGCACTCACGTGGACGTGTGCGACCCGCGGCTGCTCGCCGTGGAGGCGTTGCTGCACGTGAAGGCCAAGGTCGCGCCCTACCTCGACCTGCAGCTCGTGGCCTTTCCCCAGGACGGCGTGCTGCGCAGTCCCGGCGCGCTCGCACTCGTGAGGAAGGCGCTGGCCATGGGCGTGGACGTGGTCGGCGGCATCCCCCACTTCGAGCGCACCATGGCCGACGGCGCCGAAAGCGTGCGCCTTCTGTGCGAGGTCGCGGCGGAAGAGGGACGGCTCGTGGATATGCACTGCGACGAGACCGACGACCCGCTGTCGCGGCACATCGAGTCGCTGGCGGCGCAGAGCGTACGCCTCGGCCTGCAGGGTCGGGTGAACGGGTCTCATCTGACGTCCATGCACTCGATGGACAACTACTACGTGTCGAAGCTCATTCCCCTCATGGTCGATGGCGGCGTGAGCGCCGTGGCCAACCCGCTCATCAACATCACGCTGCAGGGACGCCACGATACCTATCCCAAGCGGCGTGGGATGACGCGCGTGCCGGAGCTCATGGCGGCCGGCATCACGGTGGGGTTCGGCCACGACTGCGTGATGGATCCGTGGTACTCCCTCGGCAGCGGCGACATGCTGGAGGTGGCCTCGATGGGCCTGCATGTGGCGCAGATGACGGGCCAGGATGGCATGCGCGCGTGCTTCGCGGCGGTCACTTCCAATGCGGCGAAGATCCTCCACCTCGACGGCTACGGCATCGCGCCGGGCCACCGCGCCGATTTCGTGCTGTTGCAGGCACGCGATCCGATCGAGGCCATCCGCCTGCGCGCGACGCGCCTCATGGTGTTTCGAGCCGGCCAGGTGGTGGCGCAAAGCCCGCCGGCCACGGCGCAGCTCGACCTGCCGGGACGGCCGTCGAGCGTGGACTGGCGGCTCGCGCGAGGCGCCTGATGCGCGCTGCTTGCAAATGCGAATGAGTTTCACTTAATATCGAGTCTTGCGGCGGTTCGCCCCGCGCCGGGCGTCCTAACCCCCCGCCCGGTGCACCGGACAGCCGCAAGCCATTCGCAGTCTCATGCGACCGCTCGCGACTCCGCCTGCGCGCCCTGCCGGGGCGTCCGGAGTCGCGTGACACGCCAGCCAGCGAGGGGCCCGCTTCGCAGTCCGGGGCGGTGCCGCTAGCAAGCCGACGGTCAACTCTTTTGCCTCTTCAAGGGAGAGTTACGTCCGTGCTTGCCAAGCGACCGCTCACGCGCGCTCTCGTCCTCGCCGGCCTCGTGTCGGCGCAGGCGTTGGGCTCCTCCGCGCGAGCCCAGATGTCCCCCGCCGGCCCCGCGTCCGCGGCCACGTTGCCCGAAGTCGCCGTCACCGCCACGCGGGTGGCGGAGGAGACCAAGGACATTCCGGCCACCATCAGCGTGATCGACGCCCAGCAGATCGACCGCGGGCTCGTGCAGAGCCTGCAGAACCTGTTGCGCTACGAGCCCGGCGTGGCCGTGAATACCGATCCCAACCGCTTCGGCGCGTCGAACATCAACATCCGCGGCCTCGAAGGCAATCGCGTCGTGATCCAGGTGGACGGCGTACGTGCGCCCAGCCTCTTCACCTTCGGCGTGGGCCCGTTCAACACCTCCACCCGCAACATGGTCGACCTCGACACGATGAAGAAGGTCGAGGTCCTGCGCGGGCCGGCGTCCACGCTCTACGGCTCGGATGCGCTGGGTGGGGTGGTGTCGTACATCACCAAGGATCCCCTCGATTACCTCGACCTCGCGGTCGCGCCCGCGTATGGCGCCGTGAAGACGCTCTACACGAGCAGCAACGACGGCTGGCAGACCACCGCCACTGCCGCGGGCGGCAACAAGGAGCTGCAGGGCCTCGTGATGTACACCTACTACACGGGCCACGAGACGGAGAACTTCGGCACCAACACCGCCACCGGACCGGCGCGCACGGCGCCCAATCCGCAGAGCATCACGGAGAACAACTGGCTCGCCAAGCTCGCGTTCACGCCGAACGCGAACAACACGCTCAAGTTCACCTTCGAGCAGTACAAGCACGACTCCGATATCGACATCCTGAGCCTCAATGCCTCGACCCCGAAAACCACCGCGCTCTTCGGCCAGGATGCGGTCGACCGCCTGCGCGGGTCGGTCAATTACGACTACGTCAATCCCGGCGGCACGTGGTTCCACGGCTTCTCCGCCTCGCTCTACCAGCAGACGTCGACGACCGACTCCGATTCGCAGGAGACGCGGTCGGCAACCACCGCCGGCTGCTCGGGCGTGTCGAGCGGCGGCAACACCTGCTACATCCCGCGCGAGTTCGACTTCCAGCAGACGCTCACCGGCGGTACCGCGCAGGTGGAAAGCCTCGTTGCCTGGGGCGCGCCGCAGCGCATCCTGTGGGGCGGCGAGATCTACGAGACGAAGACCTCCGCGCTGCGCGACGCCACCATCTACAACCTCACCACGGGCACGTCGACGAAGTCCCTGGCCGGCGACACGTTTCCGGTGCGCGACTTCCCCAACACCACGTCGCTGCAGGTGGGCGCCTACGTGCAGGACCAGATCACGCTCCTCGCCGATCGCCTCGTGGTCACCCCGGCGCTGCGCTACGACTACTACCGGCTCACCGTCCATCCCGACAGCCTGTACACGAACAACGTGCCGCCGGGCGTGACGGCCTCCGACTTCAGCGACAGCGCGTGGTCGCCCAAGCTGTCCGCGGTGTACTCGCTCAACGCGAACTGGAACGTGTACGGGAACTACGCCTTCGGCTTCCGCGCGCCGCCGTTCGACGACGTGAACGCGGCATTCCGCAATCCGGTGCAGTCGTACGTGCTGATCCCCAACCCCGACCTCCAGTCGGAGACGAGCCAGGGCATCGAGATCGGCGTCAAGGGCGAGGGCGGCCGCGGCCGTCTTGCGGTGGCGGCGTTTTATAACCGGTATCGCGACTTCATCGACTCCCGCGTGGCGCTCGACTGCCCTGCCGACCCGCGGTGCGTGCCGGGCTTCGCGTTCACGTTTCAGTCGGTCAATCGCGCGCGGGTGCGCATCTACGGCGCGGAAGCGAAAGGGGAGTACGTGCTCTCGCCCCACTGGACCCTCGCCGGCAGCATCGCCTATGCCAACGGCGAGGACACGAGCCTCGGCGTGCCGCTCAACTCGATCAGCCCGCTCACGGGTGTGGCGGGCGTGCGCTATGCGGCCACGTCGGCGACGTATGGCCAGTACGGCGGCGCACTCAACGTGACCGCAGCGGCGCGCAAGTCGGCCTCGGACATCGCGAGCGTGGGCAGCGTGGCGCCGTTCCCCACGCCGGGTTTCGCCACGATGGACCTCACGGGCTACTGGTATCTCGCGAAATACGCGCGGATCGTGGCCGGCGTGTTCAACCTCCTCGACAAGAAGTACTGGCTGTGGAGCGACGTGAACACCGGCGTGGTGCCGGGCAGTGGCGCGTATCTCGACAGGTATACTCAACCGGGCACCAATGCGAGCGTGAGTCTGCAGCTCTCGTTTCCGTAGGCGCCCCATGCAATGACGTGGACAAGGAGATCGTCATGAGTGTGGAAGCAATGGATCCGGTGCGCTCGCCGGCGGACCTCTACGCAGCCTTCCTTCGCGTGCGCGATGAGCGCAAGCTGCGCCAGCGCGATGCGGCGCAGGCGCTCGGGGTGCCGGAGGCGGCCGTGATCGCGGCGAGCGTCGGGCGACGCGAGGGGCTGCGCGCCACGCGGCTCGCGGGTCCGTGGCCGGCGCTGTTCGAGGAGGTTCCGAGCCTCGGCCACGTGATGGCGCTCACGCGCAACGAATCCACGGTCCACGAGAAGGTCGGGAAGTACGAGAGGATGTCCCATGAGGGGCCGGTGGGCCTGGCGCTCGGGCCCGACATCGACTTGCGCATCTTCTACATGCATTGGGCGCATGCCTACGCCGTCACCGAGGATTCGCCCAAGGGCACCGCGCGCAGCCTGCAGGTGTACGACAAGCATGGGGACGCCTTGCACAAGGTCTTCCTGCGCGGCAGCGACGACGACCTCATGGCGTGGTTCGGCTTCGTCGAGCGCCACGCGCATGCGACCCAGACGCCCGGCGACGTCTTCGAAGCGGATCGGCCCCTTGCCACGCAGACGCCCGATGCGCAGATCGACGTCGCGGGCTTTCGCAGCGGCTGGCTCGGCATGCAGGACACACACGAGTTCTTTCCGCTGCTGCGCAAGTTCAAGGTCGCGCGCACGCAGGCACTGCGGCTCGCGCCCGATGGCTTCGCCTACCGCGTGCCGGGGAGTGCCGCGCGCCAGCTCCTGCAGGACGCGGCGCGCGACGGCAACTCCATCATGTGCTTCGTGGGCAACCCCGGCATGATCCAGATCCATACGGGACCGGTGCAGCGCATCGAGATAATGGGGCCATGGCTGAACGTGCTCGATGCGAGCTTCAACCTGCACATGCGTGAGGACCTGATCGAGCAG
>CALFEY010000243.1 GCA_937958295.1 uncultured Pseudomonadota bacterium
CGGCCTTTTCGTGCCCGGAGCCCCTGCCCCGGGCCAGCGCCTCCGGAAAGCCCAGCGTATGCACAAGCTCATCCACTACTACGCCCGCGTGCTCAACATCCTGATCGGCATCAGCGTCGCGCTGCTCGTCGTGCCGGTCACCCTGCAGATGATCTCCCGCTTCACCGCGCTCATCCCGGCATGGATCTGGACCGAGGAGATGGCGCGCTTCCTCTTCATCTGGATGGTGATGCTCGGGGCCATGATCGGGGTGCGCGAGGCGACCCACTTCGAGGTCGACGTGTGGCCGCAGCTGAAGCCGCGCGCCAATGCGGCGTTGCGTATCGTGTCGATGTTCTTCGTGCTCGCCTTCGCCTTCGTGTTCGTGTACTGGGGCATCAAGTTCGTGCAGTTCGGCTGGAACCAGACCTCCGAGCTCGCCGACCTGCCCATGACCTACATCTTCATCGCCTGGCCGCTCACGGGTGTGACGTGGTTCATCTTCGGCATCCAGCGGCTGCTGAACGACATACGCATCGTCCGCTACGGGCCTACCCCCGAGGACCTGATCCGCGAGGAGCGCAACCTCGGCACCGGGAGCATCATATGACCCAGGCGGCCCTCACGCCGGGAATGGCCGCGCTGCTCCTGTTCGGCGGCTTCTTCCTGCTCATGATCCTGCGCGTGCCCGTGGCCTTCGCGCTCGGCCTCGCGTGCCTGCCGGTGTTCATCATCGAGCCGCGCCTGTCGCCGATCGTGATCTTCAACACCACGTTCAAGGCGTACAACTCGTTCATCCTGCTCGCGGTGCCGTTCTTCCTGCTCACCGCGAACCTCATGAACGTGGGCGGCATCACCGACCGGCTTGTCCACCTGTCACGCACGATGGTGGGGAGCTTCCCCGGCGCGCTTGCGCAGATCAACGTGCTCCTGTCGGTATTCTTCGCGGGGATCTCGGGCAGCTCCACCGCCGATGCCGCCAGCCAGGGCAAGATCTTCATCGAGGCCCAGGTCAAGGAAGGCTACGACCTCTCCTTCTCGATCGCCATCACGGCGGTGTCCGCCGTGCTGGCCGTGATCGTCCCCCCGTCGATCCTCATGGTGGTGTGGGGCGGGGTGCTGCAGGTATCGATCGGCGCGCTCTACCTCGCCGGCGTAATCCCCGGTCTGCTGATCGGTCTTGCGCAGATGGCCACCGTCCACGTGTACGCCAAGATCCGCAAGTACCCGACGTACCCGCGCGCCAGCTTCAGCGAGTTCTTCAAGGCGGCGCTCGTGGCCATCCCCGCCCTCATGACACCCTTCATCATCGTGGGCGGCATCCTGCTTGGCTGGTTCACGGCCACCGAGTCGGCCGCGGCCGCCGTGATCTACGCCGGAGTGTTGTCGCTCGGCGTGTACCGCGAGATGGGTCGCGAGAAGCTGTGGACCGCGCTGCTCGAGACGGGCAAGCTCTCGGCCATCGCGCTCTTCTGCGTGGGTACCGCATCGATCTTCGGCTGGCTGCTCGCGTATTACCAGATCCCCAAGGCGCTGCTCGCCAACGTGACCGAGTGGGGCATGGGCCCGATCGGCGTGGGTTTCTTCATCGTGTTCACGTTCCTGGTGGTGGGTTGCTTCCTCGATGCGATCCCCGCGATCATCATCGTGGGCACCACGCTGCAACCGCTGGCCGCCTCGGTGGGCATGCATCCGGTGTCGTTCGCCATCATCAGCATCGTGGCGCTCGCCTTCGGGCTCGTGACACCGCCCTACGGCATGTGCCTCATGGTCTCGTGCGCCGTGGCCAAGGTGCGATTGCGCTACGCACTCAAGGACACCATGATCATGCTGGTGCCGATGCTCCTGGTGCTCTTCGCCATGATCATCTGGCCGCAGATTCCGCTGATCCTGCCCGAGCTCATCCGGCCCGACTTCCTCAAATGACGCGCCGCCCGGCAGCAGGGCTATCATCCACCCTGCCGCCGCGGCCGCCGCGACAGCGGCTCGCTTCCGGAGGACCGCCCGCATGATCGAGTTCACCCCCCTCCCCGGCCCCTTCGGCGTGCAGGCCGAAGGCGTCGACCTCGCCCAACCCTTGTCCGACGCGACGTTCGCCGAGCTCGAGCGCGCGTTCTACGACAACCACGTGCTCGCGTTGCGCGCGCAGGACATCACCGCCGCGCAGTTCGGCGCCTTCGCGCGGCGCATCGGACCGCCGCAGCCGCACGTGATCGACCAGTTTCATCATCCGGCGGATTCGAACATCCTCATCCTGTCGAACGTGAAGAAGCACGGCGAGCCCACCGGGCTGCGCGATGCCGGCTCGTACTTTCATACCGACTACTCGTATCTGCAGGTGCCGGCGCGCGCGACCACGCTGTACTCGCGGGTGGTGCCCAGCGTCGGCGGCGACACGCTCTTCGCCGACCAGCAGCAGGCCTACGACGACCTGCCCGAGGCGATGAAGACGCGCATCGAGCCGCTCTACGGCATCCATCACTACGGCAACCGCAACGACGTCGACGAGACGAGCCGAACCGTGGCCTCGGTGCTCACCGACGAGCAGAAGGCGAAGATGCCGGTGATCACCCACAAGATCGCCCGGCCGCATCCGGTCACGGGCCGCAAGGCGCTCTACGCCGTATCGGGCAGCTCGTTCGGCATCGTGGGCATGCCGCAGAACGAGGCACGCGATCTGCTCGACGAGCTCGCGGCGCACTCCACGCAACGGAAGTATGTGCTGAGCTTCAAGTACGGCGTGGGCGACCTCGTCGTGTGGGACAACGCGGCACTTCTCCACTCCGCCACGCTCATCGATCCCGACGATGCCCGAACCCTGTGGCGCATCACGGTGCTGGAGCCGTCCGCGGACGCGGTGGCGCCGGAGGTGCTCGCGAAGACGTACGCCGGCGCCACGATGTAGCGCGGTAGCGCGGTAGCGCGGTAGCGCGGTAGCGCGGTAGCGCGGTAGCGCGGTAGCGCGGGACGCGTGGACTACATCTGCCGGAACGGATGGGTGTACGTGTCGCGCACCGGCAATGCTTCCTTCCGCTGCCACCGGTGCCCGCGCATGTCGCGCGGCCGGTATCTAGCGCGCGCAGTCCCCGCAGCGGCCGTACAGCGTGACTTCGTGGCGATCGACCACGAAACCCGCCGGCGCCAGCGCCGACAGGTTGCCGGGACACCCCTCCACGTCGAACACCCGACCGCATGCCTCGCAGCGGAAGTGATGATGGTGGTGATGCGCCGCCTCCGCCATCTCGTAGCGCGAGCCGTCGCGCGGCAGCTCGATGCTCTGCAGCACCCCCTGGTCCACGAGCGCGCGCAGGTTGCGGTAGACGGTGGCCATGCCGAGCCCCGCCACGCCCTTGCGGGCCGCGGCGAGGATCTCGGCCGGCGACAGGGGCCGGCCCGCGGCCATCAGCGTGGCAAGGATGGCATCGCGTTGGCGGGTGTTGCGTTCCATGGCGGGGTGAGTGCCACGCGTACGGCGCCCCGGCGGGTGCGGTGCGACAGGCGGTGGGTTCACGTCGATGATACCAACGCCGCGCCGCGGGACTCGACGGTGGTCGCGCCGGCGTCGTCCGGTGCACCGTCCTCCGCCGCGCCAGAGTCGCGCTCCCACACCGGGAACGGATCGGCAAAGACCTTCCACCCATCCGGGCCCAGCGCGAGCTCCGCGTTGGTAAGCAGGCAGGCATCGAGGCGGGCAGTGAGCGCCTCCGGTTCCATCCCGATGCCGATGAGCACGAGCTCCTGGCGCCGGTCGCCATAGGGCTCGATGCACTGGGCCTGCAGGGCCTGCCGCTGCGCCGGATCGTCGGGCCAGTGGGCGTGGTCGATAGCACTCCACCAGTAGCCTGCCGCGCCGTGGCGACACACGCCACCTGCCTGGGACCATTGCGCGGCCACGTCGTGCCGGGTGGCGAGCCAGAAGTAGCCCTTCGAGCGGATCACGCCGGGCCACTCGTCCCGGATCGCGTCCATGAAGCGCTGGGGATGGAAGGGGCGGCGGGCGCGATACACGAAGCTCGTGATCCCGTACTCCTCCGACTCCGGCACGCGCGTGCCGCGCATTTGCTGCAGCCAGCCCGGCGCGGCGGCGGCGGCCTCCATGTCGAAGCGGCCCGTGCCGAGCACTTCGTCGAGCGGCACGCGCCCGAGCGTGGCGGGGACGATGCGCGCCCGCGGATTGAGCGCGGCGAGGATGCCTTGCAGGCGGGCGCGCTCGCCGTCGTCGACGAGATCGAGCTTGTTCAGCACGATCACGTCGCAGAACTCCACCTGCTCGACGAGCAGGTCCACCACCGTGCGCGCGTCCTCGGGGCCGAGCGCGGCACTGCGATCGGCCAGGGCGTCCGACGAACTGTAGTCGTCCAGGAAATGACGCGCGTCGACCACCGTGACCATCGTGTCCAACCGCGCGACGTCGTCGAGAGCCGGACCGTCGGCGTCGCGGAACGTGAACGTCTCCGCCACGGGCAACGGCTCGGAGATGCCGGTCGACTCGATGAGCAGGTAGTCGAAGCGGCCCTCGGCCGCCAGCTTCCGCACTTCGACCAGCAGGTCCTCGCGCAGGGTGCAGCAGATGCAGCCGTTGCTCATCTCCACGAGCTTCTCGTCGGTGCGCGAGAGCCGGGCGCCGCCGTCGCGCACGAGCGAGGCGTCGATGTTCACCTCCGACATGTCGTTCACGATCACCGCGACCTTGCGTCCTTCGCGGTTGTTGAGGATGTGGTTGAGGAGCGTGGTCTTGCCGGCGCCGAGGAAGCCCGACAGTACGGTCACGGGCAGGCGCGGGGCGGCAGCAGGGGCATGCGGGGCGATGGACATGGCGTCTCCGGCGGGGGTGGGGGTCACGTCAGCGCGGCCACGAGCGTTGCCGCGTTGTGCTCGAACATGCGCAGGTACGTGTCGGCAGCGGTGCCTGGCGGGGACAGCGCGTCCGAATACAGCGTGCCGCCGATGCGCACGTCCCCGGCGCGGGCGATTTCCCGGGCGAGGCGGGGATTGCTCACGTTCTCGAGGAACACGGCGCGCGCGTCGCGCGAGCGGATCTGGCGGATCAATGCCGCCACGGCGGCGGCGCTCGGCTCGCTCCCCGTGCTCCAGCCCTGCGCGGCGAAGAACTCCACGCCGTAGGCCGCGCCGAAATAGCCGAAGGCGTCGTGCGTGGTGATCACGCGCCGGTGCGTGGGCGCAAGCGGGGCGAGGGCAGCGCGCACGGCGGCGTCGGCCTGCCTAAGGCGCGCCTGGTACGCCGCGGCCCGGGCATCGACGGCCGCGCCATCCACGCCGGGCAAGCCGCGCAGCGCCTGGCGCAGGTTCTCCACGTAGATCGCGCCGTTGGCCAGATCCTGCCACGCATGGGGATCGGGGGTCCGCCCCCGCATGCGTGGCGTGATCCCGGTGGTGGCCACCACGATCGGCGGCGGCGACGCCGAAGCGGCGGCGAGCTTGCGCATCCAGTCGTCGAAATGCAGGCCGTTGGCCACAAGCAGTCGCGCGCTGCCTAAGCGCCGCACGTCCGCCGGACGCGGGTCGAAGTGATGCGCGTCCTGGTCAGCCCCCACGAGGCTCGTCACGATGGCGGCGCCGCCCGCCACTTCCGTGGCAATGTCGGCGAGGATGGAGAAGCTCGCCACGATCGGGACCGGCGGCGGAGCGGCGACCGCTCGCGTGCCGGCCAGGCAGAGCGCGGCGCCGGCCGCCGCCAGGAAGCGACGGCGCTCAACGGACATGGTCGATGCCCTCTTCCGGGGTGCCGTGACGTCGTCCGCGCGCCCGGTACGCGCTCAGGAGGGCCGACACGAGGAGCCCCGCGCCGGCAACGAGGACGATCGCCGGGCCCGAGGGCACGTCACCGTGAAAGGACCACAGCAGCCCGGCCACCGATGCCAATGCAGCGATCGCGATCGTGACCCCGAACAGCGCCTCCAGGCGACGCGCCCAGAAGCGGGCGGTGATCGCCGGCAGGATCATGAGGCCCACGGCCATCAGCGTGCCCATCGCGATGAAGCCCGCCACGAGGTTCAGCACCACGAGGCAGAGAAAGGCGAGATGCATGGCGGTCGCCACGCGCCGCCCCCTTGTTCGCAACAGGTACGCGGGGTCGAAGCAATCGACGATGAGGGGACGGTAGAGCACCGCCAGCGCCGCCAGCGTGATCGTGGCGATCGCTGCCACCATCACGAGGGCTGCGGCATCCACCGCGAGCACGGTGCCGAAGAGGATGTGCAGCAGGTCCACGCCGCTGCCATGGGCGGAGATCAGCACGACGCCGCCGGCGAGGGCCACGAGATAGAAGGCGGCGAGGCTCGCATCCTCGCGGGTGCCGGCATGACGGGTCAGCACGCCCGCGAGCGCCGCCACCGCGAGCCCGCCCGCAAAGGCGCCGAAGCCCAGCGCCGGCAGGTCGAGCCCGCAGAGGAGGAAGGCGAGCGCGGCGCCGGGCAACAGCGCATGCGCCATCGCGTCGCCCACGAGACTCATGCGGCGAATGACCAGCAACGTGCCGATCGGCCCGCAGACGAGAGCGAGCGCGAGGCAGGCCACGAGCGCCCTCGCCATGAAGGGAAAGTCGGCGAAGGGCGCCACCAGCCACTCGTGCAGGGCGGTCACGGCAGCATCTCCCGCGCCGTGGGGCCGCGCAGGCCGCCGGCGCGAGGAGGGGCTTCGCTCGCGCTCGCGGCGGAGACCGGCTCGACGAGGCGCGTGCAAGCCAGGACGTCGGTGGTCGCTCCCCACGCCACCACCCGGTTGGCAAGCAGCACGGCTTGCGGAAATACCGCGCGCACCCGGGCGATGTCGTGCATCACCGCCACCACCGTGCGTCCGGCGGCATGCCAGCGCCGGATCAGATCGACGATCTTCTGCGCGGCTGTATCGTCGAGCGCGGCCAGCGGCTCGTCCAGCAGCACCAGCGGCGCATCTTCCACGACCGCCCGCGCGATGAACGTGCGCTGGCGCTCCCCGGCCGACAGCTCGCCCAGCAACCGATCGTCGTAGCCTTCGAGGCCGACGGCCTGCAGCGCCGCCCGCGCCGCATCGCGGGCCCGGTTGCCGCCTGCCGGCCGCGCGTGGCCGAGGAGTGCCACGTCCAGCACGGGGATGGGGAAGCCCGGGTCGGCCACGGCGGCCTGCGGAAGATACGCGACCCTGGTCGACGGCTCGCAGCGGAAGCGCCCACCGGTGGGCGGCAGGGCCCCTCCCAGCACGGCGAGCAGCGTGCTCTTCCCCGCGCCGTTGGGGCCGCATACCGCCGTGAGCGACCCCGCCTCGAACACCCCCGACGACGGCGCCAGCGCCATCCGTCCCGCGATGCTCACGGTGAGGCCCTCGACCACGACGCGGGGGCCGCGCGTCACCACGCCTCCCCGCCGAGGACGACGGCCACCGCGAGCCACAGCAGCGCGGCGGCACCGAGCGCGAGGCACAAGCGCGCCACGAGCCCTGTGGCAAGCAGGCTCGGCAGCAGGGGAGACTTGCGCGGTCGCGACGCGGTGGAGGACATGGCGGTGAGCGGCGTAGGTTATTATTGATAACGACTTCTCAACATCATATCATGGCACAATGCGACCGCACACCGCGGGACTCACCGCACGTGACGGCCGGAGCTTCTTAGGGCATGCCCACCATCCCCATCGTCGAGATCGAAAACCTGCGCTTCGGCTATGGGGCAGCACCGCTGCTCGCGCTCGACCACTTCGCGGTGGCAAGGGCGGAGGCCGTGCTGATCCGCGGCCCCTCCGGATGCGGCAAGACCACCCTCCTCCACCTCATCGCCGGCCTTCTGCGGGCGGACGCAGGAACGCTCCGGGTGGCTGGACAGGCGCTGGCCGAGCTCAAGCACGGCGCGCTCGATCGCTTTCGCGGACGCCACATCGGCATGGTGCTGCAGCAGTTCCATCTCCTCCCGTCGCTCACGGTGCTGCAGAACGTGCTGGTGGCGCAGAGCGCGGCCGGCTTCGGCAGCAACGAGACGCGCGCCCTCGCGGTGCTGCGCGAGCTCGGCGTGGCGGAACTCGCCGCGGCGCGCCCGCATCGACTGTCCGTGGGCCAGCAGCAGCGGGTGGCGATCGCCCGCGCGCTCGTCAACGATCCGCCGCTCGTGCTGGCCGACGAGCCCACCTCAAGCCTGGACGACGAGGCCAGCGCCATCGTGCTCGACCTCATGCAGGACGCCGCCGACCGCCACGGCGCCGCGCTGGTGATCGCCACGCATGACCAGCGCGTGCGCCAGCGCATCGCGCGCGAACTGGTGCTCACCCGTCTCGAGCAGGTGCTCGCGTGAACCCGCTGCAGCTCGCGCTTGCCTACTTGCGCTCACGTCCGGTGGCGACCCTGCTCCTCGTCGCGCTGCTCGCACTCGGCAGCGGCACGATCGGCTTCGTGGCGCTCACCGACGAGCGCCTGGCGCGCGCGCTCACCCGCGACGCGGAAGGCATCGACCTCGTGGTGGGCGCGAAGGGCAGCGCGCTGCAGCTCATCCTCGCCGGCATCTTTCACGTCGATGCGCCCACCGGGAACATTCCGGTGGCGGCCATCGCCCAAGTGGCCGCGCTTCCCATGGTGAAGCGCGTGGTGCCGCTGTCGCTGGGCGACAGCGTGCGCGGCTTCCGTATCGTGGGTACCACGCCCGCGTTCCTCGACCTGTACGGCGCGCGGCTGCGCACGGGCACGCCGTGGAAGTCGACAATGGAGGCCGTCATCGGCGCCGATGTGGCGCGGGCGACCGGCCTTGGCATCGGCGACCGCTTCGTGGGCTCCCACGGCCTGGAAGCCGGCGGCTCGCCGCACGACGACGCCGTCTACACGGTCACCGGCATCCTTGAACCCCGGGGCAACGTCGTGGACCGCCTGGTGCTCGTAAGCACGGAAAGCGTGTGGTTCGTGCACGAGGGCACGCCTGCCGACGCCGAGGAGCGCACTGTGCTCGAGCGCGAACGGCAGGTCACCACGTTGCTCGTGCAGTACGCCTCGCCGCTCGCGGCGGTCTCGCTGCCCCGGCGCATCAACAGCGAGACCAACCTGCAGGCCGCCTCGCCGGCCTACGAGGCCGCGCGCCTGTTCCGGCTCATCGGGGTAGGCACCGACGTGATCCGCGCCTTCGGCGTGGTGGTGATCCTCACCGCCGGCCTCTCGCTCTTCATCGCGCTCCACAATGCGCTGGCCGAGCGAGCCTACGACATCGCGGTGCTGCGCACGCTCGGCATGCCCTCGCGCAGCATCGTCGCGATGCTCGTGCTCGAGGCGCTGGCGATCGGCGTCGCCGGTGCCGTCGCCGGCCTCGGCCTCGCCTATCTCCTGGTGGCCGCGCTCTCGCTGTGGCTGCAGGGCCAGAACACGCTGCAGGTTCCGGCATGGCAGATGTCGTGGCACGACCTGCGGTGGACGCTGCCGGTGATCGCCGCCGCCATTGCCGCCGCGCTCGTTCCGGCCTGGCGCGCGAGCCGTACCGACGTGTCCGCCACCCTCGCCCGCCGCGACTAGCCTGTCTGTCCCCCTCCCCCTTCGACGGAGCCTTCCGATGACCCTGCGCCCCCTTGTTCCCGCCCTCCTCGCCGTCTGGCTCGGCGTCGCCGCCGCTGCGGATCCTGCCCCGGCCAAGCCCGCGAGCGGCGCCGCCCCCGCCGCCAAGACGGCGGCCAGCGGCGACGCCCACCGCGACGAGGACATCCGCCGCCATCGCACGATCGCTGCGGCGCACGAAGCCGCGGCGCGTTGCCAGGAGGCCGGGCGCAAGGAAAGCGAATGCATGGCCGAGCTCGCCAAGGCGTGCAAGGGCATCGCCTATGGCAAGTACTGCGGCATGCGCCATGCGGATTGACGGCGCGGCGCCGGTCCTCCCGGTGCCGGGAGCACGCGCCCCGAAGCGGGCGTACGATATCCGCTTGCCCTCTTCTGGGGCGCAACCGCCGATGAGCGTACGCAAATGACCCTTCACACCCCCTTGCGGGCGCTGGCCGCAGGCATGCTGGCCGCGTCCCTTCTCGCCTCGCCGGCCATCGCGCTCGATCGCGGCATTCCCGGCTCGGGCTTGCCAAGCGCCTCGAACTACAGCGCGATGATCATGCCCGAGCGGCCCGACGTCATTTCGTGGAAGACCCTGGCGCGCGTGGAGCCCGTCAAGGTGGGCGGGCGCATGACCATGGAATTCGCGCCGGAGATCAAGGCCCTCGACCGCAAGGTCGCGCAAGTGCAGGGCTTCATGATCCCGCTCGATGCCGCCGAGAAGCAGTCGCGCTTCCTGCTCTCCGCCGTGCCCATGCATTGCTCGTTCTGCCTGCCGGCAGGGCCCGAGGAGATCGTCGAAGTGCGCGCGCGCACGCCCATCGCGTACAGCATGGAGCCCATCATCGTGCGCGGCACGTTCTTGCTGGTGAAGGACGATGCGTCGGGCCTTCTCTACCGGGTGAGCGACGGCATCCACGTCGGCGCGGCGATTCCTGCGCTGCCGGCGCGGCCGGACGCCTCGATCCGCTAGGCGCGGGTCCCGTGGCCATGCTTCGCCCTGCGCTCCTGTCCCTGCTGCTCGCCGTCGTGGCGATCGGCCCGGCGGCGGCGCAAGGTCCGGCGCTGCCACTGCGTGGTCCGCCGTCGGCCATCGAGTTCAGCGCGCGCCTGTTGCCGGAGCGCGATGGCGTCGTGCCGTGGCGAACGCTCGGCGCGGTGGAGTACGTGCGCAAGGACGGCCGGATCGTCACCGAGTTCGCGCCAGCCACGCTGGCGCTCGACGGGCGCGAGGTCAAGCTGCAAGGCTTCATGATCCCGCTCGTCGCTGCGCCCGGACGGCAGACGCGCTTCCTGCTGTCGGCGGTGCCGCCGCATTGCCAGTTCTGCCTCCCCGCCGGGCCGGAAGCGGTCGTGGAGGTCACCGCCACCGAGGGGGTGACCTTCACGCTCGAGCCGGTGACGGTCACCGGCCGCTTCGAGGTCGTGAAGGGCCACCAGGAGAACGGCATCTTCTACCGGCTCTCGCGCGCCACGGGCATCGCCACGGTACGCACGGGCGAGCCCCGGCAGTCCACGCCGCGCTGACGAAACACATGACGACGCGCGCCGCCCATCTTCGTCGACGCCCGCAGCAACAGCGGGCGCGGTGGCGACACTACGTCCTCGCGCTCCTCCTGCCGGTCCTGCTGTTCGCCCAGGCGCAGTCATACGTCCACGCCTTCGAGCATGTCTGCCGCGACGCCGACGATCACGCGCATACCGTCACCCTCGCCGGCACCGACACGCCCAAGTGCCTCCAGTGCGATCTTCTGGCCGGCGGCCTCTCCGCGATGTCCGGCACCCCGCCGGCCGCGGGAGCGCATGGCACACCGCCATGGCTCGCCACCCGCACTTGCCCTTCCTGTCCGCACGGGCGGCGGGCATGGTTCGAAAGCCGCGCTCCGCCCGTCCTCCGGTAGTCCGCCGCACGCATTCGCCGCCGCGTCTGTCTGGACGCTGCAGCGTGTTG
>CALFEY010000244.1 GCA_937958295.1 uncultured Pseudomonadota bacterium
CGCGCCGGGCTCCCGCGCCACCTGAGCGGCAAGCCCCACCTCCCACGACAGGTAGTCGCGCATCGCGGAATCGAGCCCTCCCAGCGGCGACGACGGGATGTGCCACATGTCCTCCGGCGGATCGATCGCGTCATCGAGCCCGCTCGCCAGAGGCAGGCCCGCGGCCCGCCACGCGCCCGTCCCGCCGGGCAGGATGCGCACCGGCACGCCATGGATGCGCTCCACATCCAGCGCCGCGAAGGCGGCCGTGACATCGTCGTCGGCCACCACCGTGACGCTCGCGCGCTTGGGCAGCCGCGGCAGGCTCGCGCCGAGCCGTGAGCGGATGACGAAGCGGGCACCGGGGATGTGCGCCTTGTAGTACGGCTCGCTGCGACCGAGATCGAGCAGGAGCGTCGTCGAAGCCTCGAGCTCCTGCGCGAGCGTCCCGGGGTCGATCGCCTGCACCGCCGGCACCAGATGCGCCGGGACCGATGCCGCGGGACCTGTCTGCGTGAGGCGCCCCGCGACGTGCGCGTGGTCGAGCACTCGCACGTCGGCAAAGCCCATCTGCACGAGCCACGTGGCCGTGATCGAGGCGCGGATGCCGTCGTCGTCCATGAGCACCAGCGGCACGTTGCGCACGGCGACGTAATAGTCGGTGGCCTGCACGAGCTGGCCGCCGGGGGCATTGCGCGCGCCCGGCAGATGCCCGGCCTCGTACTCCCACGGCCCGCGCACGTCGAGCAGCAGCGCTCCGGCCTCGCGATCCGCGTGCAGCAGGTGCGCGAGCACGTCGGTGCCGATGAGCGGGATGTCGAAGCGCTCCCGCAGGCTCGCGGCGCTTGCGCGAACCTCCCCGAGCCGCGCACCGTCGACGGGCCCGACGAGGTCCGTGCGACCGTGCTCGAGCGCAAAGCCGGCAAGGTGCCAGCCCATGGTCCCGTTCTTGAGCGCCACAACGCGATTGCGGATGCCCGCACTGATGAGCGACTGCGCGCCGATGATGCCGCGCGTGCGGCCCGCGCAATTGATCACCACCAGCTCGTCGTCGTGTACCTGGCCGGGGACGCGCGCGAGCAGATCCGCCCCCGGGCAGTTGCGGGCCCCCGGCAGGCTCATGCGATGGAATTCGTGCGGCGGCCGGCAATCGAAAATGCGCAGGGGCGCGCCCGCATCGATGAGCGCGCGCAGCTCCGCCGGCTCGATCATCGGCGTCGCGTAGTGCGCCTCGATCAGCTCGCCGAACGCCTTGCTCGGCACGTGGATGCCGCGGAACAACGTGTGCCCCGCGCGCGCCCACGCCTGGTTGCCGCCGGCCAAGAGCCGGATGTTGCGGTAGCCCAACGAGCGGCAGCGCAGCGCCGCCCGCTCGGCCATGCCGTCGCCGTCGGCGCTGGTGAGCACCAGCAGCGTGTCGTGCGCCGGCACCAGCCGGAAGAGGCGTGCCTCGAGGTCGGACAAGGGCAACGCACAGGCGTACAGCAGGTGCGACTGGGCGAACAGGCCCTCGTCGCGGGCGTCGAAGAGCGCGAAAGGCACGTGCCCCTCGAGGAGCGCCGCGAGCGCGGCAACGTCGATCGATTCGAAGGGAGGGCCTTGCATGCGTAGGTCTGCGGCGCCCTTTCAGGCGCGAACGGGGACGACCGCCGGGGCGGCCACGCCACGCGATGCGCCGGAGCGCACGGCATCCGGGGCCTCGTCGGCGAGCCGCAGGTAGCGGCCGTTGAGATAGATGAGCGGGCAGATGGCGTCGCCGATGGCGAGCTGGTACACGCGACCCACGAAGACGGTATGAGTGCCGTAGGTGAACGCTTCGGCCTTCTCGCAGAAGATGTTGGCCTGGGCCTCGCACAGGTAGGGCACGTCGTCGGCCGACAGCCGCCAGTCGCCGGCCTCGAATCGCTCGTCCATGGGCATGGGGGTGCCGAACGTGCGCGAGTGCTCCACGTGCTCCGCGCCTAGGATGTTGATGCAGAAGCGCGAGGCCTCGACCAGCGATGAATGCATCGAGCTGGCTGCGTTGACCACGACCAGCAAGGACGGAGGCTCCATCGACACCGACGAAACGGCCGTCACCGTGATGCCGGCGTTGCCCTTCGCGGTGCGCACCGACACGATGGACACGGTGGCGGCGAAGCCGCGCAACGCCCGCCGGTAGTCGCTGCTGATCCGGTTGTGGTCGGGAGGCATGGCGTGCCGCGGCGCGTTACGCCGTGTAGGCGTGCTCGATGCGACGCACGCGGTTGGCGATCACGCCGATGCCCGAGACCTCCGCCTCCACGAGATCGCCATCGGCCAGGAGGCGCGGCGGATCCATCGCAAAGCCCACGCCGCTGGGCGTGCCGGTGGCGATCAGGTCGCCGGGCTCGAGCGTAAGCCCCTGCGAGAGCTGCGCGACGATCTCGCGGACGTCGAAGATCATCATCGAGGTCGGCGCCTCCTGGCGGGTCTCGCCGTTCACGCGCAGGGACACCCGCAAGGCCTGGGGGTCGGGGATCTCCGCGGCATCCACGATCCACGGTCCGATCGGGCACGAGCGGTCGAGGCCCTTGCCCTTGAACCACTGGTCGTGCCGCTTCTGCAGGTCGCGCGCCGTGAGATCGTTGATGACGGTGTAGCCGAAGACGTGATCGAGCGCGCGCTCGCGCGGGATGTTGCGTCCGCGGCGGCCGATCACCACGCCGAGCTCGACTTCGTAATCGAGCTTCTGCGTGATCGTCTCGTCCCACTCGTAGTCGTCGAAGGGTCCGATCACGGCCGTGGGCGGCTTGGTGAAGTACTGCGGGAACTCGGGGATCTTCACTTCCTTGCCCCGCGCCTTGGCCGCCTCGGTGACGTGCTCCTTGTAGTTGCGTCCCACGCAGAAGACGTTCTTGCGCGGCCACGGGAGGGGCGCGCACAGACGCACAGCTGCCAACGGCACGTACAGGTTGGGCGAGCGGTCGCGATGCGGGGCCTGCTCGAGCTCGCGCACGGCGGCCAGCGTCGCCGGCCCTGCGTCCAGCAGTGCCTGCAACGAGTCGATGCGCGCTACGCCCGCCTGCGCGAGTGCCGTGTCGAGGCGCAGGATCGTGTCTCCGGGAAGTAGCAGTCCCGGGTGCTGGCCGGTATCGGAGGCGAACGTGAGGAGTTTCATCGAAGGTCCGGGAGATGGCGGTGACTTGATCTAGGGCGTGCCCTGCTCGATGCGCTCGCGCAGCCGCGCGCGCCAGTCTTCCGCGGGCGCGAAGGACGGGTCGGCGCGACACATCGCTTCGGTGCGCGCGCGGATCTGCGCGGCCGGCAAGCCGAGATCCAGGGGCTCGGAGCACGGCTGGCGGATGTACCAGGGCGAATCGACGAAGAGCTCGATGCGGTTGCCCTCGGGATCGTGGAAGTACAGCGTCCACGCATTGCCGTGGTCGACCGCGCTGAACTGGGTGGGACCGGGCTCGCGCTGCAGCCAGGCGAACATCTCCTGCAGGGCCTCGAGCGTGGGCACGCGGAACGAGATCTGGTTGATCACCTTGTCCTGCGCATCCCCGGTGCGGCCGCTCGCGAGCACCACCTGGTGATGCTCGCGCGGATTGCCGCTCATGAAGGTGAGCTCGCGGCCCGGCAGGTGCCCGCGATCGGTCACCACGAGCCCCAGCACGCGCTGGTAGAACCCCACCATCGCATCCATGTCCCGGACATGGATGCCCACGTGGCTGAACTCGAGAACGGCGCGCGTCATGGCATCAGATCGGCAGGAAGATCGGCGTGTGCACGACTTCGCCGAAGAGCACCACCTCGCAGCGCCGGATCCGCAAGCCGCGCTCGCCGCGCGCGAGGTCCATGCGGTAGGCGCCGCTGTACGCGGGCACGCCGTCGATCCAGACGCAGAAGGAGGCCGTGGCATGGGTCGCGTCGGCGTTGGCGCGTATG
>CALFEY010000245.1 GCA_937958295.1 uncultured Pseudomonadota bacterium
CCCCGGGAATGCCGAAGCGAAGCAGGGCCTGCGCAGCGCCGCCGACACATGGCCCTACGAGCTCGACGTGGCCGGCGGCTACGTGAGCAGCCCGGAGGGACATGCGTGGGGCGCGGGCGTGATGTTCCGCGCCGACCTCGACGCGATCCGCTCGATCGAGGTGGGCGCCCTCTACTACTCCAACGAGCTTCCCGCCGCGGATCTCACCCAGGAGCGTCCGCTGCCGAAGAACGACCTTCACCTGGGCTACCACGTGCGCGTGCCGGGCGGCTACAACTGGGCGCTCGTCTACGATTATCGCGAGCACTCGACGCTGCCGACCGAGCACTGGCTCGAGGCGCGCGTGGGCAACTGGGTCTCCGAACGGCTGCAGTGGGTGACGAGCGTGCGTGCGAGCTTCGGCGCCTCGGTGTGGGATAGCCAGCTCTACCAGGCCGGCCTCGTCGTGCCGGTGGCCGATGGATGGGAGGTCGCGCCCACCGTCTATTACCAGTACACGAACAACCAGTTCGGCGCGGGAGCGCTGGGCCAGCGCAACCTCTTAGCCTACGGCGTCGACGTGAAGCGGCAGGGGCCGGGCCGCAGCTTCCTCAACATCGGCGCCGGCTACAGCCCCGACATCTCGAACGTCGACCTGCACGCTCGCGCGGTCTGGCCCTTGACCGCGCAAGGCGCGCTCCTGCTGTCGATTCAGCATGTCAGCGTGAATCGCCAGCTCGAGGCGAGCATCGGCTGGCGCTTTTACTGGCAGTAGCAACTCGATCCCGCCATGACGCTCGAAGACATTCCGAATTCATCGGCGCCTCGCCCGCCGTGGCGTGAGCCGTACAGGCACGGCCGCTCCTTCTCGCAAAGACCCATCGTTCCGTGAACTCGACCCTTGCGCATCATTCGCGCGACGAACCCCGGCGCGTGCTTGCCATCGGCGCTCATCCCGACGACGTCGAGCTCGGCTGCGGCGGCACGCTCATCAAGCATCGCGATCGCGGCGACGCCCTGATGATCCTCACGCTGAGCTGCGGCGCGCGCGGCGGCGAAGCCGCGATGCGCCGGCAGGAGTCGCAGCAGGCCGCCGACCGGCTCGGCGCGACGCTCACCCTGCACGACTTCGAGGATGCCGCGATCACCGACGGCCCCGAGTCCATCGCGACGATCGAAGCCGCGATCCACGCGTTCAGGCCCACTCACGTGTACACGCACTCGCGCGAGGACACCCACCAGGATCATCGCGCGGTCCATACGGCCACGCTCGTCGCCGCGCGCCGCGTGCCGCACGTGTACGCCTACCAGTCGCCGTCGTCGACGGTGGAGTTCCGCCCGCAGATGTTCGTGGACATCAGCGCGCAGATGCACGAGAAGATCGAGCTCATCAAGCTCCACGCGACCCAGGTGGGCCGCCGCGCCAACATCGAGGCGGAGCTGATCCGCGCAACCGCGCGCTACTGGGGGCGCTACGCCGGCCACGTGCTGGCGGAGCCGATGATGATCCTGCGCTACTGCGCGTAGGTGGCGACGCCGTCCACGCGCAGCTTCAGGATCTCGCCATTGCGCAACGGGGTGGAGGTTTCGCTATTCCGGTAGCGACGCATCCACTGCGCATCGGGCACGAAGCCGTGGGTCAGTCCGAAGCGATACGCCGCGAAGAACTGGCCATGCCCCACCACCACCACGAAGGCACCCGCGAGGGTGCGCAAGCGCGCATCGAAGTCCGCCACGCGCTGCATGAAATGTGCGAAAGACTCCGCGCCCGCGCCGTCGACATACTCGGGATCGCAGCGCCGCCAGAAGGCCTCGACCATGGGCTGCCGGGTGAGCACCGTGGTGCCCACGCACTTGTCGGGGTCGAGGTACGTGACCTCCTGGATCGGCCAGGTCTCGCGCGGCGTGTGCGGCCAGCGCGCCGCGATGGCGTCGGCGGTCTCGCGCGAGCGCAGAAACGGCGAGTCCACGAGGAGCGTGGGCGGCGCGTCGATCTCCAACGCGATGATCTGCGCCTGGGCAACGCCGAGTGCCGTGAGTGGAACCTCGTCGTGCCCGTGCACGGGCAAGCCCGCGTTGGACGCGCTCTGGCCGTGGCGGACGAGCCACACGCTCACTTCCGGCACAACGCTTCCCATTCGCGTGGATCGAGGAAGTGCTCGGCCCAGTAGCGGACGACCATGATCTCCTTGAACGGCAGCCGACCTTCGGGCAGCGGCTCCCCGTTGACGTCCGCGACGAGCAGCTTCGGCAGGTCGACCCCTGCCGCCGCCGTCAGCGGGAGCGTCCCCGGGAACCGCGGGTTGATCTCGAGCAGCTTGCAGCGGCCGTCGCGGGCGCGCCGCAACTGCACGTTGGCGACATAGCGCACGCCCGCGGCGGAGGCCGCCGCCACCGCCGCATCGATGACATCGGGCAGGTCGCGCGTGCGGGCGGCCACCGCGATGCCCGAATCCGTTTTCATCCGCTCGCGCGGGACCGCGGCGATCACTTGGCCCCCGCTGCGCACGTACACGTCGACCGAGTACTCCTCGCCCGGCAGCCACTCCTGCAGCAGGATCGACCCGTCCTGCGGAAGCACGGCGAGCTGCGTCGCGCTGTCGACGACCATGGCTCCGCGCGAGCCCGCCCCCAGCCGTGGCTTGACGAACTGCGGGAGCGGACCGGGCGCACGCGCGACCTCGGCCGTCAACAGGCGCGTGGCCGGCACCGCCACCGCGGGCGCCAACGCGGTGAGGAGGGCATGCTTGTCGCGGCACAGCTCGAGGCACGGCACGGGCGCGAGCGGCAGCTGCACGCCCCGCGCAGCGAAGTCCGCATGCGTGCGCGCCAGCGGAATGAGCTCGGCGTCCACGGTGGAGATCACGAGCTCGATGGCGCGCTCCCGACACACCTCGAGAACGTGCGCGGGGAAGCCGGGCGCATCGCCGCGCGGCAGCAGCAGCCGCCGCTCCGGCGGCACGAGATACAGGCCGGAAGCGCACGGGTCCATGTCGGCCATGTGCAGCTCGTGCGCGCCGTCCAGGCTCTTCCACACGCTGATGGCGGACGGCCCGCCGGCGCCGGTCAACAGGATTCGCATGACGTCCCTTCTCCTTGCACGACCTGCTACGCGCCCGCGTGCAGGCGCCACACCACGAGCGCGGCCATGGCCGCCAGCAAGACGAGCTCGCGCCAGAAGAGGCGCCGCTCGACCTTGCGGTCGGCGGCCAGCAGCCGCTCGAAATCGTCCGGCGCGGAACGCTCGAATTCGTCCGGTGCGGCGCTCACGGCAGGATCCTCGCCTTGCCCGACTTGATCGTCTTGTCCCAGCGCGCATCGGCACGTCGCCATTGCGCGGCCATCGCGGCCAGCGAGATCACGCTCATGAAGGGGCCATAGCCCACCAGCACGAGCAGCGCATCGCGCAACGGGCGCGGAAGGCCCGCCTTTTCCAGGCGATAGACGCCCCATGCCGCCAGCATGCTGGCACTCACCCAGAGGTACATGAAGAGCGCCAGCGGATTCCGCCGCAGACCATCCGCGGAGGTCCCCACGAAGTACTCGGAGATCGGCGCGAATCCGGTGGGCAGGAAGAACAGCACCATGATCGACAGCGAGATCAACCCGGGGTACATGAGCCCCTCGAACCACGCGCGGCGCGCCGTAGCCGGATCGATCGCAAAGGAAAAGAGCGTCTCGACGAGGTACACCACGATCGTGATCCGCCACAGCAACGAGAAGCTGATCCACGCCGACGCTGGATCGAACACGTACAGTCCGATGAGCCCCACGGACGACAGCAGCATGAAGATCGGTGCCAGCACGATGCTGAACCAGAGAATGCCGAAGCCGATGCCCCCCAGCCCCGGATGGCGCAGCGGGCGGAACCACGCGCGACGAAACGCCGCCGTGATCTGCAGGTTGCCGCGGGCCCAGCGCAGCCGCTGCTTCCACAATCCCGCAAGGCTGTCCGGCTCCTCCGCCCAGACCACTGCGTTGCCGTCGAACACGACGCGCCGGCCGTCGAGCTGCGTGGCAAGCGTCGTGTACGTGTCCTCGGCCAGCGTGCTGGTGTCGATGCGCCCGCCCAGGGCCTCCAGATTCGCGCGCGTGTGCAGCTGCGCGCCGCCCGCGAGGCACGTCAGCGCGCCGATGACGTTCTGCGCCCGGCGCGCCGCCGCTTGCGCAGTGACGTACTCGAAGGCCACGAAACGATTGACGACGTTCCCCGGGTAGCTGCCTTCCTTTATGTAGGCCGTCACTGCGCCAACGGCGGGGTCGGCCAGGTGCCGCGTCATGCGCCGCAATGCGAGCGGCTCGAACAGGACGTCGGCGTCCATGATCATCACGGCCTCGGCCCAGTCGTCGGCAAGGATTTCCCGCAGCCCGTGATTGAGCGTATGCGCCTTGCCCTGCCCCCCTTGCTCGCGCCGCAAGTGATGCACCGATCCGGGGTAACGAGCCATCATCCGGCGCATGAGCTCCGGCGTGCCATCGGTGCTCGCGTCGTCGATCACGTAGATCCGCCACACCCCCGCCGGGTACGAGAGCCGCATAAGGGAGTCGATGCTCGACTCCAGCACGTCCGCCTCGTTCCATGCAGGGAGGATGAACGCCACCCGCGGCGTGTGGTCGGCGCAGCGCCCGTAGTGGTTCCGCACGCCGTGTAGCCCGACGAGCAAGAACTGCACGAACAGCGCGAAAGTGGGCAGCATGCCCACGAAGACGCACGCCACGAGAAAGGCGGAGAGCACAGGGGGTGGAAGGGGCGCAGGCGTTGGCGAAGAGAATCAGGACAGCAACTTCTGTGCCCACTGGTGGGGTAAGTCGGCAGCAGCGCGATGCCAGTTCGATGCTGGGGCGTCGGGTGCGGCAACGGCGCGCCGCCTTGCCGAGCTGAGGGACGTTCGCCACTGCGACTCAATACCCACAATAGCTACGGGGCCGCCCCTATAGCATAGCGAATCTTCGTGAGAGCGCGGCAAGCGCTGCAAACGGGCGCAGGCACGGAGCGCGCGCCGCTTGCCAGTCACGGACACGAGAGCCCTGCAGGCAGCGTGAGCCGCGTGATCGGCATCGAGCCGCTCGCGTAACCCGCCGCGATCGGTTGCCAGCTCACCTGGCCGTGGTTGCAATCGGTGAACGTGACGGTGAGCGTGCCCCACGGCACGCTCTGCAGCCTCGCGGCGTCAAAGCCCGGCGGGAAGCGTCCGCCCGGTCCCGCTTTCTGAAACCCCTGCAGCACCGCGGTATTGCCGGCGATGGCCCCTGTGGCCACGATCCACGTGGGGCCGCCATCGGGCGCGAACACGAACCAGTCGGCGAGCTTGCCGTTGCCGTCGGGCACCTCGAGGCTGAAGTCTTGCCCATCCTGCGCAGGGTCGTACCAGTGGCCCGTCATGCCGGGACCGATCGAGAACGCCGTCGACACCAGGCTGGGCCGGAACGTGGCGATCAACGCCTGCATGCGATCCGCCTGCAGGGGGGTGAAGCGGTCGGTGCAGCCGTCGTCGCTGTAGTTCATGAAATTGTGGATCGGATCCGGGCCCGGTTGCGCGCATGTATCGCGGTCGATCGAGCATCCATAGGCGGGCGTCGCTTCGGCCGGCGTGACCGCCACGCACCTCGCCCGGCTCCGTGCAACCGCCTTGGAACGTGTGCAGCAGTCCGAGGTAGTGGCCGACCTCATGCACGAGCGTGTGGCCCAGGTCCAACGGCGGCGCGCCGCCGGGCAGCGTACCGTAGTCCACTCTGATCGAACAGGAGTGTCGCGATGCCAAGGGCGAGGAGCGCTGCGATGCGTCGGGTCGTGGGGGTCACGTGGGCGGGTCCGATATCGGTGTTGGGTGCGTCCCTCCCGACGGCACCAGCGACCGGAGCGCGCAATATCTCAGGGAGGCCCTGAAGGTGACGGGTTCGCGTTAACCTTCGCACGCAGCTCTTCGAACTCCCGCAGGATCGGCGCCATCGCCGCTTCGACCTCGGCTTCGGTGAATCGAGGGGTGATGTGCTGCGGGCAGTTCCAGTCGAAGGCCTCGATCGAGATCACGATAGCGCGCTCCACGCGCGCCTTGTAGTCGCGAATCTGGAGACGCTCGAGCAGTTCCGGTTCCGTCGTTGGATGGGCCACTCTCGCCCTGCCGAGGATCTTCAACCGACGGCGATGCGGATAGTCCATGAGGATCAGCGAGATGCGGGGGTCAGCGTTGATGTTGCCAACGCTCAGGTACTGCACGTTCCCGCGGAAATCGGCGAATCCGAGCGTGCGCGAATCGAGCACCTTGAGGAAGCCAATGGGGCCGCCCCGGAACTGGACGTAGGGCCACCCCGTCTCACTGACGGTGGCCTGGTAGAAGCTGTCGCGCGACTCGATGAACTCGCGCTCGCCGGGCGTGAGCTCGTCCTGTCGATCGGGGGTGGACTCCAGACGCTCATTGAGCCGCCGCGATCCGTACTGCGATTGCGCCGCCTTGACGGAGTGTGTGAACGCGATCTCGGCGAATGCACGTCCCATGTAGCGTCTCCGGTCAGGTCTCAGAGTGACAAGGCAAGTTGTTCAGAACCACGAGTATCCCAGTCCCGTAGACGCTTGTCGAAGCGCACGGACCCCGCCGAGGTTGAACGGCGCAATGGCCCGCTGGTAACATTCCATGGCGCAACGTGTGGTCCCACGTGCTGCGCTTCACGTCGGTCCATCTTCCGGAGTGCCGACATCCACCGTTTGACGAGGCCGTGTCAGCGTCATCGCGCTGATGAGCTTCCCTTGACGCAATTGGAACGCCTGTGTGCACTTCGTTGCTGTACCTTGATGCCAAGGGCATGCCATACGCCGGCAGAACCATGGAGCTGCCCATGGAACTTCCGTACCACGTAGCCTTCGTTCCCGCGGGCCAGCGCTTCGGTTCGGTGGCGGACCATCACCACCCGCTGGAGTTCGAGACGCGCTATGCGTTTGTAGGCGTCGGTGTCAACGATCCGGTCGATGGCTCCTTCAAGTTCGCGCAAGGCGTGAACGACATGGGCCTCACGTTCGCGCTGCTGGCCTTCGCGAGCTCGGAAGGGCCTTCGGACATGATCAAGAAGACGCGCGCCGTGCTCAACGCCATCGACCTCGGCGCCTGGACGCTGGCCCAGTTCGGCACGGTCGGTGAAGTGAAGGCGGCCCTGCAGCAACAGCCGGTCCTGTCGGCGGCGCTTCTGCCCCTCGGCCTGTTCAAGACCCCCTTCCACTACGCCCTTCACGATGCCACCGGCGCGTCGATCGTGATCGAGTTCGTCAATGGCGCGGAGCAGGTGCACGACAACCCGGTCGGGGTCATGACCAACGGCCCCGAGTTCCAGTGGCACATGACCAACCTCAACAACTACACGTTCTTCACGAACAAGGACCAGTCGTCGTTGACTCTCGCCGGACGCCACTTCAAGCAGCCGGATTCCGGGATCGCCACCGTCGCCCTGCCGGGGTCGAACACGTCCGTGGGTCGATTCGTTCGCGCGACCTACTACGCGCACTTTGCCGAGAAGGCCGAGACGCCGGAGGAGGCCGTGCACACGCTCGCGCACGTGATGAACAACTTCGACCGGCCGCGTGGCATCACGATCGACAATCGTCTCTTCGACGGCCTCGCGAACATCACGGCTCCCGGCGTCAAGGGCCAGTTCCTCTACTCGTCGGAATACACGTCGTGGACCGCCCTTACGGACATCCACAGGCGTCTCCTCTACATCCGCGTCTATCAGGGCCTTAGCTATCTTCGCCTCGATCTCGACGAGCTGGTACGCGGCGCGGGCACCAGCGGTCGAACCGCCCCGCTCGCGACCCTCGCGAGCCTCGGCACGGATGGCACGCCGGCCCTGCTTGCCGCGGCGTAGGCAGTGCGCGTGTCCGTACGTCGGGATGTGCTGATCTACGTTTCATTGCCCCTGCTGCTGGGCGGCTGCAACGCCGACCGTGCCCCCTACGTCGTGCTGCTGAATTCCTACTTCCCGTCCTGGCTTGCCTGTGCCGTGGCGGGCTGCATCGCCGCACTCCTGATGCGGGTGGTGCTCGTGCGTTGCGGTGTCGACGAGCACCTGCCCCTTCGCTTCCTCGCTTACCTTTCGTTCGCCGCCGCCGTGATGTTCCTGCTGTCCCTGAGCTTGTTCGCCCGCTGAAGATGAGCCCGTCGCCCTCGCGCCGATCCTGGACCTCGTTGCTCGGCGTGGCCGTGCTCATCACCTTCGTGACGCTCGCCGTGGTTCTAGGCTGGCGTTACCAGGCGCGACTTGCGGCCCGCCCGATGTCCGAGGACGCCGTCATCACGGCCAACGTGGCGCGCATGGCGTCGTCGGTACCGGGCCGCGTGGTGCGCCTCGCGGTCGCCGAGAACGGGCGTGTGGCGAAAGGTGACCTCCTATTCGCGCTCGATCCGGATTTCTATCGCCTGCAGGTCGAGCAGGCCAAGGCAGGCGTCAGCGTGGCCGTGGCGGGACTCGACACGCGTGGCCGGTCGGTGGCCGCCGAATCTTCCAACGCGGTGATCGCCGCGGAGCAACTGCAGCGGGCGCGGGTGAACCTGGCGCAAGCCACGCAGACGCTCGACCGGCTGCTTCGGCTGGAGCCCAAGGGCTATGTCACGACGCAGCAAGTGGAGGACGCGCGAACGCTCAAGCTCAATGCCGAGACGAGCGTGAAAGAGGCGCAAGCCCAGGTCGCGGCCACCAAGGTGCTCGTGGGCACCACGGGAGGGGCAACGGCCGCGGTCGAGCAAAGCCGCGTGGCCCTTGCCATTGCCGAGCGGCAACTACGCGAAAGCGAAGTGCACGCCCCCAACGATGGTCTCGTGGCCGGGCTTTCGATTGCACAGGGCGATTTCGTCATTCCCGGCCAGTCGGCCTTGACGCTGATCGATACCACGCATTGGTATGCGTCCGCCGATTTCCTCGAGACCGAGCTTCCCGCCATCGTGCCGGGGGCTTGCGCGACCGTGTACGTGGCAGCCGACCGCACTCGGTCGATCCAGGGCGTGGTCGATTCGGTCAGCTGGGGCGTTGCCTCCGACGTGCAGTTTCCCATTCCCCGCAGCCTCCCGTACGTTCCCAAGTCGCTCAACTGGGTCCGCGTCGGCCAGCGCTTTCCCGTGCGCGTCCTGCTCAAGGACCCGCCGGCCGACCTCATGCGCATGGGCGCCTCCGCGACGGTCATCGTTCGCCATGACACCAAGTGCTGAACGGTGGCGTCCCTTCGTGCGCCGCGCATGGCACGACATCGTCGATCCCTTCCCCGGGCGATTGGCGCAAGCCTGGCGCATCGCGCTCGTCTGCGCGCTGACCACCTGCATTGCCGAGGTGTACGGCATTCCGGAAGCCGCGATCAGCTGCTTCCTCGTGTTCTTCGTCATGAAGCCCGACGCCGCCTCGGGGTCGGTGTTGGCGATCGGACTCGCCGTGCTGGTGATGCTCGTGGTACTGATCTGCCTGCTCCTGATTCGCTTCACGATCGATGCGCCGGCGCTGCGCATCCTCGCCATCGCGACAACGTCGCTCGTCCTGCTGTTCGCCGGGTCGGCCAGCAAGTTGGGCGAGATGGGCGGCATCGTGGCGCTGGTGATCGCGATGATCCTCGGGATGCTGAACGATGCCCCCACGGGCGAGCTGGCCACGCGTGCGGTGCTGTATGCCTGGCTCATGGCTACGCTTCCCGCTGCCTGCGTCGTGCTCGTGAACCTGATCGTCGGACGCAATCCCGTCCCATTGCTGCGAGCCACGGTCGCCGAGCGCCTCGTGGCATGCGCCGACTTTCTCGCGGACCCAACGCCTGCCACTCAAGAGCGGCTCGAAAGCCTGCTCTGGCGTGGCCAGGAAGACGAGCAACAACGCTTCAAGCTCGCCCGCGCGCTCGCGTTGGGGAAGCGCTCCGAGCTGCTGCGACTCGCGCGCGCCCTGCAGGAGAGTTATCGACTGGGACTTGCGCTCGTATCGATGGCGCCGGACGTTCCCACGGGTGAGCGCGTCGAGCTCGCGAGGCAAGTGCGCCACGCGTCCTCGGCCTTTGCCCGAGGGGCGGTCTTCGACGTGTCGCCCACGGCCAACCCTGCGCAACTCGCACCGGCATGGGATGCGCTGCTCGGCATGGCAGGCACACCCGATGCCTATCCCAAGGCGAGCCCTGGTGAATCTTTCCTGCGACAGGACGCGTGGTCCAACGCCGACCACATCAAGTACGCCGTCAAGACGACCGCGGCCGCGCTGACGTGCTATTTCATCTACACCGCCTGGCAGTGGCAAGGCATCCACACCGCGATGATCACGTGCTATGTCGCGGCCCTCGGCTCCGTCGCGGAGACAACGCACAAGCTGGTGCTGCGCATCTGCGGATGTCTCGTCGGCGCGGCACTGGGAATCGCCTCCATCGTGTTCGTGATGCCCCACATGAGCTCGGTGGGATCCCTTGTCGCGCTGGTCTTCGCGGTAACGCTCCTCTCCGCGTGGATCTGGGTGGGCGACGAGCGAGTTGCCTACGCCGGGGTGCAGGTGGCCCTCGCCTTCCTCCTGACGGTGCTGCAGGGCTTCGGGCCCACGACCGATCTTGATACCGCCCGGGACCGCGTGCTCGGCGTGCTGCTCGGCAACGTCGTGCTGTACGCCTACTTCACCCAGCTGTGGCCCGCTTCCGTGCTGGATCAGGTCTGGCAGTACACGCGGCAAGCCCTGAACCGGCTCGCCGACATGGCCCATCGCGCGGCCGCGGCCTCGCCGGCGGATGCGCCAGTGCAGGCGGACTTGCGCGATCGCGAGATCGGTGACGCGTCGATCGTGGCCTCGCATCTTGCCCAGACGCAACGGGCGCTGCAGCTCGCCGGCTTCGAGGGCCGGTACCGCCGGCCTTCGGCCGTTGCCGTGCAGCGTCTCGCGGCCATCGATGGCTCGATCAAGCGGATCTGCGGCGACCTCATGGCACGCGCGACGCTGCCCCAAGCCCTCGCGGAGCGCCTCGCCACGGTGGCGCAGCGTGCCGGACACGCTGCGCCCCGCACTGTGCTCGGCACTCCGTCCGCGGCATCGTCGGCGGAGGTCTCCTCGAAGCGAGACGCGGCGCTCGAGCACGAGATCCGCCGGTTGGAGGCGCTACTCGATGAGCGGTGAGCGGGCACAGGCACGAGGACCGTGCGTGCGAGTGGCGAAGCTCCTCGCTGCAGGGCTCCTCTCGTGCGCGAGCCTCGCTCTTGCTGCCGAGCTCGCACCGCTGGAGCCCGGGCGCCTGTGGACGCCGCCGGACCTGCCTGCCGAATGGCGCAAGCTTGCCACGGAGGGGACCGCGGCCGCCGCGACGACGCCCGTCCCCGGCCGCGTGTACGACCTCGCCGCACTCATCGACCTCGCGCAGCTGAACAATCCCGAAACGCGGATCGCCTGGAGCGAAGCCCGCCAGGCGGCCGCCGGCGTGGGCCTCACCGAGTCCATGTTCTTGCCGCGGTTGTCCGCGACGGTCGTGGGCGGCTACGTGGAATCCCGCTGGCGGCCGGAGGTCCTCGGCCAACCCGTGAACGTCGACGCGAGCACGCGAGGTGTCGTCCCCATGCTAACCGTGGAGTGGCTCCTCTTCGACTTCGGACAACGCGCCGCTGCCGATCGCGCGGCTCGCGACGTCTCGCTCGGCGCCAACTTCCTGTTCAACGCGATGCATCAGAAGCTCGTCTACGATGTGACGCGGCGGTATTACGAGTACGGCACCGCTCGCGAACAGCGTGAGATCGCCGACGAGACCCTCCTCAACTGCGAGGCCGTGCAAGCCGCCGTGATCGCACGCCGACGCGGAGGCCTCGCCACCTCGGTCGAGGAAGCCCAGGCCAAGCAGCTCGTCGCGCAGGCACGCCTCAACAAGGTGACGGCGGCAGGCCTCGAGCGCAGCACGTACCAAACGCTGCTGGCGACAGTCGGGCTGCCCACCAGAGCCGAGCTCGCCGTGGCAAGCGTGCGCGACCTGCCCCTGCCGTCGGCCAAGACTTTCCTGGCCCGGGAGGCGCTGGAACAGGCGCTGGCGACCCGTCCCGACATCCTCGCGAGCATCGCGGCGTTCAAGGCGGCGGAGAATGCTCTGGAGTCCACTCGGTCCGATTTCCTGCCCAAAGTGTTCCTGGTGGGCTTCGCGCTCGGCGGGCAGGGCAGCATGACGATCGGCCCCTTGTCGGATCTCGTCAACAGCAGCGCCTCTCGGGGGATCCTGCTCGGTATCACCATGCCCTTGTACGACGGTGGCATGCGCGCGTCGCGCGAGGCGAGTGCGCGCGAGCAGGTGACGGGCGCCAAGGCGCGTCTGGACAAGGTGCGCAACGCCGCCATGAGCGAGATCATCGTGGCGAGCAATCTCTTGGACACCGCGTTGCAGTCATACGAGGCCGCTTCGAGTCTCGTCGAGACCGCCACCTTTACCTACGGCGCGGCACTCGACGCCTACCGGGAAGGGTTCGGCACGGTGACGGTCGCCACCGAAGCCGCGAACGGCGTGCTCGCGGCACGTCGCGCGCGTGCCGACGCGCACGCCGCCGCGCTGGTGGCCGCAGCCTCGCTCGCGTTCGCGCTCGGCGAGATCAGTGGGGGTGAGCGTCGGCCGTAGCTCGCCGCCCCGCACGAGATTGCCTCCGACTCTCGATCCGGTCTCGCCAGCAATGCGGTCACCCGTGGAAGAACGCGTGCGCGCATTGCAGTACCGCGCTATCGACCTCGGCGGTCGCTCCTTTCCCAGGGCGGGATGGGGGAGAGCTTCTCTCGGACGAAGTCGAGCAGGGCCACCACGGCCCGCGAGTCGGTGAGGCGGTCGGGAACGAAAGTCTTGAACCACATCCCGACGGCCGTGTAGTCAGTCAGCACCTGTTCGAGCTCGCCGCGTCGGATCGCCGGAACGGCAACGTAGCTCGGAAGCAGCGCGATCCCATGACCTGCCACCGCCGCCGTACACAGCACGCGTGCGTCGTTTGCGCTGAAGCTGCTGTGCACCGGGATGCGATACACGCCCCGCTTGCCTCTGAACTCCCAGTTCGCGCCCGATGGCGACAGCACCAGGCAGTTGTGCATGAACAGATCTCTTGGGTGCTTGGGTCGACCCAGCCGGTCGAAGTAACTCGGTGTTCCGCACACCATGCGTCTCAGGGGAAACAGCGGCGTGTCCGTGACGCCGTCGTAGGTCTCCGAGAACGCGCCAATGACGAAGTCGAACCCGTGTTCAACGGGATTCGTCGGATGGTCGATGAGGACGACGTCGACATCCACCCGCGGCTGGCTGCGTGCGAACTCACTGAACACCGTCGCCAGATGCATCGCGGTGAGCGCCGGCGGCGTGCCGATGCGGAGCCGACCCAACGGTGCGTCATCCGCGCGGCGAAGCCCATCGAGAACGTCATCCATCTCGCGCACCACCCGGCGCAGCGAGTCGAGCGACCGCATGCCTGCCTCGGTCAGTCGAACCTCCCGTGTCGTCCGGCGCAGGAGGGTGCTCTTCGTGACGTGCTCGAGGTGGTTGACGCGCTTCATGACGACAGACGGTGCAACGCCAAGGCGGCGGGCGGCGCTCGAGAACCCTCCTGATTCGACCGTCTCGATGAAGGCGCGAATGGCGAGGACTGTATCCATCTATCTCGATCCGGCAATAGTGTTGTCTCGAATATGTCTATTCTAGAACATACGGAAGCGCGCTATTGTCGTCGCAAACAAGAAGGTCCCGCCGCGGGCGGCAGCGCGAACTGTCCACGGCGGCGGGAACACGGAGAAGGAGGAGAAGGACATGATTCGTTTCGACATCAGGACGACGGTGTCTCGCTGGATCGCCGTCGCAGGCATCTTCGGGCTGTGTGCAAGCGTGTCGGCGCAGGAATTTCCGACGAAGCCGATTCGCTTCATCGTTCCGTATGCGGCCGGGGGCTCCACGGATGTCACGGCTCGCGCGGTTGCGCAGCGTATGAGCGCCATCCTTGGCCAGCCGATCGTCATCGAGAACAAGCCGGGGGCCAGCACCACCATCGGCGCGGAGGCCGTGGCGAATGCGCCCAAGGACGGCTACACGGTGCTTGCCACGGCAGCGACAACCTTCGCGTCGAACCCGCATCTGATCAAGAACATGCGCTACAAGCTGGCGGACTTCGCTCCTGTCGCGCTCATGGCGTCGCATCCCTACATCGTCTTGACGAGCGCCAAGGTGCCGGCGAAGAGCATCCCCGAGCTCGTCGCTTGGCTCAAGTCGAGGTCAGGCGAGGTCAACTACGGTACGCCAGGTGTGGGGACGACCCCGCACATCGTCGGGGAACAGTTCGGCGGTTCGCTCGGCGTGAAGTTGGTACAAGTGAATTACAACGGCGAGGCACCGATCACCAAGGACTTGCTGGGCGGGATCGTGGACCTGCAATTCGCGGGGCCGGGTACCGCGATTGCGCAGCGCGTATCGGACAAGGTTCGCATCGCCGGCGTCATGGGGACGCAACGCCTGCCCGCCCTGCCTGGTGTACCGACGTTTGCCGAGGCCGGGTTTCCTGATCTGGTAGCAATGAGCTGGTTCGGGCTGTTCGTCCCCGCGGGCACGCCGCCGGACATCGTGACCAAGCTCAACGAAGCAGCGAACAAGGCTATCGCGAGCGAGGATCTGCGCAAGAAAATGGTCGACGATGGCCTGGTTGTCGATCCCATGAGCCCGGAAGCCTTCGCTGCCTACGTTCGCAGCGATGCGGAACGCACCGGGAAAACCATCGGCGCACTGGGCATCAAGCTGGACTGATGTGGCAAGAGCGCGACGAGGTGGACGCAATGCTGGTTGCTTCCGCACGGGAGCACTATCGGCGTGAGGGACGGGGCCGCGCCTGTCGTGCCCATGTCGACCGCGAAGGCGCCGATGCGTCATTGGAGGCCGCGGTAAAGCAAGGCTGGTTTTCCCTCCTCGCGCCGGAAACGGCGGGCGGAGCGGGCCTCGGCCTGTTGCAAGCCGCGCTTCTGGCGAGAGTCATGGGCGAGCACGTTGCGCGCGACCCCTTCATCTCGATCGGGGTCATGCCGACTCTGGCGCTCAATTGCGCCGGCGGCGCCTTGAGTACAACGATGCTTCGCCTCATCGGCACGGGAAAGGCGGAGCTCGCGCTTGCCTGGCAGGAAGAGGGCCGCGCTCTGGACCTGTATCCGCACCTCACGACGCTGCAGCAGGGGCCGCGCCGGCTCGCGCTCAACGGCCGCAAGACGCTCGTCGCGGGCCATCGCCTGCAGGGGCACGTTCTTGTTTCGGCGCGCCGCGAAGCGGGTGTCATGCTGGCCTGCTTGCCGGTCGATCGCAACGGCATCCAGGCTCATCATCGCTCGATGAGTGACGGAAGCTGTGTCGCGGACTTCGACTTCGTCGACGTCCAGGTCGATGACAACGAGATCATCGCGCGTGACGAGATCGCGTTGCACTGTCTCCGCGATGCCGTTGTCGGCGCAACGGTGGTCCTGTGCGCCTACCTCGAAGGTCTTGCTGCAGGGGCAGTCAGCCTCACGACCGCATACCTCAAGGAGCGCCGCCAGTTCGATCAGCCGCTCGCGGAGTTCCAGGCCCTGCGCCACCGTATCGCGGACGTGGCCATCGGCGTCGAGCTTGCTGGGGCGTCGTGGCGCCGGGCGCTGGGCGACCTCCCAGCAAGCCAGGCCGGAGCCTCGCTCCCCTGGACCCTGCGCGTCGCCAAGGCACGAGCATCGGAGGTTGCACTCCTGGCCGGGCGCGAAGGCGTGCAATTCCACGGCGCGTTCGGCTACACGGAGGAATCCGATATCGGGCTCTATCTGGATGCCGCACTTCGGGCGTCGTCGTGGCTTGGCAATGCTGCCGAACACCGGTCGGTGCTCGCGCGTATGGACATGCCGGCGCTGGCCATCCATGGCTGATACCGAGCCGCCAAACACGTTGTCCGATGACGAGTTCCGCGCGAGGTTCCGCGCGTGGCTGGCCGCGAACTATCCGGAAGCGTGGCGGGACCCCCTGGCCCTGCGGCTGCAGGGGCCGGCGGAGCGAACGTGGCTCGCCCTCCTGCACCAGCACGGCTGGCGAGCGCCCGGGTGGCCTCGGCAGTTCGGTGGCTTGGGCTTGTCCCTTCGCAAGCAGCTGATCTACCACGAGGAGCTCGAGCTGCACCGCGCCGCTCGCTTCATCGACTTCGGGGGCACGCTTCTCGGGCCGGTCCTCATTCGCTTCGGAACGCCGGAGCAGCGTGCGCGCTACCTGCCTGCGATTCTGGCCGGCGACGATCTGTGGTGCCAGGGCTACTCGGAGCCCAATGCCGGCTCCGACCTTGCCTCGCTCGGGCTGTCGGCGAAGCGGGACGGCGATCACTTCGTCGTGAACGGTTCGAAGATCTGGACCACGCACGCCAGCGACGCGACGCGGATGTTCTTTCTCGCCCGAACGGGAAGAGGTTCTCGGAAGCAGGAAGGCATCTCCTTCCTGATGACCCCCATGAGCGCATCGGGCATCACGGTGCGCCCCATCGTGAATCTCGCGGGAGAGGCCGAGTTTGCACAGGTCTTCTTCGACGATGTCCGCGTTCCCGTGGCTGACCTGGTACACGAAGTGGACAAAGGGTGGGACGTCGCTCGCGCCCTCCTGGGATTCGAGCGCGTGGCGAACGGCAGCCCGCACCTCGCGCGGCAGTCGCTGGCCACGGTTGATCGGGTCGCCGCAGCGCTTGGACGATCTGACGATCCTGTGTTCCGCGATGCACGTGCCCGGCTGGCTTGCGACCTCAGCGACATCAGCGCCCTCCATCGTCAAGTGTGCGCCCAGGCGCTCGAGGGAGAGGTCCCGGCGCATCTCTTCTCGATGCTGAAGGTGGTGGCTTCCGAGTTGTGGCAAAGGACCATGGACCTGCTGCTCTCGATCGCGGGTGAGCTTGCCGGCGTGCGAGGCATCGTCCGGCTGGGTGAATGCGAGGTCGACGTACATCGCCTTTACATGATCGCGAGGCCGTCATCGATCTACAGCGGAACCAACGAGATCCAGCGCAACATCATCGCAAGGACCGTGGTCGGGCGATGAGAACGCAGCCGCTCGATGTCTTCCTCCGCCCGCGCTCGATCGCCATCATCGGGGCATCGTCCGATCCAACGAGAATCGGAGGGCGTCCGCTGCGATATCTGCGCGAGGCAGGCTTCGCAGGACCCCTGTTCCCGGTCAATCCCGCGCATAGGGAAGTGCAAGGCATTCCCGCGTACCCCGACGTCGAGTCGTTGCCCGACGACATCGATTGCGCCATGGTGGTGGTGCCCGCCGACAAAGTCGTGGCTTCCGTGGAGGCGTGTGCTCGCAAGGGGATTCGCGGCCTTGTGATCTTCAGTGCCGGGTTTGCCGAAACGGGCGAAGAGGGCGCCGCGGCACAAGCGCGCGCACTGGCAGCCGCGCGGCAGCGAGGTACCCGCCTGCTCGGGCCCAACTGCCTCGGCGCCTACAGCTCTCACGACAACGTGTACCTGACGTTCTCCGGCGTCTTCGAGGACGTCGTGGGCACCTCTGGCCGATACGGATTTGCAAGCCAGAGTGGTGGGTTTGCCGGCGAGATCGTGAAGATCGCCAAGGTCGCGGGGCTGGACATCGGCACCTGGCTCACGACGGGCAACGAGGCGGATGTCGAGCTGGGTGAGGTGCTTTTGCACCTGGCGGACGATCCGAACGTGGACGTGATCGGCGCCTTCGTGGAAGGCGCTCGCAGCCGGACCACGTTCCTGGCGGCCCTCGCACGCGCTCGGGAGCTGCGCAAGCCCGTGGTCGTTCTGAAGGCTGGACGCAGCGAGGCGGGCGCCCACGCCGTGCGCTCCCATACCGCCGGTATCGCGGGGGCGGACGCCGTCTACGACGCGGTGTTCGAAGCGTACGGCGTGTACCGAGCGCGCACCATCGAGGAGATGCTCGATGTGATGTACGCCTGCCGCCGCGGAGTCTTCCCCGCGGGGAGGCGCGTTGCGATCGTTAGCAACTCAGGCGGCAACGGCGCCCTCTCCGCGGACGTGGCGAGCGAGGCGGGTCTCGACCTCGCCGGACCGACTCTCGCCGTCCGCGATCGCATCCGTGCGCTCACTCCGAACGCAGCGACGAGTAACCCGGTCGACATGACGGCGCAGGTGGCGAACGACCCCACGCTCTTCAGCCGCGCACTCGACATGCTGCTCACCGAGGGGGCGGAAGAAGGGCACTACGATGCCGCGCACGCATTCATCGGACTCATCGCAGGGGTTCCCTTTCTCGCTGAGCCGGTGGCGACCGCGCTTACCGGCGTCGCACGACGCCATCCCGATCGCCTGCTCACGCTGTCCGTGACGACAACCCCGGATCGGCTTGCGCAGTACGAAGCGGCGGGCTACCTCGTCTTTCAGGATCCCTCGCGCGCGGTGCGCGCATTGGCGGCCATGCTGTACTTCGGTCGTGCGTTTTCATCGCCGGGTCCGGCGGCGTGTGCGCTGCCGGCGCTGGAGCTTCCCGAGATGCGCGGAACCCTCGGCGAGCTCGAAAGCAAGGCGGTGCTGGCCCAACTCGGTATCCCCTCGCTTCCCGAAACGGTGGTGAATGGCGCTGAGGCCGGCGCCCGCGAGGCCGCCCGCATCGAGGGCTTGCTGGCAGTCAAGGTCGTGTCGCCGGACATCATTCACAAGACCGATGTGGGAGGTGTGGCGCTCGACATTGCGCCGCACGACGTCGCCCGAGTCATCGAAGCGATGCGAGAGCGGGTGTCGCAGGCGGAGCCGACGGCACGAATCGAAGGATTCCTGCTCACCCCCATGGTACGCGACCCCGTCCAGTTCTTCCTCGGCGTGCATCGCGACCCCACGTTCGGCCCTGTCGTGGCCGTGGGACTCGGTGGAGTCGCCGTCGAGCTGCTCGGCGACACCGCCTGCGCGCTTGCACCGGTCGATCACGCCGGCGCACTGGCGTTGCTAAGGAAGCTGCGCAGTTTCCCGCTGCTCGACGGGCATCGCGGACAACCTCGCCGCGATGTCGCGGCCCTGGTCCAGGCGATCGTTGCCGTGTCGGGTGCGGCCGCCCGGTTCCCTGATCGAATCCGCACGATCGAGATCAATCCCCTGGTGGTGCGTCGCGCCGGGGATGGCTTACTAGCACTCGACGCGGTCGTCGAGCTGGCCTCACCGCACTGACGCGAAGGACAAAGGGAATGTGGCTTGAAGGGAAGACGACAGTGGTCACCGGTGCCGCGGGTGGCATCGGGCGGGCGTGCGCGGCTGCTTATGCACGCAGTGGCGGACGCGTCGCACTCCTCGACTTGGACAACGCCGCCCTCGACGAAGTGGCGTCGGATCTGCGATCCGCGGGGGCACAGGTGCTGCCGGTCGAAGTCGATCTCATGTCGACCTCCGATGTCCAGAACGCCTTCGCGCAGATCGAGCGCGCGTTTGGCCCCGTCGACGTTCTCTTGAACAACGTCGGGCGCAGCGCGCGCAGCGGCGCATCCACGTTTCGCAATTCCCGCGAGCAGTCATGGGACGAGATGATCGGGATCTGCCTGAAGACCGCGCTTGTCTGCACCCACCAGGTGATCGGATCCATGCAGGATCGGCGCTATGGCAGGATCGTGAACATCGCCTCCGACGCCGCGTATATCGGCAGCCTGTCCAGTGCGGCTTACGCCGCCGCGAAGGGCGGCGTGATCGGCTTTACCCACTCCCTTGCGCGTGAGGTGGCAGGCGACGGCGTCACCGTCAACTCTGTGGCGCCCGGTCCCACGCGGACACGCGCCGCGCGAGAGTTGCCCGCCGACGTGGTCGACCGCCTGGTCAAGGGAATCCCGGCGGGAGCCATGTGCGAACCCGAGGACATCGCCAACGCCGTCCTGTTCCTGTCGACCGACCAGAGCCGCTATGTGACGGGACAAACCCTCATGGTCAATGGCGGCCGGTGGATGCTGTGAGCATGAGCCCGCGCGTTCCGCGCATCGACCAGGCGTCACCGGGGGTCGACTCCGACGCGCTCGCCTGCATCCTCTCGCGTCGCGGCGGTCGCGTGAGCGGCATCGACGGCCTACTGCTGCACAGCCCCCCGCTCGTGCACGGCTGGCACGCGTTCTTCGAGGCGCTTTGGGAGGGGTGCCACCTGAATCCTCGCATCCAGATCCTCGCGCTGCTTCGGGTCGGGCATCGCAATCGTTGTCGCTACCAGCTCGCCAAGCATACGCAGGTGGCGACCGAGCGCGGGCTCTCTGCCGCGGAGATCGCCGCGACGGCCGTTGCGGCCGACGCCTCGATACTCCAGCCACGGGAGCGCGCGGTGCTCGCCTACGCGGACGCCATGACGTGTGACGTGCAGGTGCCAACGCACACCTTCGACGCGCTGCGACCTTACTTCCACGATCGCGACCTCCTCGAGCTGACCGTGAACATTGCCGCTTACAACATGGTGTCCCGGACGATGGAAGCGCTGGAGCTGCGGCCATGAGCACCGCCGATCAATCGGTCGGCCTGCTTGCCGGAAAGGTCGTCATCGTCACGGGCGCCGGCGGCGGAATCGGCCGTGAGACCGCGCGCCTCGCGGCACGCGAGGGCGCACGCGTCGTCGTCAACGACCTGGGCGCCTCCGTGGAGGGTGGCGGACGCGATCGCGGCCGTGCCGCCGAGACGGTCGCGATGATCGCCGCCGAAGGGGGTGTAGCCATCGCAGACGACGGTGACGTCACCGCCGAGAGCGATGCCCGGGCCATGGTCGAGTGTGCGGTGGAGGCCTTCGGCCGCCTGGACGGGGTCGTCAACAATGCGGGTAACTTTCGCGCCGGGTCGATGGAAACGGTGCCGCTGGCCGACATCGAGTCGCACTTGCGCGTTCACGTCCTCGGATCGTTTCTGGTGAGCCAGGCGGCGATGCCCGTCTTCCTGGCGCAGGGCCACGGTGCGTTCGTGCACACGACATCGTCCTCGGGGCTCATCGGAAGCCGAGGCGCCATGGCCTACGCCGTGGCCAAGGGCGGCATCGTTTCACTGTCGCGATCCATAGCGCTGGACCTTGCGCCGCACGGCATTCGCTCCAATTGCGTCGCCCCCTCCGCCGCGAGCCGGATGTCGAGTGCAAGTGCCAGGAAGGCAGACTCGGGCAGCGGAAGGGCCGCGGCCATCGCCGCCTCGCAACCCGGGCAGATGGCGCCGATCACGATCTTTCTACTGAGCGACGCGGCGAGCACCTTCAGCGGTCAGATCATCGGAGCCAGAGGCAACGAGGTGTACCTCTACAGCCAACCGCGGCCGCAGCGGACGTTGCACGATTCGCTCGGCTTCACGCCGCAGAAGTTGGCCGCGATGCTTCCTGGGGCTTGGCGGACGTCCCTGATCCCCATGGAAAGCTTCCTCGACGTCTTTTCGTGGCCCCCCGTTTGATACCGCGCAACCAAGGCACTCAATAGATGAGCAGCGTGATCCAGGTCGGCGATTGCACCATTCACAAGATCGTCGAGTTCGAGTACCCGTTCGTGGCAGCGCTCGCGTACTTTCCGTCCCTGTCGGAAGAGGTGCTTGCAGCCAACCGCGAATGGCTCGTGCCGCACGCGCTCGACGTGCACGACTACGTGATTCACAGCTTCCACGCGTATGTGGTGCAGACGCCCCACCACACCATCCTCATCGACAGTTGCGTGGGCGACCTGAAGGACCGCGCGAGGCCCGAGTGGCACCGAAAGACCGGGGGCACGTTCCTTCGCTCCCTCGCCGCGGGAGGCTTCACCCCCGAGAGCATCGACTACGTGATGTGCACCCACCTGCACTCCGATCACGTCGGCTGGAATACGCAGCTCGTGGACGGCCGCTGGGTTCCGACGTTTCCCCGCGCGCGTTACATCTTTGCGCAGGGGGAGTACGACTTCTGGCTCGACCGTCATCGGAGCAAGCCTATCGCTTGCATGGACGACAGCGTTTTGCCGATCGTCGAGGCCAAGCGGGCCGAGCTGGTCTCCGGTCATCATGAGGTGGGGGATCACCTGCGACTCGCGCCGACCCCCGGCCACACCCCCCACCACAGCGCGGTCTACCTCGGGCGGGATCGCATCGCTGCAGCCTTTACCGGAGATCTCATCCATTCGCCGCTGCAAACCCGCTACCCGGAGCTCTCGATGCGCTCCGATTTCGATCAAGCGCAGGCCGCTGTCACCCGCAGATCGTTCCTCGAGACATGCTTCTCGGAGCGCGCGTTGGTATGCACGGCGCACTTTCCGGATCCGTCGTTCGGACGCCTCGATCGCTGGGACAGTGGCTTCATCCTGCGTGCTCTCTGCTAAGGAAGGATTGTCAGAATGGCCGAGCCTGCCGGCGTGCGCGTCGATGTCGCCGATTTCGTCGCGACCGTTACCTTGTGCCGAGACCCGGTCAACGCTGTCGATCGCTCGATGCGAGGGCGACTGATCGAAGTATTCGACGGTCTGTCGGAGCGAAAGGATGTGCGCGCGATCCTGCTGCAGTCCTCGTGCCGCGCGTTCTGCGCCGGGGTGGACCTGCGCGATCGACCCGACCCGGACCACGCTGGCGAGCTCACGACAACCCACCGTCTGACGCGTGAGACGTTCAATGCAGTGCGGGAATGCGCCAAGCCGGTCGTGGTTGCCGTGAACGGCGCGGCCATCGGCTTCGGTGTCGCGCTGGCTGCCGCGGGCGACATCATCTATGCGTCCCACGACGCCACCTTCGCGATGACCGAGATCAACGTCGGTCTCGCGGGTGGGGTTGCGATGCTGCAGGCGTGGCTCCCACGGTCCAGGGCTCGCGAGCTGCTCTTCACCGGTGACGCCGTTCCCGCCACGGAGCTCGGCGCGATGGGGATCGTCTCGTGCGTGCCCGCCGCGGATCTGCACGACAGGACCGTGGCGGTCGCGCACAAGATCGCCAGCAAGAGTCCCACGGCGATCCGCTATGCCAAGCGATCTGCGAACTTCGCCGAGCTCATGCCGCCCGGCGAAGCGTACAAGTTCGAGCAACACTACACCACGGCCCTGGCATCGTCGGTCGACGGGATCGAAGCGAGACGCGCGTTCCTGGAGAAGCGAACGCCCAGGTTCCTTGAAGACTGAAAGCGTGGCACGGAGCTCATAGCGATGCCTCTTGCCAAGCAAGCATCTTCCCCACCGTTCAAGTGGGACGACCCCCTCCTTCTCGACCAGCAGCTCACCGACGAGGAGCGCATGGTCCGGGATACCGCCCATGCCTACGCGCAGGACAAGCTCCTGCCGCGCATCACCCAGGCGTTTCGCCACGAGACCACCGATCCCGCGATCTTCCGCGAGATGGGCGAGCTGGGCCTCCTGGGCGCCACGCTCCCCGCCGACTACGGCGGGTCCGGCCTCAACTACGTCAGCTACGGCCTCATCGCCCGCGAGGTGGAGCGGGTCGACTCGGGCTACCGGTCGATGATGAGCGTGCAGAGCTCGCTCGTGATGTACCCCATCTTCGAGTACGGCAGCGAGGCGCAGCGGCGCAAGTATCTGCCGAAGCTCGCCACCGGCGAGTGGATCGGCTGCTTCGGGCTGACCGAGCCCAACCACGGCTCGGACCCGGGCTCGATGGAAACGCGCGCCCGCACGGTGGCGGGCGGCTTTCGCCTGTCCGGCGCCAAGATGTGGATCAGCAACGCCCCCATCGCGGATGTGTTCGTGGTGTGGGCCAAGGACGACCAGGGGATCATCCGCGGCTTCATCCTGGAGAAGGGAATGCCCGGCCTGACGGCGCCCAAGATCGACGGCAAGTTCTCGCTGCGCGCCTCGGTGACGGGCGAGATCGTGATGGACGAGGTGTTCGTGCCGGAGGAGAACCTCCTGCCCAAGGTGCAGGGGCTCAAGGGGCCTTTCGGGTGTCTTAACAGCGCCCGCTACGGCATCGCCTGGGGCGCGCTCGGCGCGGCCGAGTTCTGCTGGCAGGCGGCCCGGCA
>CALFEY010000246.1 GCA_937958295.1 uncultured Pseudomonadota bacterium
CGTGCCTTGCGCAAAGGCCGGCGACGCGGCGAGGGCCGCGAATGCGGCGGCGGCGATCCATGTCCTCATGATGCGATTCCTCGTGGGTGGTCGGTCGAGCGCGCGCGTCACTGCGGACGATGCTTGTCCACGACGTTGACGAACGGCTCGCCGCGGGCGAGATGCCCGAGGTTGTCGATAAAAAGATCGAGCACGCGCCGCTCCATGTGCTGGGACGACGCGGAGTTGTGGGGCGTGACCAGCACGTTGGGCAGGTCCCATAAGGGATCAGCGTCCGGCAACGGCTCCGTCTCGAAGGTATCGAGGCAGGCGTAGGCGAGCCGGCCGTCGACCAGCCGCTGCGTGACGGCCACCTGGTCCACGACCTCGCCGCGCGCCACGTTCACGAGGCAGGCGGTGGCCTTCATGGCGTCGAGCTCGGCGGCGCCGATGAGATGGCGGCTCGCCGGCGTGAGCGGCAGCGTAAGCACGATCCAGTCGCTCTCCGCCAACAGCGCAGGCAAGCCCTCCGGGCCCACCACGCGCGCGACCCCCGGCGGCGGAACCGGCATGGCGGATTGGCGCATGCCGATCACGCCCATGCCGAACGCGCTGCACAGCTCCCCCACGCGCGCGCCGATGCGGCCGTAGCCCACGATGCCCACGGTGCTGCCGGCCATCTCGAGCTTGGCGGTGCGCTGCCACGTGTGCGTGGACTGGTGGCGCACGTGAAAGGGAATGCGCTTGGCCGCCGCAAGCATGAGCGCGAGCACCATTTCCGCCATGGGACCGCTGTGCAGCGGGGCCGCGTTGCAGAGGGTGCACGCGCTTGCCACGAACGCCGGCGTGATGAGCCCATCCACGCCGGCGCTGTGCAACTGCAACAGGCGCAGCGACGGCAGCGTCGTGACGAGCTCGGCGATGCGCGCGCCCCCGAACACCTTGGCGTAGCGGTCGTAGGGGAAATAGCGGAGCATCGCCACGGCGCCGTCGGCCTCGCCCGCAAGGACGCCGGCGGCATCGATACCCACCACCTGCGCACCGGGCAGCACCTTGGCAATGCGCGGCGCGAGCGTGGCCACGTGCTCGGCGGGAACGATCACCCGCGGCGCGGGAACGCTTTTCGGTGCATTCATGGCGGCTCTACTGCGGGACAAGGGCCAGGAGGTCGTCGCGCGCGGTGATGCAATGCGCACGGGCGAGCTTGCCCGCGCGCTCGACGTCGTGCCGGGCGATGGCCCGGAAGATGGCGCGATGCTGCGCGATCACCACGTCGACGCGCCCCGTGCCGTAGCCGAAGCGCAGGCGCAGCGCCTCGATGAGGAGACGCCCTTGCGCGAGCACACGCACCGCTTGCGGATTGGCCGCCACGTCGTTGATGGTCTCGTGGATGGTACGGTTGGCATCGAGTAGTCCGGGCGCCAGCCGCTTCTTGGCCGCGGCCTCGTAGGCATCGATGGCCGCCTCCAGGCGGGCGAGTCCCGCCTTGTCGATGCGCTCCGCGCAACGCTCGGTGAGCATGCCCTCGATGGCTTCGCGCACATCGTAGGTGTTGCGTACGAACTCGGCGTCCACGCCGCGCACGACGGCCCCCCGATGCGGGAACACGTCGAGCACGCCCTCCGACTCGAGCTCGTGCAGCGCCTCGCGCACGGGCATGTGGGAGACGTCGCACAGGGCCGCCACCTCGTCGATCTTGAGGCGCTGCCCGGGCGCGAGCTCGCCCACGAGGATGCGACGGCGCAGGTCCGCCGCCACGCGCATGGCGGTGGTGGCGCCGATGCCGGCCCCGTCGTTATTCGGGTTGGATGCCGACATCCTTGATGAGCTTGGTGAGCCGCGCCGTTTCCTTGTCGACGTAGGCCACCGCCTCCGGCTGCGAGTTGGCCACGACTTCGGCGGACAGGCCCGCCAGCCGCTCCTTGGTATCGGGCTCGTTCAGGATCTCGACGATGTCCTTGTTGAGCTTGTCGATGATGGCCTTGGGCGTCTTGGCCGGCGCGATGATCGCGCCCCACGACGAGTTCACGTAGCCGGGCACGCCTGCCTCCTGCATCGTGGGCGTGTCGGGCAGGAACGGCGAGCGCTTCTCCCCGCCCACGGCGAGCAGGCGCAGCTTGCCGCTCTTCACGTGCGGCATCACGGCCGCTACTGCATCGAACATCACCTGCGTCTGGCCGCCGAGGAGTTCCGGATGCGCGGCACCGCTGCCCTTGTACGGGACGTCCTGCATGTCGGTGCCGGTCATCTTCTCAAACGCCAGCGCCCACAGCTCGGGATTGCTGCCGCGGCCCGACGTGGCCACGTTCACCTTGCCCGGGTTGGCCTTGAGATAGGCGATGAGCTCCCTCACGTCCTTGACGGGAAGGTTGGGGTTGGTGACGAGGCCGAGCTGCACCTGTGCGGTGATCGTCACCGGCACGAAGTCGCTCATCGCATAGGGCACCTTCTTGTACAGCGCGTGATTGGTCACATGCGAGCTCGCCACGAGGCCGATCGTGGAACCGTCGGGCTCCGCATTGGCGATCACTTCGGTGCCGATGATGCCGTTCACGCCCGCCTTGTTCTCCACGAACACCGGGCTGCCCCACTTCTTGCTGAGCTTGTCCGCGAGGATGCGGGCGGTCACGTCGGAGGCGCCGCCCGGAGGATAGGGCACCAGGATGCGCACGGGCTTGTTGGGATAGGTCTGCGCCAGCGCCGACAGCGGCAGCACCGCGGCGCAGGCGAGGGCCAGCGCTCGAAGCAACGTCTTCATGAATCCTCCTTGATGATTCGCGTCAGTAGTGTTTCCGCAGCCATAAGCCCGCCGCCCACGCGCAGGACGGGAGCGCGAGTGGGCCTATGGCCTGTCTAATAGGCGGGCTTCATGGGAAACCAGCCGGGACGCCGGGGATCGAGATACGCCCCCGTGATGCCCGACACCTGGTAGCGCTCCACGAGCGCGAGGTCGACGTCCACGCCGAGCCCCGGCCGCGTAGGCACCGGCAGCGCGCCGCCTTCGATCACGAACGGATCGACGATGATGTTGCCGCCGAGATAGTCGAGCTCGTTGTCGATGGCGAGTGTCATGTTGGGGATGCTCGCTGCCAGGTGCAGGTACGCCGCCTGCGAGAGGCCGAGCTCGCCGCCGCAATGCAGCGTGACCGGGATGCCCACCGACTCCGCGATCGCCGCAGCCTTCACGCACTGCCACAGGCTGCCCTCCTCGTGTGGATCGAGGAGGATCACGTCCGCCGCCTCCATGCGCACGATGTTGCCCACGTCGTTGAGGGTGTAGGCCGACTCGTCGAGGGCGATGGGCACGCTCGTGGACCGGCGCAGGAACGCATGTCCCGCGAGGTCGTCCATCTCGAGCGGCTGCTCCACGTAGGCCGGATCGAAGGGCGCCAGCTTGGCACACTGGCGGCGCGCGGTGCCGGGCGTCCACGCGCCGTTCACGTCGAGGCGCAACGGCGCGTCGGGACCGATGGCTTCGCGCACGGCACGCGTGAGCGAGATGTCGGTGGGCTCGTCGTAGCCGATCTTGAGCTTGAAGGTGCCAAAGCCGCGGTCGCGGAAGGCGCGCGCATCGGCGGCCACCTGCGCCGGGATGTTGGAGAAGATGTATGCGGCGATGTCGACCTTGTCGCGCCACAGGCCGCCCCACAGGCGGTGCAGCGGCTGGCCGCAGGCCTTGCCGAAGGCATCCCACATGGCCATCTCCACTGCGCAGATGGCCATGACGGCCGCGCGCTTGTGGTGGTAGTAGCCGCTGCCCAGCACGTGCCGGTACAGCGACTCGGCCTGGTCCACCGTCTTGGTGAGCGCCACCGGCAGCACGATCTTTTCGAGCACCGCGGGGATTGCATCGAGCAGGCAGATGGTTTCGCCCCAGCCCACGACGCCACCGGCGGTCTCCAGGCGCACGATCGCGCGGGTCACGCCCGTGCGTACGCCCGAGCCCCACACGATCGGATTCTTGAGGGGCACCTTCACGATCCAGTGCTGCGCCTTGACGATGGCGAGGTCGTTGGCGGACACCGGGCGGACGGCGTGGCCGCTCGCGACGGCGGCGGACGAAGCGGCCGCGGTGGCGGTCGCGGCAGAGGCGCTGGTCGAGGCATTCATGTTG
>CALFEY010000247.1 GCA_937958295.1 uncultured Pseudomonadota bacterium
CGGGTGCTCGACGTGCTCGCCGGCTCGGCGCGGCCGTGGCCCGCGAGCTCGGGCTGCGTGGTGGCCAACGTGTGCGGCGCGGGCATGCTCGACGCCGCGGCGGCGGTGGGCAGCCTCATGCCGGGGGGCGGCTCCGCGCCTGCGGGCACCACGCCGGTAATCGAGTACTACCGCTCCGACCTCGATCACTACTTCATCACGGCCGACCCGGCGGAAGCAGCCTGGATCGACGCCAACCTGGGCGGCATCTTCAAGCGGACCGGACTGTACTTCTACGCCTGGCTCGATCCCTCGAAGGCACCCGCCGATTCGCAATCGGTGTGCCGCTTCTATGCCAACGCCACGGTACTCATCAACTCGCACTACTACTCGGCGAACTTCGACGAGTGCCTCGCGGTGCTTCTGACCTGGCCCGGGATCTGGGAGCTGGAAACGGCGAGCGCGTTTTACATCCAGGTGCCTGACGCCAATGGCGTATGCCCGGCAGAGACCCTGCCGGTCTATCGCTTCTTCAATAACCGGCGCGATGCGAATCATCGCTACTCGGTGGACCTCTCGGTGCGCCGCGGCATGGGCAATCGCGCATGGGTGGCCGAGGGTGCCGGCAACGCCGCCGTGGCGTTCTGCTCGCCGATGCCCACGAGCTAAGCGAAGCGCAGCCGGCGCACGCGCACGTGGCGGCCGGCACGTGCCCGCGGCGGCACTAGAGGTCGTCGTCCACGCCCTGCGGGAGCGCGTCGTGCGGCGTGGCCCACTCCTTGATCAGCACGAAGCCGAGCGCGAGGAGCACGGGGCCGAGGAACACGCCGATGAAGCCGAAGGCCACGACGCCGCCGAACACGCCCAGCAACACCAGGATGAACGGCAAGTCGCTGCCGCGGCTGATGATCATGGGCTTCAGCACGTTGTCCACCGACGAGACCACGAGCGCGCCCCAGAGCAGCAGGAAGATGCCCCAGCCCGTCTCGCCTTGCGAAATGATGAGCCACAGGCCCGCGGGTATCCATATCAGCGGAGGACCGACCGGCACCGGCGAGAGGAAGAAGGTCACGAGGCCGAGCAACGGCGCCGCCTTGATGCCCACGATGTAGAGGCCGATCGCCATCAGCACGCCCTGCGCGAGCGCAGTACCGAGGATGCCGTAGACCACGGCGCGCGTAGTCGCCCCCGCCACCTCCAGCATGTGCAATCCGCGCGCCGGTGCGATGCGGCTCACCGCGGCGCGCAAGCGCGCCACGATCGCCTCGCCGTCGCGATAGAAGAAGAACGCGATAAACACCGACAGCGTGAGCTGGAGGAGGCCATCGCCCACCACGGCCCCCGCGCGGAACGCGAAGCTGCGCAGCGGGTCGATGTAGCGCGCAAGCTCCGTGAGGAGACCCGCGCCGTCGTGGGCGAACGACGACCAGTACTGCGCGACGCGGCTACCCACGACCGGAATGCCCGCGACCCAGGCCGGGGGATCCGGCGGGCCACCCTCCACGATCTCCTTGGTGAACGCAGAGAGGCGATCGGCGTTCTCGGCGAGCGTGGCACCCACGATCACGAACGGCGCCACCACCACGGTGAGGATGATCAAGGTCATCACCCCGGCCGCCGCCGTGGGACGACCGGCGCGGTTGACCATCCCTTTGAACACCGGCCACGTGGTGACCGCTAGCACGGCCGCCCAGGCGATGGCCGACAGGAACGGGCGCAGCACGAGGAACACGCCAGCCACGAGGATAGCCAGCACCACGAGCGTGATCGTGCGGTCGATCGGTGAAGGCTTGGGCATGGCCGTGCGGGATCGGGCTCCTTTTCGATTATGCATCATGAACGTTGCGCGCATCCGGCATATGCGCCGGTGCGCCTCGTGCCCGTCAGGCCGGATACACCGCCGTCGCGGCAAAAGCCGGCGGTCGCCGCGCCTTCATGGCCTGTTCGAAGGCATAGGCGTAGCGGATGAGCCTCGCCTCGCTCCATGCCGTGCCGATGAACGACACGCCCACGGGCAAGCCAAACACGAAGCCCGCGGGCACGGTGATGTGCGGATAGCCCGATACCGCGGGCATCTGCGAGCACCCTCCCGAGAAGTGATCACCGTTGACGTAGTCAGTGGGCCAGGCGGGCGAGCCGGTGGGGGCCACCAGGGCGTCGAGGCGATGCGCCTTCAGCGCGGCATCGATGCCCTGCGCGCCGGAGCGGCGGCGACCGCGGGCGAGCGCCGTGCGGTACGTCGCCTGCGTGAGCGGCCCCTTCTTCGCGGCGGCCAGCATTCGCTCCTGGCCGAAGTACGGCATCTCCGCCACCGCGTGGCGCTCGTTGAAGGCGATGACATCGGCCAGCGAGCGCACCGGCGCACCCGCCGGCAGGGCCCCGAGATAGGCATCGAGGTCCGCCTTGAATTCGTAGAGCAACACCTCGTACTCGTCGGCGTCGAGCTTGTCGTGGTTGGGCACGGTCACCGGATCCACGATCACGGCGCCAGCGCCCTGCATCGCGACGATCGCCTGCTCCACGACGCGATCCACCCGATCGTTCACGCCGAAGTAATGCCGCGCGACACCGATGCGCACGCCGCGCAGTCCGCCCGGGTCGAGCGAGGCCGCGTAATCGGCGGCCTTGTCCGCGCCCGCGCGGGTGGCAGGATCCGCGGGATCTGCGCCCGCCATCGCCGCGAGGAGCAGGGCCGCATCGGCGACGCTGCGCGTCATGGGTCCGGCCGTGTCCTGGCTATGGGCGATCGGGACGATGCCGGTGCGGCTCACAAGACCCACGGTGGGCTTGATGCCGACGAGCCCGCAGATCGACGACGGGCTCACGATGGAGCCGTCGGTCTCCGTGCCCACGGTGATGGCGCACAGGTTCGCGGCGGCGGCGGCGGCAGAGCCGGCGCTCGAGCCGCTGGTGTTGCGATCGAGGGCGTAGGGATTGCGCGTCTGGCCGCCGCGCGCGCTCCAGCCGGACGTCGAGCGCGCACCGCGGAAGTTCGCCCACTCCGAGAGGTTGGTCTTGCCGAGGATCACGCAGCCGGCGGCGCGCAGGCGTGCCACCACGAATGCATCCCGTGCCGCGACGTGGTCGCCGAGCGCGAGCGAGCCGGCCGTGGTATGCATGCGATCGCCGGTGTCGATGTTGTCCTTGAGCAGCACCGGGATGCCGTGCAATGGTCCGCGGGGACCCTTGTCCCGGCGCTCGCGATCGAGCGCATCGGCCATGTCCAGTGCATCCGGGTTGCGCTCGATGACGGCATTGAGCGCCGGGCCGGCGCGATCGACCGCGTCCATGCGGGCGAGATACCGCTCGGCAATGGAGCGCGACGACAAGGCGCCCGACTGCATGGCGGACTGAAGATCGGCCACCGCGGCCTCCGCGAGGTCGAACGGGGCCTGCGCCGCTGCGGACTGCGCCGCGCCTTCACCCGACGCCGCGATCACCGCAGCCCCTGCCGCGCCGAGCCTGAGAAAGTGCCTTCGTTCCATGGACGTGACGCCGTGATCGACGCCGCATATTGCCGGCTTCCGCGCGGTTGGCGCAACGGCCAAGCGCGCGACAGGCCCGTCCGCCTCACACCACGAGGCGGTACCCCACCGCGGTCTCGGTGACGAGATGGCGCGGTTGCGCCGGCATCGCCTCGAGCTTCTGCCTCAGGTGACCCATGTGCACGCGGACGTAGTGCTCGTGCTCGACGTAGTTGGGGCCCCACACCTCGCGCAGGATCTGCCGGTGCGTGAGCACGCGTCCCGCATTGCGGATGAAAAGGGCGAGGAGCCGGAACTCGATCGGGGTCAGATGCACGGGCTCGTCGGCGCGGCGCGCCGTGCGCGCCACGAGGTCCACCTCCACGTCGCCGAAGCGGAAGAGCGCCTCCGCACCGGCGTCCGGCCGCACGCTGCGCCGCCGCGCGGCGCGGACGCGCGCGAGGAGCTCGCCCACGCCGAAGGGCTTGGTCAGGTAATCGTCGGCACCCGCGTCGAGGGCGGCGATCTTGTCGCCTTCCTCCACCCGTGCCGACAGCACCACCACCGGCACCGCCGACCAGGCGCGGAAGTCGCGGATGAAGTCCACGCCGTCGCCGTCGGGCAGCCCGAGATCGAGGATCACGATGTCGGGCTTACGCGTGCCGGCATCGACCAGCGCCTGGCGCAGGGTCTGCGCTTCCACCACCTGGAAGCCCTCGGACTCGAGCGCCGCGCGCACGAAGCGGCGAATCTGCCGCTCGTCCTCCACTACGAGGGCCACGGGCGCGGCCGTCACGACATGCCTTGCCCGGCAGTCCCGTCCACCGGCACCTCGGGCGGACGACCCCGAGGAATGGTGAAGGTAAAGACGGCGCCGCCCTCCGGTGCCGTGGCGGCCACGATGCGCCCGCCGTGCGCCTCGACGATGGCGCGGGCCACGGCGAGCCCGAGGCCCACGCCGCGCGCGCTCGACTCCTTGTGGCCGCGCGCGAACTTCTCGAAGATCGCCTCCTCCTGCCCGGCGGGCAGCCCGGGGCCATCGTCGCGCACGCGCACCACGAGATCGCCGTCTGCGGCACGTGCGTCGATGTCGATGGTGGCGTCCTCCTGCGTGTACTTGGCGGCGTTCTCGACGAGGTTGAACAGCACGCGCTCGATGAGTCCCGCATCGTACTCGACGAGCGGCAGGCCGGCGGGGACGTCGACGCGGATGCGCCGGCGACCGAGCACGCTCTTCGCGGCCTCGAGCGCGCTGCCCACCACCTCCTCGAAGGCATGCCAGCGCCGGCGCAGACGGACCTCCCCGCTCTGCAGGCGCGCCATGTCGAGGAGATTGGTCACGAGCGAGCTCATGCGCCGGGCTTCGTCCACCATCGCGCGCGCGAGCTCCGCCTGGGCGGGGGGCAGCGCCGGCGCCGCGATGAGGAGCGTCTCGGCCAGTCCCTGGAGCGCGGCGATGGGCGTGCGCAGATCATGCGAGAGCGTGGCCAGGAGCGAATTGCGCAACCGCTCCGACTCCATCTGCAAGAGGGCGCGCTGGGCGACGTCGACGTAGTGCACGCGCTCGAGCGCGATCGCCGCCAGCGCGGCGAAAGTGTCCAGATGCCGGCGCTGCTCGGGCACCAGCAACGCGCGTGCCTCGGCCGGCTCCACCACGAGCACGCCGCGCGTGCGCATCGGCGCCTTGAGCGGCAAGTAGAGCGACGCGCTGCCCGCCAGGGTGTCGGTGCCCTTCCCCGCTGGAACGCCCTTGTCGAAGGCCCACTGCGCCGCGCCGTAGTCCACGGCCGGCGCGTCCCGCGGGTGGGTGAGCGCCAGGCGATCATCGACGTCGGCCACGAGCACCGCCACGCGCGCATGGAACGTGCGCGCGATGCCGCGAGCGGCGGCGTCGACGACGTCATCGGTCTGGAGCAGGCTCGACATCTCTCGCGCGAACTCGTAGAGACTGCGCGCGCGCTCCTCGCGATAGGCCGCGATGCGTGCCTGGTAGCGCAGGCCGGCGGTCATCTGTCCGATGACGAGGGCCACCACCAGCATCACGATGAAGGTGAGGACGTACTGCACGTCGCTTACCGCGAAGGAGAACCTCGGCGGAACGAAGAAGAAGTCGAATGCCGCCACGCTCGCGAATGCCGCCAGCACCGCAGGTCCGCGGCCCCAGCGCAATGCCACGCCCACCACCCCGAGCAGATAGAGCATCACGATGTTGGCGGAATCGAGCACGTCCACCACGCTCCACGCGACGAGGGTCACCCCCACGCACACGAGCGCGGACCACACGTAGCGCCACTGCTTGTCGCTCCGGCGGGGATCCGGCGCGTCGGAAGTGGCAGGCATCGGCGCCGGACGCACGCGCCCCACCTCCACGAGATCGACGTCGGGGGCCAGCGCGCCGATGCGCTGCGTGACGCTCCTGCGCCAAAGCCGCCACGACGTGGCGAGCGGGCGTCCCGCGAGCACGCGCGCGCAGTTGTGCTCGCGCGCATAGGCGACGAGCGTGGTCGCCACGTCGGCGCCGGCGAGGATGGCCGTATGCGCGCCGAGGTCTTGCGCGAGACGCACGGCGAGGAGGATCCGCTCGCGCTCGCGGGCGGGCCGCCGCTGCAGGGCGGGCGTTTCGACGTAGACGGCGGTCCAGGGCACGCCGAGCTGGCCCGCGAGGCGAGCGGCGCTGCGCACCACGTTCTCGTCGCCCGGGTCGGGACCGACGCAGCACAGCAGCGACTCGTCGGTCTTCCACACGCGCTCGATGTCCTTGTCGGCGCGGTACGTGCGCACGTCGTCCTCGACGCGATCGGCGGTCCGGCGCAGCGCGAGCTCGCGCAACGCCATGAGATTGCCCTTGCGAAAAAAGTGGCTGGCGGCACGCTCCACGTGCTCGGGAAGATAGACCTTGCCCGCGGCCAGGCGCGCGAGGAGGTCGTCGGCCGACACGTCCACCAGTACCACTTCGTCGGCGCGATCGAAGAAGGCGTCGGGGACGGTCTCGCGCACGGCCACCCCGGTGATGCCAGCCACGACGTCGTTGAGGCTCTCGATGTGCTGGACGTTGAGCGTGGTGAACACGTCGATGCCCGCGGCCTGCAGCTCGTCGATGTCCTGCCAACGCTTGGGATGCCGCGAGCCCGGCACGTTGGTGTGGGCGAGCTCGTCGACCAGCACGAGCGCAGGCCGCCGCGCCAGCGCGGCGTCGAGGTCGAACTCGGTCAGCGGGCGTCCCTGGAAGGCGAGCGTGCGGCGCGGCAGCACCTCGAATCCCGCCACCAGCGACTCGGTCTCCTTGCGCCCGTGCGTCTCCACGAGGCCCACCAACACGTCCTTGCCTTCGTGGCGCAGCGCACGCGCTGCGCAGAGCATGGCGTAGGTCTTGCCCACGCCGGCGGCGGCGCCGAAGTAGATGCGCAGGCGCCCGCGCGGCGCGGCGGCCTGCTGCGCGGTGACCTGCGCGAGAAGCGCGTCGGGATCCGGTCGATCGTCGGTCATCGCCACCGAAGTATCGTGCTACGGGCCTGCGCGGTCCAGCGCGAGGTTGAGCTGCACCACGTTCACCCGCGGCTCGCCCAGGACACCGAACGTGCGACCCTCGGTGTGGGTGGCGAGAAGCGCCTCCACGACGGACGTGGACAGGCCGCGGGCGCGTGCCACGCGCGCAACCTGGTACTGCGCGGCCGCCACGCTCACATGCGGATCGAGGCCGCTCGCGGAGGCGGTGACGAGGTCCACCGGCACGGGCGCCGTGTTGCCGGGATCAGCGGTGCGCAAGGCGGCCACGCGTGCCGCCACCGCTTCCGCCAGTGCGGGATTGCGCGCCCCAAGATTGGATCCCGACGACGCGGCGCCGTTGTAAGGCTGCGGCAAGGTGGCCGAAGGCCGACTCCAGAAGTATCGCGGCGAGGAGAAGGACTGCCCAAGGAGCGCGGAGGCAACCACCTTGCCATCGCGCTCGACGAGGCTGCCCGAGGATGCGGACGGGAAGGCGACCCGGGCAATCCCCGTGGTGACCAGCGGATAGACGAGCCCCGTGAGCACCGTGAGGGCGATGAGCATGCGCAGGGCGGGAAAGAAGTGCGAAACCATGGAAGCGCTCCGTTTCTACACGAGGCCCATCGCGGCCAGGGCCATGTCGATGAGCTTGATCCCGGCAAAGGGAAGCGCGATGCCCCCCAGGCCGTACACGAGGAGGTTCTTGCGCAGCACGCGCGCCGCGCCCTCGGCGCGGAAGCGGACCCCGCGCAGCGCGAGCGGGATCAACGCAGGGATCACGAGCGCGTTGAAGATGACCGCCGAGAGGATGGCGCTGGCCGGCGTGGTGAGGTGCATCACGTCGAGCGCGCCCAGCACCGGGTACGTGCTGGCGAAGGCCGCCGGGATGATCGCGAAGTACTTGGCCACGTCGTTGGCAATGGAGAATGTGGTGAGGGCCCCGCGCGTCATGAGGAGCGCCTTGCCGATCTCCACGATCTCGATGAGCTTGGTGGGATTGGAGTCGAGGTCGACCATGTTCCCCGCCTCCTTCGCCGCCTGCGTGCCGCTGTTCATCACCACGGCCACGTCGGCCTGCGCGAGCGCGGGGGCGTCGTTGGTGCCGTCGCCGGTCATTGCCACGAGCTTGCCTTGCGCCTGGATCTCGCGAATGAGCTTGAGCTTGGCCTCCGGTGTTGCCTCCGCGAGAAAGTCGTCCACGCCCGCCTCGGCCGCGATCGATGCCGCCGTGAGGCGGTTGTCGCCGGTGACCATCACGGTGCGGATGCCCATCCGCCGCAGCTGCGCGAAGCGCGCCTTGATCGACGCCTTCACGATGTCCTTGAGCTCGACCACGCCGAGCACGCGCGCGCCGTCGGCCACCACGAGCGGCGTGGCGCCGCGACGGGCGACATCCTCCACCCGCACCGCGACCTCGCGGTCCATGCGGCCGCCACGCGCCTCCACCCATTTCTGCACGGCGTCCAGCGCACCCTTGCGCAGCTCGCGGCCGCCGTGGGACACGCCACTCATCCGCGTCTGCGCCGAGAACGCGATGATCGTGAAGCGGCCGGGCTCTAGCGCGGGCGGCACCAGCCCGAACGCCTGCCTGGCTAGGGCGACGATGCTCTTGCCCTCGGGCGTCTCGTCGCCGAGCGAGGCGAGAAGCGCTGCTTCGGCAAGCTCACGCGGCGGCACGCCCGCCAACGCGTGCATGGCCGACGCCTGCCGGTTGCCGTAGGTGATGGTACCGGTCTTGTCGAGCAACAGCACGTCGCAGTCGCCGGCCGCTTCCACCGCGCGCCCCGAGGTGGCGATCACGTTCGCGCGCATGAGGCGCCCCATGCCCGCGACGCCAATGGCCGACAGCAAGCCACCGATGGTGGTGGGAATGAGGCAGACGAGCAGCGCCACCAGCACCGTGATCGATACCGGCATGCCCGTACCCGCCACTGTCACGCTATACAGCGAGAACGGCAGGAGCGTGACGGTGGCGAGCAGGAACACGAGCGTCATGGCCACGAGCAGGATGGTGAGCGCGATCTCGTTGGGAGTGCGCTGCCGCGCCGCGCCTTCGACCATGCCGATCATGCGGTCGAGGAACGCTTCGCCCGGATTCACGGCAATGCGCACCACGATCCAGTCCGACAGCACCACGGTGCCGCCCGTCACCGAGTTGAAGTCGCTTCCCGCTGCGCGTATCACCGGCGCGCTCTCGCCGGTCACGGCAGCTTCGTTGATGGACGCCGCGCCCACCACGACCTCGCCGTCACCGGGAACGATGTCACCCTGCTCCACCAGCACGAGGTCGCCCCGACGCAGCGCCGGCGACGGCACCTGCGTTTGCGGGGCATCGCGCAGGGGACGCGCGAGCTTCTTCGCGAGGGTGTCCTGGCGGGCGCTCTTGAGCGCGGCCGCTTGCGCCTTGCTGCGGCCTTCGGCGAGCGCTTCGGCAAAGTTGGCGAACAGCAGCGTCACCCACAGCCACGCCGTGATGGCGAGGATGAAGCCCGACGGAGCCTCGCCGTGCGCCGTCAGCGACTGCACCCACAGCAGCGTCGTGAGCAGACTGCCCACGTACACGACGAACATCACGGGGTTGCGCCACTGGTAGCGGGGCGTCATCCGCCGCAAGCTTCCGGCCAGGGCATTGCGCAACAGCGGGCGATCGAGGAACCAGGACATCGAATGCGGCCCGGCAGGGGTGGGGGTCATGACATGACTCTCAGGAAGATGGCCACGCATTCAACGCGTGCCGTGCAGAAGAAGGTGCTCGACCACCGGCCCTAAGGCGAGCGCGGGGACGAACGTGAGCGCGCCCACCGTGAGCACGGTGCCGAGCAGCACCACCACGAACAGCGGCGTGTGCGTGGGCAGCGTGCCCTCCGACGCCGGCACGTGCTTGGCCGCGGCAAAGGCGCCGGCAAGGGCCAGCACCGGCACGATGAGCCAGTAGCGCGCGAAGAGCATCGCCACCCCGAGGGTCGTGTTGTAGAACTCGTTGTTCGCGGAGAGGCCGCCGAAGGCGCTGCCGTTGTTGTTGGCCGCCGACGAGAACGCGTAGAGGATCTCCGCGAAGCCCTGGCCGCCCGGATTGGCCACGGCGGCGCGCCCGGCTTCCAGCATCACGGCGAGCGCAGTCCCACCGAGCACGAGGAAGGGCGGCACCAGGATCACCACCGAGGCCATCTTGATCTCGAAGGCACCGATCTTCTTGCCGAGGTACTCCGGCGTGCGTCCCACCATCAACCCGGCGATGAACACGGCCAAGATCGCGAACACGAGCATGCCGTACAGCCCCGAGCCCACGCCGCCGAAGATGACCTCGCCGAGCTGCATGAGCCACATGGGCACAAGCCCCGCGAGCGGCACCAGCGAATCGTGCATGGCATTGACCGAGCCGTTGGAGGCCGCCGTGGTGGCCACGGCCCACAGCGTCGAGGCGGCGATGCCGAAGCGCACCTCCTTGCCTTCCATGTTGCCGCCCGGATTGACGGCGGTCGCGATGGCGTCGATCCCGGCCTGCGCGAGGGAGGGGTTGCCCGCGCCCTCGAGCCAATAGGTCACGCTCGCCAGAGCCACGAACACGACCGTCATCGCCGCGAGCAGCGCCCGACCTTGGCGCATATCGCCCACCATGCGACCGAACGTGTAGCAAAGCCCGGCGGGAATGAGCAGGATCGCGAGGAGCTCGAGGAAGTTGGACAGCGGCGTGGGATTCTCGAACGGGTGCGCCGAGTTCACGTTGAAGAACCCACCACCGTTGGTACCGAGCTGCTTGATGGCGATCTGCGACGCCGCCGGTCCCAGCGGCACAACCTGCTCGGCGACCGTCACGCGCTCGGTGGCGGGCTTGCCTTGGGCATCGACCACCGGGGCACCGGCAGCGTCCTTGGCCAGCGCGTCGTAGGTCGTCGGCTCGATCAACGCGACGGCGGTGTAGCGGTCGAAGGTCTGCACCACGCCTTGGCTCGCAAGCGCGACCGCGAGCAAGAGCGACAGCGGCAGCAGGATGTACACGATGGAGCGGACGAGGTCGAACCAGACGTTGCCGATGTCGTCGACCTGGCGGCGCGTCAAGCCGCGGATGAGCGCCACCAACACGGCCATCCCCGTGGCGGCGGACGCAAAATTCTGCACTCCGAGCGCGGCCATCTGCGTGAGGTAGCTCATGGTGCTCTCCCCGCCGTAGCCCTGCCAGTTGGTGTTGCTCGCGAAGCTCGCCGCGGTATTGAACGCGGAGTCCGGCGAGACGCCCGCGAAGTCCTGCGGATTGAGCGGTAGCATGCCCTGGAGGCGCTGCATCCCGTACACCGCGAGTGCTCCGAGCAGGTTGAACCACAGCAACGCGAGCGCGTACTCCACCCACGTCATCCCGCGACCAGGATCGACCCCGGCCGCGCGATAGAGAACGCGCTCGATCCCGCCGGCTACGCGTTGAGCGCGTGTGGCGCGCCCTTCGTACACCGCGCCCATGTAGGCCCCAAGCGGCTTGGCGAGGAGCAAGAGCACCGCGACGTACACCGCCATCTGCATCCAGCCCGCGGCGTTCATTCGAAGGCCTCCGGCTTGAACAGCGCGACGACGAGGTACACGAAAAGACCGAGCGCAGCCGCCCCGGCCGCCCAATGCACCCAGGTCATGGCTTGCCTCCCCGGAGCAGGCGGGCAAACGCGCGCACAAGCGCCATCGCGCTTGCGAAGAAGCCGATCAGCAGCGCGAGATAGAGAACATCCTGCATGACGCACCTCGAACGGTCGAAAGACCGGTATAGGGCGTCAGGTTAGGTGGGCGGGTGCAAACGCGGCGGGAAGAATGGCCGCGAGGATATAAAGATCGTGTAAAGGGAAGCGTCGATGGCCACGAGCCGAGCGCGGTGGTTAGCCCTCGCGATTGCGCATCCAGTCCGCCGTCCCGAAGAAGGCTTCCATCAGCTTCGTCTTGAGCGGCTCGGCAACCCCGGTATCGTCCAGCGCCTGCCGCATGCAAGCGAGCCACTGGTCGCGCTCAACGGTGGCGATGGGAAACGGCAGGTGGCGCGCGCGCAGCCGGGGATGGCCGAAGCGCTCGATGTAGCGTTGCGGGCCGCCGAGCCAGCCGCAGAAATACAGGTAGAGCTTTTCGCGGGAGCCGTCCAGCGACGCGCCGTGCAACGCCCGGATGCCAGCGTAGGCCTCCTCCATCTCCATGCGATCGTAGAAGGCGTCCACGAGTGCGCGCACGCCGGCGTCGCCGCCGAGCAAAGCGAAGGGCGTGACGGGTGCGGCGTCGGCGGGGGGGGCTTGCATCGGGCCGGAAGGAGTGGGGAGATTCGAGGACGCGATTCTTGCACACCGCAGCGCGCCCTTCCGGGTCGCCCGCATGGTGGCAGAGCGAGGCCTCTGCTATTGTCACGCGACCCGCGCGTGCGGATGACGCGTTCCCTCCCCACCGTCTCCATGGCCGACAGCGACGTCCCCGAACTGCCCGACAGCCATCTGCGCGAGCGCGTGGCGGGACATCCCGACGCCGGCTGGTTCTGGAAGTCAGGCGCCGGTTCCGTTGCGAACATCCACACGATGCTCGGCATCGCCGGCAAGTCGTTCACCGATTTTCCGCGCGCGCTCGAATTCGGCTGCGGATGCGGACGCATGCTGCTGCACCTGCAGGAGGTGGGCAAGACCGTCGAGCTCTACGGCACGGACATCGATGCCGAGGCGATCGCCTGGGCGCAGGCGCACATTCCGTGGGTTCGCTGCAGCGTGAACGAAGGCCTGCCGCCGCTCGCGTTTCCCGACGGTCACTTCGACCTCGTCTTCAACCAGAGCGTGTTCACCCACCTCGACGAACGCTACCAGGACGCGTGGCTTGCCGAGCTGCGGCGCGTGGTCAAGCCGGGCGGCTATCTCGTGCTGTCGGTATCGGGAGAGCATCCCTTCGGCCAACTCGTGCAGGCGCATCGTGACGCCGGCGGCAATCCGGAACACCTGCTGCACGAGTACCGCACCAACGGCATCGTGTTCATCGAGGACGACGGCTGGAAAGGCGGTCCGTTCCCGGACTTCTACCACTCGACGTTCCACGCGCCCTGGTACGTGTTCCAGCACTGGACGCGCTTCTTCGACCTCAAGGCCTACGTGGTGCGCGGGTCGCTCGACTTCCAGGACTACCTGTTGCTGCGACGACCCGCCGCCGATGTGCCCGTGCTGCCGGCGAAGCCGACGGCCGGCACGTCGGCCACGGCAACGGCTGGCGCCGCAGCCGGGGCGCCGCTGTCCGCGCGCACGGACAGCCGGCGGCTGTCGCAGCGCGTGTTGCGCGGCGTGAAGCGGCGCCTGCGGCGACTGGTCGGGTAGCCCCCTTCCAAGGCGTTGGCCGACCGGGCGTACTGGCGGGACGGCGGCCACGCCGCGACCGGTTACGCTATAATGGTCGGCTCCGCGGAGAGCTGGCCGAGTGGTCGAAGGCGCCTGACTCGAAATCAGGTAACGGGGCAACCTGTTCGGGGGTTCGAATCCCTCGCTCTCCGCCAATACCCCTATTGAGTTAACACCACTTCGGACGCCCCCCGTTAGGGCGGCCCGTCCGCAATGGCGTACCCGCATGAGCATCTGGCTCACGCAGGGCGCGGGTCTGCTGCAGCAGACCCACGCCAAGCCCGTTCATTCCAGCTTGGCGCCTGAGACCCTCACCAGCTCAGCGCGGCTGACCATCTCATCGGCGATATGGCGGGCGAACTGCCGAGGGCCTAATGCGGCCAAGTCGTAGGAGCGTCCAGCCACTTGCGCTGCATTGAACTGCGGATCCCGCAACACCGCCTGGATGTCCCGATTGATCTGCTCGATCTGCGCCTCCGGCATCCCGGCAGGCGCGAATACGCCAACCCACACATTCGCCTCGACCTCCGGATAGCCGAGTTCGGCGAAGGTCGGCAGGTTCGGATACTCGGCTAGACGCTTGGGGCCGGCGTAGGCGATGGGTTTGATCGTGCCCGCCGCGAGATGCGTCTTGGCCGAAGCGGCTGACATGAAGCTGTAAGGAACTTCGCCCGCGATCACTGCGTTGAGTGCAGGCGGGAGGCCCTTGTAGGGGATGTGAACGATGTCCACGCCGGCGCGCTTCTTGAACATCTCCATCGCCAGCTGCGGCTGGCTCCCGGCCCCGTAAGACGCATAGGAGTAGCTGCCCGGCTTCTCCTTGGCAAGGGCAATGACGTCCTTCAGACTGTTCGCCGGGACTTTGGCATTCGCCACCAGGATCTGGCCGAACGACACCAGCATGGACACCGGCTGCAGATCCTTCACGGGATCGTATGGAAGCTTGGAGTAGATGAAGGGATTGATCGTAATGGTTGCGTCGGTCGTCAGCAGCAACGTGTGGGCATCCGTCGCGCGGGCGGCAGCATCGGCACCGATCAGCGTGTTGGCGCCAGGCTTCGGGTCGACGATGACCGGTTGCCCCCACTTCTTTGCGAGCTCGACGCTTAGGGCCCGCGCCAGCACGTCCACGCTGGCCCCACCCGGATAGGGAACGATCATGCGCACGGGTTTCGTGGGCCAAGACCCCGCTGCCTGCGGCTGGGCGTTCGCGACGCCGTTGGCGAGACAGCAAGCCGCCATCGACATGGCCAGGAGCGGGCGGAAGTAGCGCTTCATGCAGATCCTTAGTGGACTGAGATTAGACAATAGGCCAAAGGGGACGCACCCCTGCGCCGGAACGGGCGAGAACGCCCGGCGCTGCCTCGCCGAGTTGCCGACACAGTTCGGCCACGTCGACAGTTTTGAGGACGCGATCTTCCATCACAATGCGGCCGTCGATGATCACGGTGCGAACCGATCGACCGGAGCCGCTGTAGACGAGGTTTGCGACCGGGTTGAGATGAGGATTGGGATGGAGCTCGAGGTCGGTGGCATCTACGATCGCAATGTCTGCTCGCTTACCTGGCTCCAGCGAGCCAATCTCGTCTTCCCACAGGATCGCCCCCGCACCGTCGATGGTGGCCATCTCCAAGGCCTTGTAGCAGCTGATCACCACATCGGCCCGGCGCGCGTCCTTATGCACGGCGCACGCGAGGTACATGTGGCGAATCATGTCAAGGAATCGACTCACGGTTGCAGCATCGCTGCCCAAGCCGAAGGTCATGCCCGCGGCCATCATCTCAGGAATGGTGCCGTGCGTGATCACGCCGATTCCACCGAGGCTGCTGGTTCCCGGACAATGCACGCCCTTGACGCCTGCATCGGCCAGCAGCGCGACGTCGGAGCCCGCAACGTAGCCTAGGTGTACCAGCGACAGGCGCGGCCCCAGCAGCCCCAAATCACGATAGCGATGCAAGGGTGACGCCCAGCCGGGCGGCCGGGACGCAGGCTCGCGGATCGTCATGTGGCCGTGAATGCCCACCCCCCGATCGTCGGATAGCGACTTGATGGCCCGGCATAGCTCATCGGAGACGCGGTGCGGATTATTCAGTGTGAAGCCGGCGCGCAGCCTGCCGTGTTCCGCGCCGTGCCAGCGACCGACGAAGGCATCGGCGTTGTCCGCTACTGCGTCAGAGTCGCGACCCCGCTCGGTACGCCTCACGCCCCCTGTAACGTCCACCGACTCCAGTGCCAGGACGCCGCGGATGCCGATGTCCCGCGCAGCGTGCGCAACGCCATCTCCGGGCATGCTGCCCGCGTCGTTGAAGCATGTGGTGCCATTCATGATCATCTCGGCGAAAGTCGCCGTGGCGTTCAGGTACGCCTCCTCGTCGGACAGACCCTGCTCGTAGGGGGCAACGATAGTCCGCATCCGATGCTCGAAGGGCAGATCGTCGGTAGCTCCCTTCGTCATGTAATGAATCGGATGGTTGTGAGCATCGACAAAGCCCGGCATGACCAAGGCATCGCGCGCTTCGACGGTGCGTCGAGCAACGTACGCGCGCTCGATCTCATCACGCTTGCCCACGGCAACAATGGACTGCCCATCGATAGCCAAGCTGCCGTTGGCAATGATCCTGCGGTCGCGGTCGACGGTGACGACCGAGCCCCCCGCAACAATCAGTTCGACTTCCCTCCGGATCATGCAACAGCCCCGAGTGCACCGGCGAACAACGCCACGGCATTGTCGCGCTCTATCGCTCTTAGCACGCCAGGCTCCAGCCCGAGCGCGGCCAGGCCCTCGACGGCCATGCGGGGCGACCAATAGGGGTAGTCACTGCCGAGCAGCAAGTGGGATTCGCCGACGAGGCTGCGTGCTGCCTCGTACGCGATCGGATTGGTCGCGCTCACCAAGTCGAAGTAAAGCTTCCCGACCTCCCGCATAGGCCCGTGGGGCAATCGCTCCCGCAATTCCGGACGCACCCCCGCGTAGCGCGCGATGCGGTGCGCCAGCGCGGGAAAGGCCCCTCCGCCATGCGAGAAAACGAAACGAATGTTGGGACAGCGCGAGAACGTCCCGCTGTAGAGCAGGCTGGTGATGGCACGCGCGGTGTCGAACGGGTATTCCATGATGGCCGGCGGTACCTCAGTTGCCATGTCCGAGCAGCAAGCGCATGAGAGCGGATGGAAGTAGACGACGGCCGCGCGCCGATTGAGCTCGTCGAAAACGGGGGCAAAGAGCGGATCGCCCGGCCAGCGGTTGCCATAGCTCGTCATGAGTCCAAAGCCGTGCACGCCGAGCGACTCGATCGCGAACTCGATCTCCCTCAGGCTCGCGTCCACGTCGGGCAGCGGCAGAGCAGCGAAGGTGAAGAAACGACCCTTGTGATCATGCGCGAGCAGTGATGCAAACTCATTGCATGTGCGGGCGAGATCGCGTGTTTCCTCAGGGTCGTTGAACCAGATTCCAGGCGCGGATATAGATGTTACGGAGGCCTCGATGCCCGCTGCATCCATCGCGTCCAGCGATTTGGCAACGCTCCAGCCGAGTACCTGGGGCGCGAACTCCGCTGCCACTTCGGCGATCTCCTGACGATGCGCGGCGGCGTATGCGGGGGGAAGAATGTGATGGTGAGTGTCGATCCGAAACATGCTGGCGCTCATGATGATCTATCGCGTCGCCCCCATGCGTCCGATCCCGCACGTCGAACAAGGGCGCAAATGAATTCAAGGATGTAGCGAGTCAGTATAGCGTTACGGATCGCCCCAGCTCGCACCGCGTCCACCGACCCGCTCGCCGCGTCACAAGCGCCAGCGCGCAGGAACCCAACTGCACTTCCGCGAACTGGGCTTCGAGCTCACCGCGAGCACCCCATCCCGTTGCGGATGACGGGAGGCGCCGGGCACGGCGGCAGGAGCGGTGGCTTTCATCGTCGGCGCAATGGGCGTCGGGACCTTTCTTCACGGGCGGGTGGGCAACGAATCGTGCAGCCCGTCGTGAGAAGGAGCGAACCGGAATTCTGGTGGATCGACGCAGCGGCGTCCGACATCGTCGATTCCGGTAGAGGTCCCGGCCCGCATGCGGCCTTGGTCGAATCATCGTGCGTGGGACGGGCGCCGACAACGCTATCGGCGGTCTCGTCATTAACGCTGGCGGCTCCGCCTAAGATAGTGAAGGTCCGTAAGAGCCGGAGGAGCCAATGGCGAAGCGCGTCGTGTTCATCCACGGGATGTTCGAGAACTCCCGGAGCTGGGGCCTCTGGATGCAATGGTTCGCCGAGCGCGGATACGACTGCCACGCGCCCGACTGGCCTTTGCACGAAGGCAACCCCGAGGAGCTTCGCCGCAACCCTCCCGCGGCGCTCGGCAAGCTACGACTCGAAGATGTGATCAGCCAGATGACCGGCGAGGCGCAGCGCCACAAGGATCCGATTTTGATCGGGCACTCGCTGGGCGGGTGGGTCGTGCAGCGATTGGTGGCCGCGGGCGTGGGCTCGATGGGCGTGCCCATCTGCTCCGTCCCGCCCAATCATCTGCTCGCCGCAGAATGGGGCCGGCTCGGACATCTGGCGGACATCACGAATCCGCAGAGGGGCGATGCCCGCGCCCCCATGGATGCCGAGACCTTTCACAAAACCTTCGC